>CAWUJV010000005.1:0-97636 GCA_963922845.1 uncultured Alteromonas sp.
GCAATGTTAACTTCCGCTCCGTGGCTTTGGCTTAGTTGTTTTTGTAGGAAGGCTTTAATTAACGAATTGGCGAACAACCAATATAAAACGATTGGTAGAAGAATAACGGCCAATAGAATGTAGCGCTTTTGCAACCCTTTGCGATTTTCCATGTTTCACTCCATTAAGTGTTTCGCAAATTTTAGGAGATAAAGTATCACTGCCACAAGGAATAAATGCACGCGTTGGTTGACAGTTTGTGTAATTGATTTTGGTGGTCCGTCTAGCGTCTGTGAATATTTGGCGGTATGGTGGCGCGAAAAAACAATAATAACGCCTAAGTACGCGTGTTGTAGGAATTAATAAATACAAATAAGGTGCTGTTTTTACAGTGCTTTTCGCAGCTCGTTATAGTGAAGGGTAGCAATGTTAATCAAAAACGACAGTTACAGTACGCATCCACTGCGTCAGCGCATTCGCGATTTTTACCGCATCAGTGAATCTGAAGCGATCAATAGTATTTTACCGTTGGCTGAAGTTAACCCAGGCGCTCGAAGTCGCGCATGGGAGAGAGCAAGGCGAATGGTGCTGCAAATTCGTCGAGAGCAAGATGGTCACGGCGGGGTAGATGCACTACTCAATGAGTTTTCACTTTCTACGTCTGAAGGTGTCGTCTTGATGTGCTTGGCTGAAGCACTTCTGCGGGTACCAGACAAAGCAAATCAAGAAGAGCTGATTCGCGACAAGCTATCTCGCGGCCAGTGGGCACCGCATTTAGGCAACTCTGAGTCTTTGTTTGTGAATGCGTCTGCATGGGGCTTACTGTTTACCGGCAATATGGTTAATTACGCTGATGAGCGTAAAAGCGAGCAATTCGGGTTGTTGAAGAAAACCTTGGGCCGCTTGGGTGAACCCGTTATCCGTCGCGCAATGAACATTGCTATGAAGGTCATGGGACGCCAATTTGTCATGGGTGAAACCATAGAAGCGGCGGTCGATAGAGCGCAGCAAAAAGAGCAAAAGGGCTACGTCTATTCTTATGATATGTTGGGCGAAGGGGCCCGTACAATGGACGACGCCGACCGTTATTATGAATCCTATGTCAAAGCGATAAGTGTGATTGGCAAAGCGGCAGCGGGTAGAGGTCCTAAACGTTCGCCAGGGATTTCAGTAAAGTTATCGGCTATTCACCCTCGTTACGAATTTCTGCATCGCGAACGCGTACTCGAAGAGTTGCCTCCTCGACTTAAAAAACTGTGTTTACTCGCAAAAGCCCATGATATTGGCCTAACCGTTGATGCTGAAGAAGCTGACCGACTCGATATTTCTTTAGATATTATCGAAATGGTATTTCGCGACCCCGATCTCGACGGTTGGACTGGATTTGGTTTAGCGGTTCAAGCCTACCAAAAGCGTGCACTGCATGTGATTGAATGGTTGCGAGACCTCACTGTAGATGTCGGCCGTCCTATGATGGTGCGACTAGTAAAAGGGGCATACTGGGATACTGAGATAAAGCTTACTCAACAAGCTGGGGTGAACTCGTTTCCAGTCTTTACACGCAAATCGTCTACGGATGTGTCGTATCACGCTTGCGCGAATCGTTTATTGGCCTACCGCGATACCATGTATCCTCAGTTTGCCACGCATAATGCTTACACGGCATCGGTAATCATTGAATTGGCTGGTGACGATAAAGACGGTTTCGAATTCCAGTGTTTGCACGGTATGGGTGATACCCTTTATGACCAAGTCGTAGAAGGTGAGCAAATTCAGTGTCGAATATACGCTCCAGTAGGAGAGCATGAAGATCTCTTGGCTTACCTTGTCAGGCGATTGCTGGAGAATGGGGCTAACTCTTCCTTTGTGAACGCCATTGTCGATGACAGTAAACCTGTAGAGTCCCTACTAGAGGACCCTGTTGAGAAAACACAACGGTTGAAGGTGCGTTCAAATCAACAGATTACACTGCCCAAAGACCTTTATGCGCCAGAGCGAGTGAATTCTGCTGGATTTGACCTAACCGATATCAATGATCTGCAAGCGTTAAAGTTAGAAATGGACCGTTGGGCTGATACGTTCTCCATTGCAAAAGAGGATATTGGCGACAACGCTGTCGCAGTCTCGAACCCTGCAGACGTCAATGACATCGTCGGTAGCCATCGCTATGCAACGCCGGATGATATGTTAAATGCGTTAAGCATCGTGTCTGATGGCTATGAGACGTGGTCAACAACGTCGGTTCAAGAGCGAGCCGCTTTGCTGGATCGCACCGCCGATGCGCTTGAGCGCCATATGCCTGAGCTGTTGACGCTGTGTATTCGCGAAGCGGGAAAAGTGACCCAAGACAGTATTGACGAAGTGCGTGAAGCCGTTGATTTTTGCCGCTACTATGCCGCACGAGCCCAAGTACTAGCTGAAGATGAGCGGTTGACGTCTCGGGGTGTGGTACTTTGTATTAGCCCGTGGAACTTTCCTTTAGCTATCTTCTTGGGACAGGTCGTTGCGGCTCTGGCAACGGGGAATACCGTTATTGCCAAACCAGCCGAGCAAACGAGTTTGATTGCTGTTCGTGCCGTTGACATCATGCGCTCGGTCGGTTTGCCTGAATCAGCACTTCAAGTCATTGTTGCCCCTGGCGCGGACGTGGGTCAAACCCTGCTGCCCGATGAGCGAATTCAGGCGGTTATGTTTACCGGATCGACGCAAACGGGCACGTTGATCTCGCAAATTTTGGCGAGTCGCGGAAAGGAACAAGTCCCTTTGATTGCCGAAACTGGCGGCCAAAACTGCATGATCGTTGACTCCACGGCACTGCCGGAACAAGTGGTTGATGATGTTGTTCACTCAGGTTTTCAAAGTGCCGGTCAGCGCTGTTCTGCTCTGCGAGTCTTATTTTTACAAGAAGACATTGCCGACAATGTGATTAAAATGCTCAAAGGCGCCATGGCGGAGTTACACTTGGGCAATCCGGCGTATCTTGATACCGACATTGGCCCTGTGATTGACCAAAAAGCGCTGGATAGTCTCAACGCGCATGCACAGGCGATGGAAGGCAAGGCCGATATTCTCTATCAATGCCGTATGCCTCACGATTGCACAACAGGGACTTTCTTTCCCCCTACGCTATACGAAATTAGTGACATTGACGTGCTATCACGAGAAGTGTTTGGACCCGTTGTACACGTAGTGCGCTTTAAAGGTAAGGACATTGAGCGCGTTATTGAGAAGGTTAACAGTACTGGCTTTGGTTTGACGATGGGAATTCACTCTCGTATTGAAGAACGCGCTAACTACCTTGCTAGTTTGAGCCGGGCAGGGAACGTTTACATTAACCGCAATATGATAGGTGCCATCGTTGGCGTGCAACCGTTTGGTGGTCGAGGTCTATCGGGCACGGGTCCTAAAGCTGGTGGACCAAACTATCTCAGCCGTCTAATGAAAGAACGCGCTACGCCAGACTCGGATATCAGAGTGCAAAATGTGGAGACGGATTCACCACTTTATGGCAATGACAAAGCGATAGATGAGGCGAACACTATGATGGCCAATGCCTTAGCTGTTGAAAATACATGGCGTCATACACTGCTTAACGACCGTATTTCAGTCGTGAGACAGCTTCTTGCCAAAATCGCAACGGTCGATATTGTTGAAGAGTTTGCCGAAGACCTCAATCGCACGTTGGCAACGGCACGTTCACAGTTAACAACAATAGAACGCAAGCTAAGCAAACCAGTAGTGCTACCGGGTCCAACGGGCGAGTCCAATCGTTTGTACTACGAACCTCGCGGCACGCTAGTATGTTTTGCTGACAAAGGTGTCACTTTTGAGTATTGGACAATGTCGGTTGTCACTGCGCTAGCGGCAGGTAATGTCGTGTTGGCCGTTGTGTCGGACTTGTTCTATGAAGAGGCGATGGCATTCAAGCAAAAGTTTGTCTCGACGGGTACCGATGAATCGGTATTCCAGATAGCGCGACTTGCTCATCTGGACACGTTGCTGGGCCATGCTAATTTGGCCGGCGTGGTGGTAGACAGTAATACTGATAGAACCGCGCAAATCACCACTATGTTGGCTCAGCGAGAGGGCGCAATCTTGCCTGTCATTACGGCAGAGTACAATGACAATATGATAATGCGATTAGTGACAGAAAAGACGATCAGCATTGATACAACGGCATCGGGAGGCAATACCTCGTTGATGACCATGGTTGAAGACGATGAGTAACCAACCCTAAACAAAAAAGCCAGTCAAAATGACTGGCTTTTTTATGTCTGACGGTTCAGAGGTAAAAACGGATTTATGCCGATGGGTATTAGGCTTCTACTGGGTCCTTAGCGAGCAAATAGTCTACAATCCGTTCTGAACATCGCCCATCAACTTGACCTGCCAGTTTGTGCATCAGTTCGCGACGCTTCGCTATTTTTTCATCACACTCGTCCATAGCCCTGTCTATACCATCAAGCAATTCGTTCGGCGATTGAACACGATGGCCAACTTGTTCAAAGTAAACTATGTCATCGTCGACTCTTTTCTTAAATCTGAAGCTGAAAATACCGCGATAACTCCACCGCAGCTTATAAAAGTCACACCACACCACAGGTTTATCCAAGGCTGCAAATTCGAATATAGCAGAAGAGGCGTCAGACAGCATGACGTCGGCGAGCTTCATAAAGGGGACAAGATTAAAATAGAATAAATCACACACATAAACATTAGGCTGCTTTTGCCACTTCGCTAAAATGTGTCGATGTTCAGCATATTTGTCTTTCGAGAGACTAAAAAAGTGCGGTTTAACAATGATGTTGTATTGAGATAATTGTTGTGGCAAATCTAACGGCATCATCTCAAGTGAACTGGGGTAAAATGTCGGTGCGTACAGAATTGTCGGCTTACTAGGGTCGAGCCCCAACACCTCCAAGCACATATCGCAGTTTTCGAAAGTCGCGTCGAGCTTGGCGTAGCCCACATCAACGAAATTGTTGTCTGGGTGCATAGCTTGCAGTCGCTGAAGTCGGTAATCACCCTCGACAAAACGAACTGAAAGAGGCTCTTTGGGCATGTCATAATAGACAGATTTAGGCCCAATGCCATGCATCATCATGACGGTTTGACTGACTTGGTGGAGTTTGTCGGTATCTGACACCGCATTACCAAACACTAACCAATCGGCTTTTTCGGCAAGGTAATACTCAAGTGCATGTGACCAAGATTCGCACCACTTGGCGCAAAGCTGCTCTGCTTCTATCACTTTCAAGCAAACGTCGCGAAGTTCAGCATCATCTTCTTCGTAAAACACACAGGCAACCTCAATCTCATGCGCTTTTAACTTGTGAATAACAGGCAAGTATTGCGGGAGGTAATACAGGTGTTTTATATCGAATAGGACTTTCATTGGTGCACAACAACTTCTAACTCTTACGTCATCATAAAGGAGTTAGGAGAAAGTTAAAACCCAATTGTAAGCGCCACCATTTTCGGTGATTGACTAAAATGACGGGATGAGTGGCAAAATCAATGACCCTATTGTCACAATAATGCCACATTTATTCTGATTTTGGTGGCATCAGATGAGGAGGAAGCGGTTTTCTTCTACCAGTTTCTTCTGGCGCATAGTAAGTAGAGAGATAGTCCAAAATCGGCCCTTCAGCGTCACCTAACGGCCAAAGATTTTGTGTTTTTTGCATCCAGCGAATGGTCGCTAGCCATGTGTCTCTGCTCATTCGATTCTGGCTGATCAGCTTGGTTGAATGGCAGGCACTGCAATGCCCGGCCACAAGATCATGCCCAGCGGCTTTAACGAGCCCCGTGCGAGGATCAAGTTCTTGTGCGGCACCGCCAAAGCTTAATAGCAAACAACACGTGGCAAACTTTTTCAATTTAGACTACCTCAATGGCAATGCGGTGACAGGCATTATTTAAGTACCCTTTGGGGTTCCAACCCGGTAAGACCATGGGCTGAGACTTGCCATTAGAATCCACCGCTCGCGCCCAAATCTCGTAGTAACCTTTTTGTGGGAAGGTGACTTTAGTTGACCAGTGTTGCCACGCATGTCGATTTGCCGGCCGCTCAAGGGAGGCTTTTTGCCAAGTTTGGCCAAAGTCGATGGACGTCAATACTTCACTGACCGACAGATCACCTGCCCACGCATGCCCTCTGACAACTTGCGCCTCATTAAGCGGTGCTCGGATGCCTGATTTAGGATAGGTCACGAGGGATTTGACTGGCATGGACTCAATAATACACATGTCTTCGTCAGCGACTTTACTACCCGGTGCTACGGTTTCACAGGGCACGCGATAAGCTTGCCCCCCCATTTTGGGGCCGTCGTGAATTTTGTTGCGGATGACGATTTTTTCTAACCACTTACCGGACGTCGAAGCGGGCCAACCACCAAAGACTAACCGCAAGGGGTAACCGTTAATAACGGGTAAATCCTCGCCATTGATTGCCCAAGCGATGAGTGCTTCATCTTCTAGGGCTTTGGACATAGGTACACCTCTTGATATGGCGGGTTTGCCTGGCGTACGGCTGAGGTGCATATCCTTGCCATAGTAGCCTATGTAAACGGCATCAGGCTTTATACCAACGTCATTTAACACGTCTTTCAGCCTGACTCCTGTCCACTGTGGACAGCCTACTGCACCAGTGGTCCATTGATTTCCCTTCGCGGGTGGACTGAACTCAGAACGGCCGTTACCCCCACACTCTAGGGTAAGTTGTAAAGTGTGGTGTTTGAATTTGGTTTTAAGATCATTGAGTGAGTATGTCTTGGTCTGCTCGGCAGACTCGCCAGTGATGGTTAGTGTCCATTGAGACACATCAATATTGTCTGGCACTAAGCCGTTGTTTCTGACAAACAACCGAGAGGCCGAGGTCACGGGTTCATCAAGTAAGTGAGCTGGCGTTTCCGCGTTTACAGGGCGGTCGTTGAGTACGATTAACCCTGGATCTTTTCCTGGGATCGAGAAAGGCGTTTGCGTCTCAGCCAATGCAGCCGGGATCAACCCCGATGGCATAAAACGTGAAAATACAATATCCGCGCCTACGATCGCGGTCATCGTCGATAATCCCGTCAAAAAGCCACGGCGAGTGAGCGGACTCGTTGTACGACCAAATACTTGCTTGTCTGCAGCGATTGGATCGGTCGCGTAGAGTTTGTGTAAGCCCTTTTTCGTATCGGGCTGAGTAGACTTATCTTTCATGGTTTCTCACAAGTAAATGACAAAACCCAGGATCAACGCGGCTATCCAGAGTGTTTCGATAATCATCAATAAAATGGGTTTAAAACCAACATCAACCAGTTTGCCTAAGTTCGATTTCATGCCTATTGCCGTAATGGCCGTCACCAAAAAGAACCGAGAAAGCTCGTTTGCCGTCTCTGAAACAAGAACGGGGATATCGATAAAACTGTTCACTGTCATCAAAACAACAAAGGCAACAAGGAACGTCGGTAAACGAGGGACGTTACTATCGGCCGCATCGTGTTTGTGGAAGCGTTTAATCACCAGCATGATGCAAATGACAACAGGCATTAACATAGCGACTCGGACTAATTTAGTCAGCGTGGCTAAGTCTCCGGTCGTTTCCGATACCGAATAGCCGGCCCCAACAACTTGCGCGACATCATGAATGGTACCGCCAAGAAAGATACTTGCACCTGTTTCGTCCATTCCCAAGTGTTTCACCAATATGGGATACGCAATCATAGCAATGGTCGATAACGCGGTAACACCGATAACGGTAAGCAAGGTGTCGCGTTCTTTTGTTTTGCTGTCAGGTAATACCGTTGATATGGCCAGTGCCGCCGAGGCGCCACAAATCCCCACTGCGCCACCCGTTAAGGCACCGAAGCGTTTTTGCATGCCCATGGCTCGAGCCAGACCAACACCAATCAAAATAGTCGATAGAATGGCAAAGGCCAACATCAGCGCGGTTTGCCAGCCTAACGTGACTAAGTCGCCAAATGCGATACGCAGTCCAAGTAAGGCGACGCCTGTGCGTAAAACATGGCATGCGACAAATTCTATCCCGGCTTTACAGGGGGTGTCTTGGTGATAAAGGAAGGACACTGCCATTCCAAGGAGTAAGGCGAACAACATGGCTGGCGCACCGTAGTGGTTGCTCAAAAAGAGCGCCGCCATTCCTGTAATAGCCGTAATGCCGATACCGGGCCATAACTCCTGACTGCGTTGTTTAACAGTGTCTACCGTGATCATGCTGCCGCCAGTGCTACCAATACTTGGCGCTTGCGCTCACCTGTGAAAGGGCGACGGCCATGCATTGCCATATAATTATCAACGAGGGCGACGTCGCCGTCTTGCCATGCAAGATCGAAGGTGAATTCGTCAGCTAGTTCAACAACTTGCTCGAGTCCTTCTTTTGGAATATCGCTACCATCGCCAAACGTGATGGCTCTTGACGGGTTTTCGCGAACGCCTTTCCAACCCATGTAAGCTGCAATTAACTGGTTGTAGAATACTTCCACACCGTTGTCGAGTTTCAATACCGCTGGCAACACAGGGGTGACGGCTTTTAATGAACCATCATCGAGCCACTCCCACGAATACCCGAGGTCTTGAAGTTTCGTTTCTGCTTCTTCCAAGGTTTCAACGCTGAGGGTGCTCTTCCAGCTTCTTCCTTGTCCTGACGTCGCATCATTGTCTGCAGGCATATAGGTCGTGTACTTCAAGCCCTTTTCGGCGAAATCTGCGGCCAATGCTGGGTTGACTTGCTTGAGTTTCTCGAACAACTTGTCTGAACGGCACAGTGGTGTTGCGCCGCCTGCTTCTGCAGCAGACACACAGAAAAAGAAAAGCTTACTCGGCGAAATCGGCGTTTGCGCCATTTCGTGATGAAGATAAATTTCGACGTCTTTCGGCGCTTCGTTGGCGGTAAAAACCCGTTCTGTGAAGTTTATTCTTACTGCATTGGACAACGACTCTTGATACGTGAAGTTTGGGTAACCAAACCCAGCAGAGAACGCGTCAAACGTCTCGGCAGTCTCGATCGGAAAACCGCGGAACAACAGTGCACCACTAGTGGCTAACGCCGCTTCCAATTCCGCCAAATTAGCTTGTATAAAGCTGACTGCTTCATCGACGGTGCTCACAGAGCCGTCATTGACTACGACTGCGGGAAAAATGCTCTCACCGAATGCTAATTGGCCCGGTGCAGATTGAAAATTAATGGATTGAGTCTGCATAGTACTTCCCTAGTCGTAGATTGGATAAAAAGTATTGAAGGCGGCTTCACAGAAATCGCCAGGATCGTTGAAACGACGGTTAGCATTAAGGGCAGAGATGCCAGCCATTTCGTCGTCTGTTAACTCGAAATCAAATATGGCTAGGTTTTCTCGCATTCTCTCAGGCTTCGACGTTTTCGGAATGATTGCGGTGCCTCGTTGTACACCCCAGCGTAATACGACTTGTGCTGGTGTTTTACCTAATCGTTGTGCCGCTGCTTTTACTACCGCTTGCTCAAGTACAGAGTCCTGCATCGATGCCATATCGAGCTCGAGGTATGACAATGCGCCCAAAGGAGAAAATGCGGTCACTGGGATATCTTGCTGTTGGCACAAGCGAATCAGTTTTTCTTGAGTCAGATAAGGGTGAGATTCGATTTGTAGCATTGCTGGTTTGATACGTGCGTAGGTTAGCAAGTCGTGCATCAATCCAGATGTGAAGTTACACACACCAATTCGCTTGGTTTTACCCGCATCAACTTGGTCTTCTAATGCTGCCCATGTCTCGTGCAGTGGCACTTTAGCCAGTTCCATCTTAGGTTGTTCAGCATCTGGATCAGCGAACCATTCTGGCGGATAACGCTCTTCAAACGGGACGAATTTCTGGGCGATAGGGAAGTGAATCAAATAAAGGTCGAGGTACGCCAACTGCAAATCATCAAGTGTGCGCTGCAGGGCTGCTCCAACGTGCTCTTTGGCGTGGTATGTGTTCCAAAGTTTTGATGTGATCCACAGGTCTTCACGAGTACATAAACCATCGGCAATTGCACGTGCAATACCTTCACCTACTTGTTTCTCATTTCCGTAATCGCATGCGCTATCGAGGTGACGATAGCCCGCTTTGATTGCTTCATATACCGTATCCGCGCACGTGTCTTGTGCTACTTTCCACAAACCGAAGCCTACCGGTGGAATTGAGTTTAATGACGTCATGGTAAAAAATCCTGTCAGAATATAAGTTAACTTTAGTCTTGTATAAGACATAAGTTAAACCACATTAATTTCACTGTCAACAATCTGTTAACAAATGTGTCTGACGTCACAGCCAAGATTTACCGCTTTGATAAAATAACAGTGACCGGGCCTTCAGGGGGAACACAATGGGGCGGGCTTCAGGAGTATGAAATAACAAAAAAGCCGGCTAAAGAGCCGGCTTTTGATTTGTCTATTATAGGTGTGATTCGTTGCTAACGGTACGTCTAGTCCAATTCGACTTGGTAATGATAATGATCACTGCGGCAGCGGCTGTTGCGATATTCAATTAACTTACCCTCGATGGACTCAGTAACTCGCGTAACCTCGAGTAGCGGTGAACCCTGTTTAACGCCCAGTAATTTGGCGTCTGAGTCCGTAGCGAGTATCGCTTTAATGCTATCCTGCGTTTTGTGCACCGTTTGGTTGAAGTCGGTTTGATAGTAATGGTAAAGCGTATGCGGGATATCACCCGAGTCACCAAAATTAGGGAAAAACGTCTGCGGTAAGTATATGGTTTCGACAAGACAAAACTCGTTGTCCAGAATTCGTCGTCGTTCTATTACTGTGACTTTGTCCTTGCTTGATAACTCGAGCGCTTGGCAAACCTTTGCGGGAGCGGTGTCTAATGATAAGTGCAGCAATTCAGCTTTTGGTAATTCCGCTCCTTTTCCATCAGCTTGTAATGGGAAGAAGCGAAAAAGTGCATGTTGACCCGTATGTTCTGACACAAATGTGCCGACACCTTGGCGACGGGTAACAATTTTTGCGTCCGTTAGCATGGTAAGCGCTTTGCGAACTGTGCCTTGACTGACTTTAAACTCTTCGGCTAAACGAAATTCATTGGGCAACATTTCACCCGGTGTCCAGCGGCGCTCAACAATCAGTTGCTTGATGTATTCGGCAACTTGTTTGTATAGAGGTTGGAACGCAAGACTGGGACCGCTTAGCTTATTATCGAATTTAGAATCTTCCATATTATTATTATGCCGTTGCTACCTAAAGGATATCTTTTATATGATGCGAAAATACTGCGATTGCATTGCAGTAATATATACATCTATTTAACAAAAAAACGTCACAAATGACAGTGTGCAGACCGCTAAACCCTGTTATTTCTTTGATCTAGCACTATTAAGCAACGTAATTTTTTTATTCCTTGTCTGAATTCGTTCAAAATGGTGTCCTGTCCGTGTTGAAAAGCGACAGTGTTTTGTTTGGGCCACTGACTACTCTTGCTTATCTTCGTACTGCGAACTTGGACTAACACATCATGATGGCATTTACGATTTTCCTTGATGAAAAAGTATCCAGTCATGTATAAGACTTGTAAGGCTATCTATGGAGCGTGTCGATGATTACAATTTCGCCAGAGAGTGTGTTGAGCATTTTCGCTTGCGTGTGTATCGCGGTGTTAATGCAATCACTCAGCGGTTTTGGTTTTGGTTTAATTGTCGTTGCTAGCTTTACATTGTTCGACCTCATGCCGCTAACTATGACAACACTTTTTGTCAGTGTATTGGGTTTCGTTAATTCTGTCGGTATCGTATCCAGAAACCTCACTACGGTTGATTGGCCGAGTGTCAGACTAATGCTGATGACAGGTTTCCCATTTATGATTTTAGGGTTCACTCTTTTAGAGTATTTGTCACAGGATCTCGTTACCGTACTCAATGTGATTCTTGGCGTCTGTATCATAATGTGTTGCTTGATGATGTGGTTTACCAAAACAACAAAGCAGCAGCAGAGCGGTAAAGCATCGTTTCTTATTGCCGGTGGCTTGGGAGGTGTTCTCGGTGGCATGTTTTCAACGTTTGGACCGCCTGTTGTTTTCAACTGCTATCGACAACCCTGGTCGATACAGCGCATTCGCAGCACACTTTTAGCGGTGTTTTCCGTGACCGCCATATTTAGGATCAGTTTAGTGTTTTTTGGCACTTGGCCGCCACACACACTATGGTTGATGATTTTGTTCTCGATACCTCTGGTTGTTATGATGACGGCAATCAGTCAACGAGTTGCACGCCGCGTGAACCCCAGCTATATCAGGCCACTCGCCGCAGGTTTGTTGTGCTTATCCGGTGTGTCTATCCTTGTTTCTAACGTTGGGCAACTTTAGTTTCCTCCTTTTTCTTCGATTGAAATTGCAGATTTGTCATTGACACACGTGTTACATTTCATTAACTTCTATCTTATACAAGACTGGATAGTGATAAAATAGAATGTCGGTGAATCCATACCAATTACACGAACCTGACTGGAATGCCATTGAAGCGGCAGTGTTGAAAAAAACACCTGAAATTGTTGGCAATGATCAACTTGTACTTTCTTCTCAGTACGGCGATTTGGCGATTACCATTAGTGAATTCGGGCTACGATTCCAAAGTTTGCCCATCGCGGATGATGATTTTGGTATGTTGAAGTGTCAGCCGACGACACTGCCAATCACGCTTTCATCTAATAGTGACGATAAAACGATAGTTGAAGCAGGTGACTATGAATTGACACTTCATCATTCGCCTTTACATTTTGTACTGACAAAAGGCGGTAAGCTGGTCCAACAGTCAGCGACAGATGGGCATTTTGTTCGTCAACATAGACTGCCCCCCTTTGCAAAAACGGATGAAGGTTGGTTGATCTGTCTCGAATTAGGGTATGACGAGGCTGTGTATGGTTTGGGCGAAAAGTGGGGTAAGTTGGACAAGCGAGGACAACTCGTTCGTTCATATAACCATGATGCGTTGGGCGTAAATGCCGAAAAATCATATAAGAACACACCTTATGCTTGGAGCCCTCAAGGTTGGAACCTGTTTGTTCACACGCCAGCTGCGGTTACGCATGGCGTCGGTTACGCACCTTGGTCGCAACGCGCTTATATCTGTTTGGTCGAAGACGAGTCTTTGGATGTATTCTTGTATTCTGAACAGACACCTGCACAAAGTATCAAACGCTATTGTGAGTTGACGGGTTTCGCACCTGTACCACCCAAGTGGAGTGCGGGCGTGATCTTGTCAAAGGCATACTATAAAGACGCCGATGAATTACTGGCGGTAGCGCGAGAGGTGAGAGAGAAAAACATGCCGTGCGATGTAATCACGCTGGACGGTCGCGCATGGCAAGATACAGACACGCGATTTGCGTTTGAATGGGACCCGTCAAGATATGAAGACCCACAACCTGTTATTGACGAACTCAAAGCGCTGAATTTTAAAATCTGCGTGTGGGAGTACCCACTCATTTCTGTCAAAAATGTCCTGTTTAAGCGCGCAGCTGAGAACGGTTGGTTAATTAAGGATAAGCGCACAGGTGAAGCGTATGAATATGAATGGGACCTCAGTCCATTTGGTGAAGTGCTCACGCCACTGCCTAAATCGGGTATTTTGGATTTTACTCACCCTGACGCGTACGCATTCTGGTTAGAATCACACAAGCCGCTGTTCGATCTTGGGGTCGACATGATCAAAGCTGACTTCGGTGAGCAGATTGAAGACGATAATATGATATCGCACAGCGGTGATTCTGGCATGCGATTGCACAACGTCTACAGTATGCTCTACAACCGCTGTGTGTATGAAGCTGCGGCCAAATATTGCAAGACAGGTCCTTTTCTATTTAGCCGTTCTGCTTGGACCGGTAGTCAGTGTTATCCCGCACAATGGGGCGGCGATCCTCAAGCCGATTGGCAAGGTTTAGCGGCAAGTATTCGCGGTGCCTTGTCTTGGGGCATGTCGGGTGGTCCTTTCTTCGCGACGGATATTGGTGGTTTTTATAAAGATACCCGAGATGATGACCTTTATGTTCGCTGGTCTCAAGCGTCGGTTTTCTCTGCTCACATGCGTCTTCACGGTATTGGTGCCAGAGAACCTTGGTCATACAGCCAACAGGCGTCTGATGCGGTATTCGCTGCTTTGCGCTTGCGTTATGCGTTACTGCCCTATATTGAACAGGCGATGGCTCAGTCGAGCGAAACTGGCTTACCCGTTCAGCGCGGTATGGCATTGGCCTTCCCCAATGAACCGCTAACCCATACTTTTGAACAGCAATTTATGTTCGGTGAGAAAATCTTGGTGGTGCCTTGTGTGGTACCAAGTGGTGAAGTGAAGTTCTACTTACCTGAAGGTCAATGGCGACGATTCCCCGATAACAAATCCTATGCTTCTGGGTATTATCGCGAAACGTTGGCGATAAATGAGATGGCTGTTTTCGTTCGTGAGGGAGATGAAATTCCACTAGGCAGCGATATCGAACATACAGAGGATACAAGCCAAACTGTCACGATGTGGCAAGCAAAATAAAAACAGGGCATAAAGTATGGATGGTTTTAATGTCGGCGTAACGTTACTGTCGTGTGTGTTTTTTATGGGCTTAGTCGGCTACATATCCTATTTGAAAACGCGCGGGGAAGTGAACACAAAAGAAGGCTATTTTCTGGCGGGGAGGGGGTTAACCGGCACCTTTATCGCGGGTTCAATGTTACTGACGAACTTATCTGCCGAACAGCTAATTGGGTTAAATGGGAGTGCATTTGGCTACAATTTGAGTGCCATGGCGTGGGAAGTTACCGCAGGTGTATCGACCATTATTATGGCCTTGGTATTTTTGCCACGTTATTTAGCCGGCGCCTTCTCCACACTGCCCGAGTTTTTAAAAGACCGCTTTGATGATGACGTGCGCCGTATGACGGTTATTTTGTTCATGGTGGGTTATACCTTAATCACGATTCCCTCAATCTTGTACTCTGGATCTATCGCCGTACTCAGACTGTTTGATGTACCAACCCTGTTGAACTTGAGTTACGAAGCAGCGCTAGTCGTTACGATTATCATGGTCGGCACAATAGGCGCGATTTATGCCATATTTGGTGGTCTTCGCGCTGTTGCGGTCTCGGATACCATCAATGGTATCGGCTTACTTATCGTGGGCCTCCTAGTGCCAATTCTTGGTCTAATTGCGTTGGGGGACGGCAGTCTCGTGGCTGGACTGGAAACCCTTGGCACGGAGCACACTGAAAAGTTGAATGCTATCGGCAGTGAATCCGATCCTGTGCCCTTCGGCACTTTATTCACGGGTATGATACTGGCCAACCTTTTTTATTGGGGAACCAATCAATATGTAATCCAACGAACGCTTGGGGCAAAAAACTTAGCAGAGGGACAAAAAGGGGTACTGTTCTCTGGCTATTTCAAAGTGCTTGTTCCCTTCATGATGATGATTCCAGGTGTCATTGCTTTCCATCTCTATCAAGACGAAAGCCTGCAAACCATTGATCTTGCCTATCCTCACTTGGTAAAAGATGTATTACCACTTTATTTATCAGGCTTCTTCCTAGCGGTATTGCTTGGTGCGGTGTTCAGCTCGTTTAACTCACTGTTAAACAGTGCGGCAACCTTGTTTTGTCTGGACGTGTACGCGCCGATGAAGAAAGACAACGTCTCTGACGAAAAGCTTATCAAAGTGGCTAAGATCACGAGTATCGTAATCGCACTATTCTCGTTTATCACCGCACCATTACTGATGTTCGCGCCAGAGGGGTTGTGGCAAATTATTCGTATATTTACCGGGTTTTATAATATCCCAGTGATTACGATTGTATTGGTAGGCTTGTTTACTCGTCGTGTTCCTGCACTGGGCGCAAAAGTCGCTATCATCTTCCACGTTATCGCCTATGCGTTGCTGAAATTTGTTTGGGATGTCGATATTAATTTCATTCATATTTACGCGATATTGTTCTTCGTCGAACTCGGTATCATGTTAACGATTGGTTATTGGCGTCCTAGTGAAACCGAATGGCGATTCACTCGCAAGCCCGAAGTCGAGCTCAAACCTTGGCGGTATGCTCTTCCGTGCGCTATAACATTGTTTAGCATGATAATTTCTCTTTATATTCTGTTTTCACCTATCGGTATAGTAGGGGGCTTCAGCCCGTGGTTTGTACCGACGTTACTTGCCCTCTGGGTAGCGACATTTGTGGTCTGCTGGATGAGTTTGAAATGGTGGGAATCCCGCTATGAACAAGGCTTGCAGCAGATTGGGGCGGCTTAACACAAGCCGCCTTTCGGCATGTGCCGATATCATCAAGAAAAATTATAAAAATAATTAACATAACGTTTGCATTTGATTTAACAATTGTTTAACTTTGTATATCTTATATAAGACTACTTATCTAAGAGGTAAGAGTGATTTGTAGTCTTGATACCCGCACACTCCCTGGACGGTGGTTGGGTATCAGCAACGACAACCTTTGTACCCTACCGTGTATCGAGGTGATCGTATAACAAAAGCAAATAGCACAATCTGGAGAACCTCATGAAAGCCAAAAAGACCTTGCTGAGCCAAGCTGTAACCTTAGGGTTAACTGCTGGCCTTGCCTTCAGTAGCCACGCGTTCGCGCAAGAGGCACCTGAAAGTACAACGGAAGAAGACGCATCGTTTGAACAGATCGTTGTTACTTCTCAAAAACGTACCCAACGCTTAAGCGAAGTACCTGTAGCCGTATCGGTATTGCGCTCAGACCAAATCGACTCTGCATTTGCCAATAACATGGAGAATTTGCAGGCATTGGTACCTTCAGTCAGTTTCAGAAAGGGAACCACGACACGTAACTCAGCGTTGACGGTCCGTGGTATTGGTACGATTTCATTCAGTATTGCCGCAGAGCCAAGTGTCGCAACGGTTGTGGATGGCGTTGTGCTAGGACGTTCGGGTCAAGCGTTTGCAGACCTTTATGACCTGGAACGCATCGAAGTATTGCGTGGTCCTCAAGGTACGCTTTTCGGTAAAAATGCGTCGGCTGGTGTGGTAAACATGACGACCAAAGCACCTACTCAAGACTTGACGGGTAGCTTTGAAACGTCTTTCTTCCAAGATAACGAGTATCGTCTCAAAGGTACAGTTAGCGGCGGTTTAACTGACGAAGTTGCGGCTAGTTTGACTGTTTTCCAAGGTAAGTTTGACGGCTACATTGATAACGTTTTTAACAACACTAAGATTAATGGCTATGACCGAGAAGGGGCTCGTGCCGTTGTACATTACGACCCAACCGATGATCTTAGCGTTAAATTTATCGCTGAATATTACAAAGCAGACGACGACTGCTGTGCGGATTTAGAATTGTTACCGAGTGGTCGTAACCCAGATTCTGCTGCGGCACCTAACAGTAATGGTATTGTGAATGGTGTGGCGGATCTTGATTTAGACCAACGTCGTGTCGATCACGATTTTGAGTCTCGCACGCAAGATGAGCACAATGCGTTCTCTATCCAGCTTGATAAAGAGTTTGGTGATTACACCTTTACCTCTATCACAGCACAGCGTTCGTGGGACAACACTGAGTTCCGTGAAGGTGACTTTACGTCAATTGCTGGTGATAGCACAGAGCCTGTATTTGGTGTGCCATTCCAGCTGCACGATGTTGGCCCTCAAGAGTGGGACCAGTTTTCACAGGAATTCCGTGTAACGTCTAATCTAGCGGGTCCGTTTAACTTTGTTGCTGGCTTGTTCTACTGGAACATTGATTCAGAGCGAAGCTTCACCCGTGAGGCGAGCTGCCAAAACAACAATGGTCAGTTGAACCAAGCTATGGAGTGGTATGCCAATGAGACGCTTAGCGGCGATGACCTGACGGCTGCTCTGGCAGATCTTGATGCCTTTGCAAATAGTTTAGGCGTAACGTGTAATGCCAACGATATTGTATCTGCTACAGCTTACATGAGCACAGAGTTCAACAACTGGGCATTGTTTGGTGACGGTACTTACGATATCAGCGAAGATTTGCGTCTTATCTTTGGTTTGCGTTACACCGACGATGAAGTGTCTTTCACTCACCGCCGTGTGAGCAACGATGAATTTGGCCGCCGTGGTGTTGGTGTGCGTCCTGCAACAGAAAACACAGATGAGTCTGGTTCAACTGACGAGACAAACTTATCCGGTCGTTTAGGTTTGCAATATGACGTTGCTGATGGTCAGATGGTTTATGGTACGTACTCTCAAGGTTACAAAGGACCTGGCTTTAACGTTTTCTATAACTTCAATCCTGACATCCACAATCGTCCAATTGGCGCAGAGGAATCTGACGCTTTTGAAATTGGATATAAGTATGCAAGCAGTGACCTATTGTTTAATGTTGCGTTGTTTAGCACTGACATCGAGGGCTTCCAAGCAAACAACTTTGACTGTTCAGACGGTGCGTGTATTACGCGTTTAACAAACGCGGGTGACGTATCAACACAAGGTATCGAAGTTGATTTCATGTGGATGGCGACAGAGAACCTAACCTTAACAGGTGGATTTGCGTCAGTGACTGCTGAAATCGATCGCTTCAACTGTCCTCCTGAAGTGGCAGAGGGGTCGTGTACTGATCGCTCTGGTTTGGATGTTCCTTTCTCGCCAGATCTCAAGTACTCGGTCGCTGCTGAATATGTTCTAGAGACCGGCAATGGCTTTGATGTTTATTTCAACGGTTCATATGTTTACACCGATGAACAATATTCTGATTTGCCGGGTAACACGGGTAACTTCAACCCAGCTTCACTATTGCCTGATTACGCGGTGTTGAATGCGAGCATTGGTTTCTCGTTCAATGATGATGCATTCCGCGTTACGCTGATTGGTAAAAACCTAACGGACGAAAGCTTTGCAACAACGTATTCTGGTGACAACTTCCGTTATCAGATCCCGCGTGAAGCAGACCGTTACTACGGTGTGTCATTCAGAGCACAGTTCTAATTCCCTGTAGCTAAAAGCTAGTCAGTAAAAAGCCCGGATAGTCCGGGCTTTTTTATGTTTGTTCACTGCTACGGGATTAATATTTCAACAGGTAACTGGTTTGGCAACGCATCAACTAGTTACTGCAAAATTAGTATCGCTGTAGCAGAGGCCTCTCAGGCGCCAATTGATATTTAAAATCGCCACCAATAGAACAATTGACACAAAAAGCACCAGCGACAAATCAAATAGAGCGCAATAAAAAAAGCGCTGTCTAGGCGCTTTCTCTTGATATCAACTCGCTACATCCATCCATCATTTCGACGTCGTTTTTTCGGCAGATACGTCAAAAGCATACCTAAAAAGATACTACCTGCTACGACAATACCACCGCGGGTGAACCAGGCGCGAAATTCTTCTTCACTTTGCGCGTCGACTTTTGTTTGAAGACGCTCCAACGCCTTAGTTTGGTCGGCAAGTTGTTGATTAAGCGCTTTGTTGGTTTGTTCTAAATCTGACACCTGACTGGCGAGTTGTTGGTTATTGTTGTCAATATTACCCAGTTGTCTGCGCGCGTCAGCAAGTTGATCTAACGCCTCGGGTAAGCGCGTTTTTATCGATTCACCTTGTGCAACCCAATCGGACTCCACCCAACCTTCTCGGTCAGTATCATCGATAATTTGAGTAAAACCCGATTCCTCATTTTTCGACAATACAGTAACGGGTGTACCTGCCTGAATCGAGCCTATGATGCGGTATTGTCGACCGGGGCCAGTATGTACGTAAATGATAAGGTCGTCGCTAATATACCCCTTATCAGTCGATTCTTGCGCTTGTGCGCTGGGTAAGCTGGTAAGTGCTAATGCGGCTCCTGTCAAAAGGGCGCAACACCAAGATTTCAGCATAATATGGATTCCATCTTTCATCGTTGAAAATCATGGTATGGGGTCAGGCGACTAAAGGCAAGAAGGCATTGGTATTAACAGCCTAAGTAATATTAATTTGAACATACTTATTATCGACTTAGAGAGCGTATAGGGCTACAGAACAATGCACTTGTGTGAAGCAATGCCTCATACCTTGGTATTTAGCTCCAATACTCACGCTGGGCAATACTGCACCTATGCGGGAGGGGATAAAACCACAACAGTGATAAGTTTGCGGGATTAAATAGAAAACCGCACAAGGCGGGTTGAATTCATTGCCAATTAAATGCGACAACGGTAATGTGTCAACGTGTATTCATCAGCCCTCAAGCCCATGTCGGAAATAGAAATAAAATTCGTCACAAAAAGCGATGCCATCGATGCCTTTAAGCATCAAATTTTGCCTTTGTTAGAAGCCCAAGGGGCTTCCATTTCAGCGCCTGTAGAAAAGCGTTTGCAAAACGATTACTACGATACCCCCGAGCACTTGTTTGAAAAGCAAAAAATTGGGTTTCGCGTTCGCGGTGCGGACGGTAAATACGAACAAACGGTGAAAACTAATGGCAAAGTCACGGGCGGCTTGCACGAAAGAGCGGAATACAATATTCCATTGCTCCAAAATGAACCTGACTTGACCTTATTTGACGCTGAAATTTGGCCTGAAAACTGGTCGAGTGAAGACATTAACGCCAAGCTAACGCGGCAGTTTTCGACGCATTTTACGCGAACCGCTTTTATCGTCACTATTGATAAATCCAAGATAGAGTTGGTGTTTGATGCAGGTGAAGCACTAACAGATAAGGCGTCAAGCCCAATTCAAGAAATTGAACTTGAGCTAATCGAGGGGCAAGTGCATGCGCTATTTGTTCTCGCAACCTTGATGTTAGGTCATATTCCGATGCGCTTAAGTGATGTATCAAAGGCGGCAAGAGGTTATCAACTACTGCATGGCACGGCGCAAAAAGTATCCATGCTCCCAGAGTTATTGGCTACGCGAAGCGAAGAGACGACAGAGCAAACTTTTGAAGCGGCCATGCTATGTGCGCTCAATCACTGGCAACATCATGAACACCTTTTTATCGAGACCAAATCGGTCAAAATGTTGGGGGAGGTAGCAACGGGGATTCGCATGTTGCAGCAAACCGTTTCTCTATTTTTGGGAGAGTTGGATTGTTCTGAAATGCAAGCGTTGCAACGCCAACTAGCCAGTTTCGAGAAGCGTTGGCGATGGCAAGAGGATTTGCAAAGTTTACGCTATTTGATGTCGAAGAAAAGTGTGTTCAATAAAGGGTTGAGCAAGCACCCGTCTCTAATCAGCTATCTACAGGGACGACAAGCTGGCTTGCTTCAGGCTCATGCCCCTCAAAAGCTCTTTTTTGCCGCTGAATCGACTAGAATAAAGCTGGTGATCATCGAAATATTGGCCTCAAAACCGTGGCAAAAAAGCAGTGCAAATTATGCAAAGCCCGTGATGGTACACGCTCAAGATTGGCTGTCTCAGGGCTGGCAAAGTATGCAACAGTGTATGCCCGATAGTAAAACGATGCACAGCGTCGATTATATCGCAACTGAACCCAAACTTAGTCAAGCGCTGCATGCGGGGTTTATCTTAGCTAATTTATTCGCGGGAGCGAGAGGCCAATACCGTGCGCCCTGGCTCGATATTATGGCGGGCATCGATGAATTAAAAGCACTTCGCATGTTACAAAAAACACTCAAAGAGGCGGAGCTTGAGGCTCATGAAGAATTATCTCAGTGGGCAGATGAAAAGGTCACCACTTTGCTGAAGGTGATGGAGCGCAGTCGCCAAGTCGCAATACACGCAGACGTGTACTGGTAAGTTTTCTCTGATAATAAGGTAATTGATTGAACACGTTCGAGCTTGTCAGTAGTTATATTGTTGGAGGCGGATTGCTATTATGGCTGGTCGCCTGTGGCTTACTGGCAGCCCGGTATGACAAGATAAGCCACCCTAATCCCATTATCTACATGCTGATCGCATGGCCTTTTTGCTTAGTCGATGAGGCTATCCATCTATTGCCTGGTGGAACACAGCTAGCCGGTTTGCTGGGCATATTCACCTTTGTCCCCGTGCTGGTTTTTGCTCTGGCTTTTCACATTATTAGGATGAAAATACTGCGTAAGCCCGGCTCCTCGTTTTTGATTGCTTGGTTACCCGTGCTGTTGTCGACAGCGGTGCAAATCCCGCTTGTTTTCGCGCCATTGGCCGACAAAGTAGCTCTGTATAAACAGGCCCCAATCGGTGCACCGTTGGAGTTTTGGTATGTTTATCTCCCGTATTGGATAACGGGATTTGGATGTTTGGTGATAGGGATAGTGTTGACCGAGAGCTTGCAGGTGTATCACCGTTATTTACCTGAGCAGGTGGTGGATGTGGACCAATACCGCTTAAAGGGGATGGGATCGGTGATGGCCACGTCAGTTGGCGTCGGGTTTGTGTGCATTGCCGTCGTGTCGTTTGTCGCCTTCGGTATTTTACCCTTTGAACAGTGGCAAGCATTATTTCATTTGTGTTTTGCAGTGATAACCTTGTTTATCATTCTCTATTGCCTCGATACAAAGAAGACCGCGCCTTCGCCACTAGATTATCAACGATTAGAAAACACGGTGCTGGGTGGAGAAGCGATGAAGGCCATTTTGCAACGTGCTGAAAAGGCCGTTATCGAGCAAAAAGCCTATAAGAAAGTAGGTTTGCGGCTCACTGATTTTGCGCAGCTAGCGAATGTGGAGCCTACCGAACTTGCCATCACCACACGCACACTGCTTAAACGCAATTTTCGAGCGTTTATTTACTATTATCGATTGGAGTACGCTAAGAAAGTCCTGCTCAGAAGTGACGCCAAGATATCGGCTGTCGCTAAGCGTTTAGGGTTTAACTCAGAGAAGTTTTTAAGTGGCGTATTTGTGCGTTACATGAATAAATTCGAGACGCACGAGTAACACTCAACGTTTTATCCAGCGAAAGCATTTGTGATGATGTCAGCAGTGAAGTGTTTTCTCAAGTAGTAGCCTCTGGGGCGGGTGCGTATTCGCGACCCATCCGGCCCTAAAGCATCGGTTAATACGCCGCCATTGGCTGCTTTCGGTCTAATTTGCATCACATTGCCATGACGAGCGGTAATCTCCTCCACCCGTCCCAGTGTGATAAGTTCGTTGTGCTCTTCCCAATCGGCTTTTAGCAATGCATTCTGTGCAGGATTGGGATGCCACAAAAAAGGTGTGGCAATACGTCGGTCCGATGGGGCGATTTCTCGTTCGCCGTCTACCGGTACCCAAAGGACGTGTTGCAACTTTAAATACACGTTAGATGTTTCCCATGTGATACCGGGTGAGCTTAAAAGCGGCGCGTAACACACATAGGTCGTTTCGAGTGGTTTACCTTGGTAGTCAATTGGGACCGTTTTCAGTTCAATGCCTAACTCTGGAAAGTCTTGCGTCGGTTTAGAACCCGCCGTTGCACCTAGCCACAGCTCCAGTAATTGACCCGCCCAGCCCTTGTGACGGCGTAAATTACTGGGCGTTTCCACCTGTGCCATCGACGCAAGCTCCCCTAGCGTAAACCCTGCGAGTTGCTGGGCTCGCTCAACTAACTGTTCTGTCGATTGGGGGGCTGTCGAAGGCGGCTGCATAGTAACTTATCGTCGCTCACAAATATTAATGCTTTGAAAGGTCTCTAGTTTATGGAAGAATGCATGAATAGAAAAGTTTAATGTGCCCAGGAGTCTGAGTGATTGACGCCGATGGATTCCGTTCGAATGTGGGCATAGTGATTTGCAACAAAATGGGTCAAGTATTTTGGGCAAGACGTTATGGTCAACATTCATGGCAGTTTCCACAAGGCGGAATCGATGAAGGGGAAACTGCAGAACAAGCGATGTACAGGGAATTACACGAGGAAGTAGGGCTAACCCCCAAAGATGTCACTATCCTCAGTGTGACTCGCAATTGGATGCGATACAAGCTGCCGAAGCGGTTAATTCGACAAGACAGCAACCCAGTTTGTATCGGGCAAAAGCAAAAATGGTTTTTGCTTCGCTTGGATTGTGCTGAAAAAGATGTCGACTTACTCAAATCTGGTCATCCTGAATTTGATGACTGGCGCTGGGTAAGTTATTGGTATCCTATCCGCAACGTTGTGTCATTCAAACGCGACGTATATAGACGTGCACTCAAGGAATTTTCGGGTGTTATTTTGTCTGCGCAACAAAAACACGGCGGACAGCAGCGCCGACCCCGTCGACGACGACGTAACTAAAGGAGAGTTGGGTGATCGAAAAGGTTGCAAATAAAGGCAACATATTGACGATGCTTAAGCGCATTGTTCAAGAGGTCACCCAGATACCTCAGCTTGATATTGCTTTGTTCAAGCTCGCCAGTCGGGTCAAAAATACGATGGGCGTGGATTCTTGCTCAATTTATCTCGCCGACTACGACAGCCAAGAGTTTGTTTTAAAAGCTACAGACGGCCTTGATCCCAAAGCTGTAGAGCAAGTGAGAATCGGGTTCAATGAAGGGCTCATTGGTCTGGTTGGTCAACGGGAAGAACCGCTTAATATTCGCAACGCGCATCAACATCCTCGCTTTAAACACTACCCCGAAGTAAAAGAAGAAAACTACAACGCCTTTTTGGGCACGCCAATTATTCACCAGCGTAGAGTCGTCGGTGTACTGACGATGCAGCAAAGCGAAATGCGTCGCTTTAGTGAAGATGAAGAAGCATTTTTGGTGACACTAGCTGCCCAACTGGCGCTGGAAATCGCGAACGCGCAAATGCGCGGTGCGTTAGCGGTCAATTCAGCGGTTAGTCATGCCGTGCAACAAAAGAATGTTCGGGGTATTGGTGGGTCTCCTGGTTTAGCAAAAGGCATTGGATATGCAGCTGACTCAAAGATCAATTTAAGTAGTTGGGTCGTCAGGCGCAGTAAAGACACTGACGAACAAATTCAGTTGTATCGCAAAGGCGTTGAAATAACGCGCGGTCATGTCGATGAGTTGTCGCAAAGTTTGGAATCAGAAATTCCCGATGACGTGCGGTCTATTTTCCAGCTTTACCATCATTTGCTTGATGCGAACAGTCTTGGTCGAGAGGTCGAAGCTAAAATTAGAGAAGGTTGGGATGCCTGTTCTTCATTGAAAATGGTTGTGGAGGACTACGCAGCTCGCTTTAGCAATATGGAAGACCCATACATGCAAGAGCGAGCGATTGATATTATTGACCTTTCCAATCGTATTCTCGTGAACATATTGTCACTTTCAGGCGGTACCGAGGTCGAGACAGCCTTACCTGAGTGGGACTCTATTCTAGTGGCCGAAGAAGTCTCGGCTACGATGTTAGCAGAGTTTCCTCGCCATTATCTCAAAGGCATTATTTCAATTCGGGGATCAAATAACTCTCATGCTGCGATTCTTGCCCGCGCGATGGGGATACCTGCGGTCATGGGGTGTCAGACGTTGTCGCCTAGCTTGCTCGACGGTAAAGCTATTTTGCTCGATGGTTATTCTGGTGAAGTGATTGTCTCACCAGAACAAGCAATTCTTGATGAGTTTTCAGCGCTGATTGAAGAAGAAACGGTATTTGCGCAAAAAATTGAAAATGAAGCAAATCAGCCATGTAGCACGCAAGATGGTTGTGATATGGCATTGTTTATTAATGCCGGGTTGTCAGCAGAAATTGAAGTCGTATCAGATCAACAAGGTAGTGGTGTTGGACTCTATCGAACAGAAATCCCCTTTATGCTGCGAGAGCGTTTCCCATCAGAGGAAGAGCAAGTACAGTTGTACAAACGTGTGCTCGATAGTGCGCCGGACAAAAGCATTACGATGCGAACACTTGATGTCGGTGGCGATAAACCACTACCGTATTTTCCTATCACCGAAGAGAATCCATTTTTAGGCTGGCGAGGTGTTCGACTAACACTTGATCACCCAGAGATATTTTTGGTTCAAGTCCGAGCGATGTTGAGGGCGAGTATCGGGCTAAAAAACTTGCAAATTATGTTGCCAATGATTTCGTCGCTCAGTGAAGTCAACGAAGCGACACGACTTATTGAACAAGCATTTTTTGAAGTCACCGATGAAATCAAAGGGCAAAATCAGCGCCTTTATCGGCCTCGTGTAGGGGTGATGCTAGAGGTGCCCTCCGTTTTGTACCAGCTTCCACAACTGGCGGCGAAAGTCGATTTTTTCTCCGTAGGGAGTAACGACTTAACTCAATATTTGCTGGCCGTCGATCGCAATAATGCTCGGGTTGCCAATTTATACAACAGTTACCACCCCGCGGTATTGTCCGCCTTGTATGATATTGTAAAGCAAGCAGATCAATACAATGTCCCCGTTACGGTTTGTGGTGAGATTGCAGGTGAACCTGGCGGCGCAATACTTTTGCTTGGCATGGGGTATCGCCGATTGAGTATGAATGTACACAACCTTCGAAAAATCAATTGGGTTTTGCGTAACGTAAGTCTTGCTGAAAGTGAGGGCTTACTATCAATGGCGTTGACCGCAGAAACTCATGAAGAAGTGTTTGAATTTGTGAATGCCTACTTAGAACAAAAAGAGTTAGGCGGATTGATTCGCGCTGGTGCCTAGTCGTTTTATAACTGTCATTTTTGGCTGATATATTGACGCCAACTGGCGGTTACTGTCGTTGTCTAATCAAATTGGTCCTGTTCAATTCGACGTACTGGTTGTGGTAATCTTATGCAATCGAATCATTGAATTTATTGCACCAACCCGCATAGATAAATGATGCTTTAGCGCGGGTGTTCGATTGAGGTGGCAAAGCACTGTTGCGAACCTTTAGTGGCATCACAGAAGGTGGAATCCTCGCAGTTGGCTAATTCGAAGCCCGTGCTTTGTGACTAGACCATTTATCTAAGCGAGTGGGTATTCGTTTCATAGGAGCACACAAATACCATGCTTTTATTTGTTTTAGCATGCCTTGTTTTAGGCAGTGTGGTAGGCGTGTTAGCGGGAATGCTTGGTATTGGCGGTGGTTTGATTATCGTGCCTGTATTGAGCTTTTTGTTTGTAGAGCAACTAGGGTTTAGTACTGCCATCGCCATGCCTATCGCGATTGCTACATCACTTTCCACCATTGTCTTTACCGGCATGTCGTCGGCACGCGCGCATTACAATTTAGGCAACCTAGACAAATCTATCGTCACTTGGGTAGCGACGGGGATTGCGTTTGGTGCAACATCAGGTGCACAAATTGCGAGTGTAATGCCCGGTGAACAACTTAAAACTGTTTTCGCGGTCTTAGTTTTAGTGGTTGCCGCACAAATGCTTTTTGGCAGGCCCAACCCTTCTCGATTTAAGGCGTCGCCTTGGTTACTAATTTGTGTGGGTTTGCTGGCTGGCGCGCTCAGTGCGTTGATGGGGATTGGTGGAGGCGCTTTGCTCGTCCCGATTTTGATTTTACTGCAAGTAAATGTGCGTGTGGCGATTGGCTGTGCGGCATTAAGCGGTATTGTTATTGCCATATTCGGCACAGCAAGTTTTGTATACGCGGGTCTCGGCGAGACGTTACCCAACCAAACAATCGGGTATGTCTTTTGGCCTGCGACCTTGAGTATCGCGGCAACGTCCGTTCTAACTGCCGGTGTTGGTGCGCGGTTAGGGCAAAATATGCAAACTGATAAACTGAAGAAAATTTTCGCCGGTTTATTGGTACTGATTAGTCTTAGAATGATAATAGGAATGACCTAAAACATGGGAACCGAGGAATTTTTTGTATTTCCAGCCATTGACCCCGTTATTTTTGAATTGGGGCCGCTGAGCGTACGATGGTACGGCATGATGTATCTGGTTGGATTTATTGCGGCTTATTTACTGGCAGGTCGCAGATTATCCCAAACTAACTGGACAAAAGAGCAATTGGGAGATTTGTTGTTTTGGGGATTTTTGGGTGTCATTTTGGGTGGCCGCATAGGCTATGTATTGTTTTATCAGTTTGGTCTTTTTCTTGATAACCCTCTTTACTTGTTCAGAATATGGGAGGGTGGTATGTCCTTCCACGGCGGATTACTCGGCGTGTTGGCAGCACTTTACTGGCAAGGAAAACGCATGGGAGCCACCTTTTTGCAGGTCGGCGATTTTATCGCACCATTGGTGCCAATTGGTTTAGGCGCAGGACGTATTGGAAATTTCTTGAATGCCGAATTGTGGGGGCGACAAACTGATGTTTCTTGGGCCGTTATTTTCCCTAATGCTGGGAATATTCCACGCCATCCCTCACAGCTATATGAATTTGCACTGGAAGGTGTAATACTGTTTATTATTCTTTGGTTATATTCAGCTAAACCGCGTCCCACAGGTGCCGTCGGTGGTGTATTTATGCTGGGTTACGGACTGTTTAGATTTATTGTCGAGTTCTTCCGTGAACCAGATGCACACCTCGGGCTGTATCAAATTGGTCTCAGTCAAGGCCAATTGCTGTGTATACCAATGATGTTGATTGGCGGCTGGTTGTTAACGGCGGCATATAAAAAACAGAAAACTACTGCGACCACACACTAATAAGAATAAATATGAAAGAGTATTTGAAATTGATGCGCCATGTGAGGGATCACGGCATCAAGAAAGAAGACCGGACAGGTACTGGCACACTGAGTGTGTTCGGATACCAGATGCGCTTTGACTTGTCTGAAGGTTTTCCATTGGTGACAACCAAAAAATGTCATCTCAAGTCGATTATTCACGAGTTACTTTGGTTCTTACAAGGCGAAACTAACATCGCTTATTTGAAAGAAAATGGGGTATCGATTTGGGATGAATGGGCGACTGAAGACGGTGAACTCGGCCCAGTTTACGGCCATCAGTGGCGCAGTTGGCCAAGCCAAGACGGCCAAACTGTTGACCAAATAAGTGAACTGATTGAACAAATTAAGACAAACCCAGATTCAAGACGTCTGATTGTCAGTGCATGGAATCCGTCAGTCTTACCTGATACGCAATTTTCACCAAGGGAAAATGCACAAAACGGTAAGCAAGCATTGCCACCGTGTCATACGATGTTTCAATTTTATGTGTTAGAAGGCAAGTTGTCTTGCCAACTTTATCAAAGAAGTGGTGATGTGTTTCTTGGCGTACCCTTCAATATTGCTAGCTATGCGCTTTTGACTATGATGGTTGCGCAGGTCTGTGACTTAGCGCCCGGTGATTTTGTGCATACGTTCGGTGACGCCCACCTTTATCTTAATCATCTAGAGCAAACTGATTTGCAGTTATCGCGAGAGCCTTTTGCTCGGCCAACCATGCAAATCAATCCCGAGGTGAAAGATATTTTTGGCTTCAGGTTTGAAGATTTCACGCTCGTTGACTACGAATGTCATCCTCACATTAAAGCGCCCGTCGCAATATAAGGAGCGCGCATGACGACTCAAGTCTTAATATGTGATGACTCTAGTTTCGCACGGAAGCAAATGGCTCGCTCTATTCCCGACGGTTGGGATGTCGAAATCAATTTCGCGGAGCACGGTCAACAGGCACTCGATATGATTCGAGACGGGAAAGGCGATGTACTCTTTCTCGATTTGAACATGCCTGTTTTGGATGGATACCAAACGATGGAAGTCATTCGTAAAGAAGACTTGCCTACGATGGTCGTCGTCGTGTCAGGTGATGTGCAACCTGAAGCGCGGCAGCGAATGATCGCGATGGGGGCATTGGATTTCATCCGCAAGCCCATTGATAACAACAAGCTCGTTACTCTCCTGCGCCAGTATGGCATTTATTCTGGTGATGGTGTCGCTAAGAAGCGCAAGATTTTTGATTCTGCTCAACCAGATTCTGACGATGAAAGGATTGATGCCTACAGGGAGTTGGTTAATGTGGCGATGGGGCAGGCGGGTGAAAACCTTGCCAGAACCCTTGGTGAGTTTATTGATTTACCCATTCCTAATGTGAATTTTATTGAAACTAACGAATTGCACATGGCCATCGCAGAGATCAATGCAAATGAGCGTGTTTCTGCCGTTTCGAAGGGATTTGTCAGCGCGGGTATTCAAGGTGAAGCCTTGGTGATTTTTAATGATCTCAATGCCGCAAATATCGTTAAACTTTTGCGTTATGACAGTATTAAAAATTCGGAACATCTAGAATTAGAAGCGTTGATGGATGTGTCTAACATTCTTATTGGCGCGTGTTTGAATGCGCTTTCATCTCAGTTGAATGTTAATTTTAGCCATAGCCATCCGATCGTGTTAGGACGCCACCGTGGATTGGACGTGCTGCTCAGTGACAATATATCGCGCTGGAGCAAATTGATGGCGATCGAAATCGGGTATGCCATCAAGAGCCGAGACATCAGTTTCGACTTATTGCTATTGTTCCCAGACCATGCCATGGAAAATGTTTACCAACGACTTGTTTCGTTCAGTGAGGAGGCGTAAATGTCAGCGATTTCTATAGCCGATGCTCATTGGCAACAAGATCTTTTGAGTTCAATTGAAGTGGGTATTGTGGTCATAGATAGAGATTTCAACGTGCAGGTTTGGAATCAATTTATGGAAAACCACAGTAATCTACTGCCGTCTCGTGTTGTGGGTAACCCATTGTTTTCGAGTTTCCCTGACATTGATGAGGCGTGGCTGAGAGCAAAAGCCGAGCCTGTTTTCGATCTGAATACGCCCGTTTTTTTGATTTGGGAGCAGCGCCCTTATTTGTTTCGATTCTCAAGTAATCGACCTGTTACCTCAGCATCAAGTGTTATGTACCAAAACGTAACCATGTTTCCCCTCATGTCCAGCACTGGGGAAATCGATCGTTTATGCATGATGATTTACGATGTGACTGACCAAGCGCTAAGTAAATTACGCGTTGAAGGATTGAACGAAGAGCTTAAGGTGATGAGTCGCGTTGACGGGCTAACTGGCTTGTATAATCGTCGTTACTGGCAAGAGCGATTTGATAATATTTACAAGTTGGCCAAACGCCGAGAAAAAGCAGTCACGGCGATCATGCTTGATATCGACCATTTCAAAAAAGTCAACGACACCTACGGTCACCAAGCCGGAGATAAGGTCATACAGTCATTGGCTCGTGTGATTAAAAAAAGTATCCGAGAAACAGACTTGGCAGGGCGTTACGGCGGTGAGGAGTTTGCAGTCGTGCTTACTGATGCGACAGCTGAAAATGCCAAGATTGTCGCCGAACGGATTCGTTTGTTAGCGCAGGCCTTAGTGGTTGAGCATGACGGACAAGAAATCCGCTACACTGTTAGCTTGGGATTAGCCGAGTACAACCCTGCATGCCACTCTGCAATGGCATGGTTGGAATACGCCGACCAAGCGCTCTACGACGCCAAATTAGGTGGTCGAAATCAATCGCGTATTACCAACTACGAGCGCGCATTGTAAAACGAGTTTTTACACTCTGCTCAGGGGCATGCTGATGTGACTTATGCCCCTGCGCCTTGTCCCCATCGTTAACTGGCCTTAATCACGTGTTCTAGGGAAATAGACAGAGACAAGGTATTTTTCAGTTCTTGGTACGACACAGGTTTAACCAAATGATATCGCATTCCCGCTTGTTTGGTTTCTAGTTTATCGGATTCATAACCGTGTGCGGTAACCGCCACGATTGGCGTGGTAATGCCCTTTTCTCTGAGAATTCTTGCCACCTCTATGCCAGACACATCGGGAAGGCTGATGTCCATTAAAATCACGTCAAATGACGAAGTGCTGCACAGATTGATAGCATCCTCACCGTCGCTAACATGGGTTGTTTTGTAACCTAGGTTATTCACCATATGCTGGATTATTTCAGCGTTAATAGGCTCGTCCTCAACGATCAGCACAGACGCATCTTTCTTACTTAATATAGGATGCTTATTGCGGCTGCTGACTTGGTGAAGACTATCGATGAAACGATTAATATCCAAAGGTTTAACAAACGTTTGCCATACCTTAGCATCACTGAGTGCGACAATATTGGCAATGTCTGGTGTAGCGGAGAGCAAAATGACGGGAGGCGCTTTGCCACTGAACATGGCATTGATCGCTTCTGCCAACTCCACGCCGTTAATACCTGGCATGAAGTAGTCTGTAAAAATACCAAGATAACCTGGTATCTGATCTTTTTTACTCAGAAATTCCGCCGCAGATTCAAATATGTCGACGCTATATCCTTCAGTTTTTATGAGGTTTTCAAGATGCAGTCGACTGATTTCAATATCGTCAATAACGGCAAATTTGCCTGATACCGTTTGGCTGATATCTAGACTTGTAATATTTGATGGGTAGAGCGGCACTTCAAGAGTAAAGGTAGAGCCAGCACCGATATCACTTACAACTCGTATAGTGCCGCCTATTGGACTAACTTGTTCTTTTGCCACGGCTAGACCGACGCCTGCGCCGGAATACCGATAGCGAGGTCCACTGTAGACCTGCGTAAAACGCTCAAAAATGATAGCCGTATCGTTTGCCCGCATACCTATACCACTGTCGGTGACTTCCACGGTTAGTTTGATTTGTTTGTTTTCAACAGATACGCCGATAGACACACTAATCTCGCCTTTTTCGGTAAACTTAACCGCATTGTCCAAGATGTTTTCTAAGGCTTTCGATATGGCACTAGGATAGCCTTCAACGTAATGCGGCAGTGTTTGCTGACAATTGACATACAGGTCGAGACTTTTATCTCTAGCAACCGCAGAGATGGGTGATATAGCATCATCAAGTAGCCTAATCAGATCAAAGGGAACACGCGGAGGAAGTTGATTTTGTTGCTCATCGTCTAATATATCCAGCAAATTATTAGTCAGCCGCAACAGTCTGTAACAGGCGCGTTCCCCCCGTTTTGTCAGTACATCTTGCTTTTCCTGCATATTGGGGAGCAATTCGAGGGTACCTATAATCGCATTCATCGGCGTGCGAAATTCATGGCTCAGCTTGGCAACGTATTCACTGCGTATTTGTCGATTGCGTGAATTGGCATGTCTGTCTGGTTTTGCTGAACTGTTTTTAAGTTCAGCTTGGCTTAGCATGAATTTCTCTAGCGGTTTAAAAAACACGATAAAACACACAATTAAGCAGGCGTTAATGGCAAGCCAAAACAGTAAATCGGCCCGTTGTTGGCGCTCGAAATTGGCTTTTAGCTCGTCTTCGAACATGCGCACGGCTACATCCAATTGATTCAATATTGCAGTGACTTGACCAATCGAGTGACGTTCTTGATTAATGAGTTGTAGTGGTGTCATGTCTGAGACGGCTAGTGCTGCCTGTGCATAATCGCGGACGCGTTGATCCAGAGAATAGCCCTCACCAAAATAATACTGTTTAAGAGAGGGGGATAAGTCATGCACCCGACCATCGATAGGTTGAAAGCCCGTAATCATTTCGTGGTTAATGAGAAACTCTTGAGCCCTAAAGCGCAACTCTCGCTGAATGGTTTGTCGTTCTTCGATACTCAGTCGTTTGGGACTGACGAGTAGCTCGTGTAGTAAAGCGATACGCTGGGACAACATGCGTTGTTTGCCTGATTTATTGATAACCTGTGGGCCCAACGCTTGATCGTAGTGAGTGATTGCAGAATAAACGTAGGCAGCCGAAATCAACAATGCAATTGTGACAAATGCAGAGATGTAGGTCTTAGTAAACTTCCCTTTCAGCCCACGCTTATCCAAGCTTTACCCCATATTTTTTCCCTCTCTCTATTCAAGATAGAAGGCCAAGGGTTTATTTGTCAAAGTTAAGGTTGAATAAAAAATGACCAGTTTTGTGGTGCTAGTGATCCACTATTTTCTCTTGTTCTGTAATTTTTTCCTTTAATGTGTATAAAAACAGCAAGCTAGGAATGACCATCAGCGTGGTGAGGATAAAAAATAGCGACCAATTGCCATCTAGGCCATCGTCAATAAGAAAGCCGCTGGACGACGAGATTAGGGTCCGACCCGCCCCACTCAAAGATGCCATTAGGGCATACTGAGTTGCACTAAATGCCTTGTTACACATCAACGAAATAAACGCTACCATGGCCACAGTGCTCCAAGCCGCGGTAAATCCATCAACAACAACGGTGGCAGCGAATAACCATGGATTGGGGCCGACAACAGCAATAACACTGAACATGAGATTACTCGCCGCCATTGCGATTCCCGCAATCATAAGACCTCGATAGATGCCATAGCGAATATTAACCATGCCGCCAATCACAGAAAATACTATGGTCACGCCCCAATTGAGCAATTTCGATAGGCTGCCGATTTGCGCATCAGAAAAGCCAATTTCTTTATAGAAAACCAAGCTCATTTTTCCCAGAAACGCTTCGCCTATTTTGAACAGAAAAATGAACAATAAAATCGATATGGCAAACCTGACTCCATTACGGGTAAAAAACTCCCTAAATGGTTCTACTACCGAGATAAGAAGCCAAGTCTTCAGTCTGCTATGACCACCGATGGTGTCCCGATAAATACGTTCTGCGGTATCGATAATGTGTTGACGGTCAACGTCTGGTTCCTTTGACCACAATGTGATAGCCATTAATAGCGACATTACGGTGGCTAAGAAAAGATAGATATCTGGCCATTGTAGAGACGTAAATTGCACTAGGAAAAATGGGATAGCGCCAATCCCGCCGTAGCCAGTCCACCACCCTGCAGTGGCGATAGATGAGGCGGCCGAAAAGGTGTCTTTTTCTTCGGCTTTAATGATGTCTATGCGATAAGCATCTATCGCAATGTCTTGGGTTGCGGACGCTAAAGCGATGATAAAACCGATAAGGGCGATGTAGTACAGCTGACTTTGCGCATCAATAAATGACATCGCAACACACGCAACCGCAATGAGACACTGCATAGTGATGATCCAGCCTCGACGTTGCCCAAGTACAGGGGGGCGAAGTCGGTCAACGAGTGGTGACCACAAAAAGTTGAAAGAATAAACGGCAAAAATGGCACCAAATAGACCGATAGTTTTTCGAGTTAGACCTTCATCAGCAAGCCAAGCGGTCATTATTGAGCCAATCATCAGCCATGGAAAACCACTTGCGATACCAAAGAAAAATACGCTAATAAGACGCCGATCGCGAAAGACTTTAAGGGTTTGGAGCACGAATTGAAAACTTCCTGAGTAGATATCCTACCCATTGGATCATGAATATTGATCCTATGCAAGGTTGTGTTAGGGGCGAATACCTACACAATCGAAAGGGCACATGCCTTTACCTTCTAGAAAAGCAACACAGTTAGATAACTCTTCAACGAGATATTGGTCATATTTGAGTTTCTCTTCCGACCAAAAATGCGCTTGATGTAGTAAGTGCCAAAAGACGCGCTCTTTTTGCGAGTATGGATGTTCGAACTTATCGGTAACCTGACACCATTCTTCCAGCGTGTCCCAAAAAAACAGTTCTATTTCGCCGTAGGGAATCTCACCTAGCCAGTAGGCTCGGAGATAAAAACACAGCTGCTTAGCTTTGTTGTCCACAAACGATTTTACACGCACAAATTAGGGTCGCCATTAAGTTCTTCAAAAGAGTATAGCCACCATCGTGTGATTTTCCTTCCACATACGCAATAATGCGACGAAACTATTCAGCGAGAGTAAGGAGGCAAACGCTTTTCGTCAGATTATAGTGGGGCATGCCTTAATCATAGGCTGAGGAATTTACTTTGTCCAGACGGTCAGGTCAAAGACGGTTAAAATAAGAAAATCAATATATTACCAACCCATGTGTGTAAGCCAACCTTGGATTTCTTTACTGAGCCATGCGACGTGGGGAGACAAGGCTTCCGGTTGACTTGACGATGCTACACGACTGCCCTCTACCACTTTTTGACGATAATGCATTTTCAGTTGGCGTATGGCTTTGTGCTTTCGGGCGTCTAATGTCATGGCATCCCAGTTGTTAAATTGAGGCGCACCTATGTCCAATAGAGGGCTGGTTGTCATGGCAACATTGTCCATGATTTTTTGGTTGTGAACCTGCTCAGGCCAATATGGTGATATCGTTACCAGGCTGTCTGGCGGGGCTACTTTTCCCTCGGCAGATAGCGCCAACAAATGAGCGGCATGCATGCCATGGCTAACGATGACCTTAAAACCTTGGTGGCTTGCAACATGATTATACAAGGCTGCAATCAATTGCATTATCTCGGTTTGCGTTGCTTGGTAATCAACGGCGGGGTGCAACATACTATCGATTGGTGCAGTCTCCGCCATTTCATTATCTAACATGGCTTTTTGCGTATCCAAAACAAAGTCATACGGCACAACTGTGGTATACCAGCCCCACGTATTGAGCAACTTTGCTAATTGCACGCCTTCAGCGAAATTAAGACCAAACTGACCACTGGATACTAGGATAATGACCGCGCCTTTTGACAGCGGCGTGGTGGGTTCGTTATCAAAAATCGCAATGGACGTTTCTCCAACAAGAAGGCTGCTGTATGCGTCTTTTGGCAAATAGCGTAAGTAGTCATCTTGGACTTGGGCGTTGCTGACAAAGCAAAACAGCAGCGCAAACAAGCACACCGAGATCGTCGTCGCTGCTTTTGATGTATTTACGTCTGTGATGAACACCTAAGTCGTATCGCCTTTGCGTTATTGAATGTCCTTTTTATCGGCTTTATCAGGTAAAAGCTTAGCGCCGAGGAAAAATTACGAATATAAGGCGCCCGGACACTACAGAGCGACAAGATGAGCATGATCTAACTCTGGGCAATTGGGAAAGGGCAAGGGGGCGTCGAAATTTTGCCATTCGTTAGTCGTCGGATGAAACAAGCCCAGGCATTGCGCGTGCAATTGCAAACGCGACGCCAGTGCCAATGCCTCATCGGTTGCATAGAGCCGATCACCTAAAATAGGGTGCCCCAAGGCTAGCATATGCACACGAAGTTGATGCGAGCGCCCCGTTACTGGCAACAGTTTCACCAGCGACCATTTCTGATCGGTATGAATGACTGAATATTGGGTCAACGCGGGTTTGCCATTGTCGTGATCGACTTTTTGTTTGGGGCGATTGGGCCAATCACAGATCAATGGAAGGTCGACCTTTCCAGAGGGCTCGGCGAATTGGCCATATACGCGCGCGAAATAACGCTTTTTTGTTTTACGCGTTTCGAACTGCCGAGATAAATGGCGATGACTGTCTTTGTTCATCGCCATCACAATAATACCGGATGTTGCCATATCCAAGCGATGTACCACCGTTGCTGTGGGCCACACCGTTTGAATTCGAGTTATCAATGAATCCCTGTGTTCAATGGCCTTGCCCGGTACAGTTAATAGTCCGCTCGGTTTGTTGGCCACAATGATATCATCATCTTGGTAGACGATATCTAAAAACGGCGATGTGGGCGGCGCGTAGACGAAACTCGGATTAGCCATTAAGGATTATTTACCACAATTCGCAGCGAGTCTAACTGGGTATCGGCTTGCTGTAGGACCTTATCTAAGGCCTTCATTTGAAGCTCGATAAATTCAATTTCCTCGTCTCTCACCGATGGGTTCTGTGTTTGTAAATCCCTAAGCCTTTGGCACTCTTGACCAAGTGAATCGTGCATCGTCGACAACGCATCGCTCAATATTTCGTTGGCCTTGCCGTGGGCAAGTCGCTGTGCTTTTTCTAGGCTCAATGCGATAGGCTGTTGCAGTGCTTGCGCTAACTGATGGCTAATCTTCTTGCCGGGCCCCTTTGTGAGTTCGAAATCTAAGTCGACCGGATTGCCTTGTGCGTCAATACACAAGCGAATCGGTGTTGACGGTAGGAAACGTGTCAATTGCAAAGCCGAGGGGGCTTTGGCTGCCAAAATATACGAGGTCTCTAGCCAATACGCCCCTTTGGGTAAGCTTTTGTCTGCGATAAACCCAACACTTGCTTTACCCAAGGTGTCGGTTAAAACCATGTCGATGGCATTGTGTACCAATGGGTGATCCCAACTCAAGAAATGCACGTGTTCTAAGGTGGTGGCAATACGGCGGCGATAGGTGACCGTCATACCCTCAGGATCTAACCCCGGCAGATGGCTTACCATTCTTTCAGTGGGTTTAAGGATAAAACAGTCATTGCCTTTTTCTTCTTGGGCAACCCCCAGCGCATCGAGTAAACGTCCCATAAAACGCTGTAATTCAATACTGGAGTCGATAGCAACTATGTCTTCAAGAAGCTGGTCTACTTGACCTGAACCAGAGGCGTTGAGTTCAAGTAAACGGTCGCGACCTTGTTCAAGCTGATGCTTCAATTGATCGTTAATGGCAGCGCTCTCAGACACTAGATTATCGATAAGCGCAGTGTCTGTAGGGTGAAGTAATGCACCAATTAGATTGGTTTTGACGGCTTCAAACACAGCTGAACCGGTTGGGCAGGTCTGGTTGAAGGCGTCTAGACCATCGGCATACCACTGGGCCAATACAGCCTGGGCAGTGTTGTCGAAAACGGGGACATGAATATTGACATCATTCTTCTGGCCAATACGGTCCAAACGACCGATACGTTGTTCGAGTAAGTCCGGTGTCAGTGGTAAATCGAATAAAACGAGGTGATTCGCAAACTGGAAGTTACGACCTTCACTACCAATTTCACTACACAATAAGACTTGAGCCCCGTCTTCTTCTTGCGCAAAGTAATGCGCGGCTTTGTCACGCTCAACAATACTCATGCCTTTGTGGAAAACTGCATGTCGAATACCCGAGCGAATTCTAATCGCTTCGGCCAGTTGTTGAACGCTAGTGTCACTGGCACAAATTAATAAAACCTTGGCGGGTTTCACCTGTGGTAAAAAGTCGAGTAGCCAATCGATTCTCGGATCGATTTGAGTCCAGCTATCAACCAAACTGGCGTCTCGTTCAGGATAGAGCGCCAACGTCAGATCCGTGCCTGTCGTCAATGGTTGATATTCAGATGGAAGAGGTAAAGTGTGTTGATGAAGCACGCGTTGAGGGAAACCCTCAATGCCCGCTCGGCGGTTGCGGAATAAAATACGCCCTGTGCCATGACAATCGATAAGTTGCCTTAACAAAGACTGACGTTGCTCTGGTGTGTCTAAGTCGCCGTGATGGGCCATAATTTCAGGCGCGAGTGCGACGAGGAGTTGTCGTTGATTATTGGTAATGGCTTGGTCATCAAGTAGTGGACTCACTGCATCAGCGAGTTCACTGTAGCGACTTTCTTCTTCTATAAAGGTTTCATAGTCGTGGAATCGTGCTGAGTCCAACAAACGCAAACGCGCAAAATGACTTTCGTGGCCCAATTGATCTGGTGTCGCCGTTAACAGCAACACGCCCGGAATACACTCGGCCAGTTGCTCTACGAGCAAATATTCTTGAGATGGCACATCTTTGGACCATGCCAAGTGGTGAGCCTCATCGACAACCAATAAATCCCAACTTGTATCAAGTGCTTGGGCCTGACGTTCTGGGTTATCGCGTAAGAAATCGAGACTACAAAGGACGAGTTGGTCATTATCAAACGGATTGTCGAGCTCTTCGGTAAGTGCTTCACAACGACTTTCATCAAAAATAGCAAAGGCGAGATTAACCCGGCGAAGCATCTCTACCAACCATTGGTGGACCAATGAATTGGGTACGACGATAAGTACGCGAGATGCTTTACCTGTCATAATTTGCTGATGAATAATAAGCGCGGCTTCAATGGTTTTACCCAAACCCACTTCATCGGCAAGTAACACACGTGGTGCATGTCGCTGACCCACTTCCGAGGCGATATGAATTTGATGCGGGATGAGTTCGATTCTGGCCCCCGTCAAGCCAATCGTCGATGATTTAGCGCGCTGGTGGAGATATTGAGTCGATGCCAATCGCAAATCAAACCACTTGGGTGCATCGAGTTGCCCATTAAACAAACGCTTTTCTGGTTGATTCAGCTTGATGTGATGGTCAAGAAAGGTTTCTGGCAAGCGAGTTGGCTCTTTTGTATCTTCTCGAAACCCTTTGTAAATCAGTACATCGTTATGTACTTCGACGTCTGTGATAGCCAGTTCCCAACCATCTTGGCTTTTCACTGTATCGCCTTCCTCAAATGCCAGCCGTGTTAAAGGGGCATTGTCTTTTGTATAAATACGGCTTTCTCCTGTGGCGGGATACAGTATTTCTACAGCGCGAAAATCGACACTAATGACGGCACCAAGGCCGAGTTCTGACTCTGTGTTACTTAGCCAACGTTGGCCAACTGAAAAGACGTTGTTCGAGCTCATAATATCTACTTAAATCAATGGGCCGCGTATTGTACTGATGAAGAGGGCTGGACGCAAAATGAAGCGACGACAAGCGGATGGACTTATCGAAAGATTATGCCCTAAATACACCGCCCGTGTTAAAAATCATTGGTTTAAAAAGTGTAGCACAAGGCGCATTTTACGCCTGTCCTTCGGTCCCAAAATAGCGATACGATGAGTGAATAGGTGATCTAAAAATTTTCATTGAACAAAAATTGAGCACAGCGTGTGCAGGTTGAAAATTAGTATGAAAATAGGGTGTAAATATTTTAAAAGTGGATTATTGTGAGTATGTGAGTCGACGCGACACGGAGTGAGTGGTTCGATTCGACATGCATTTGCTCCTGACGCAAGACGCTTGAACGCACGCAGCAGTTAAGCGCGCTTAGTTATGACCTACGGAGCGACGGATGCCACGAAAAAAATCCACAGATATCAAAATCTACGTTTTAGATACCAACATCCTGCTACACGAACCGCTTGCCTTTACTTCCTTTAAAGAACATGACGTTGTCGTGCCTATGACAGTGTTGGAAGAACTCGATTACATTAAAGACAGTAAAAAAGACGTTGCGCGAGATGCCCGCGTGTCGATTCGTTCAATGGAGGATTTGTTTCACGACGCTAAACCTGAACAGCTAATTGACGGCGTGTCGATGGCAGGATTGGGAGCGGGCGACGCAGCACCAACCGGTGAGTTATCCATTTTTGCCGACCTTAATATGGCGCAGTCACAACAAGTTTTCACCAGTAATGAAAACGACAATCGCATTATTAATGTAGCTTTACTATTACAAGAAGAGTTTGCGCCTCAGCAAGTTGTACTGGTCACTAAAGACCTCAATATGCGCCTCAAAGCAAAAGGCGCAGGATTGGGGCACGTCGAAGATTATCGCACCGACCAATTGGTGAGCGACATCAAATATCTTTCTAAAGGGTATCACCAGTTTGGGGGCAATTTTTGGGATAACGTCAAGTCCGTCGATAGTCGAACGGAAGGACGTGATACCATCCATACTATTCCCAAATCCATGTTGCCCGAAGCGTATGTCAACGAGTTCCTGCTCGACGATACTGGACATTTCGCAGGATTGGTCGAGTCTATTACACCGGACGAATTAGATGTGCTCGATTTGGGGTATGAAAGACTGATGGGCAGACATGCTTGGGGTATTTCTCCTAAGAATATCGGCCAAGCAATGGCGCTTCACGCCTTACTCGATCCTCATATTGACTTAGTGATTCTCACCGGACCGGCGGGCAGCGGTAAAACGCTGTTAGCACTTGCTGCCGCGCTAGAAATGGTGGTTGAAAAGAACATGTATGACAAAATCATTGTGACCAGAAGTACGCCTGAAATTGCAGAGTCCATCGGCTTTTTACCCGGCACTGAAGAAGAAAAAATGGCCCCGTGGTTAGCCGCCATTACTGACTCGTTAGAGGTTCTTCACAAACATGATGAGAATGTAAAAGGTTCGATGAATTACATCATGGAGAAAGCGAACATTCAGTTTAAATCGGTAAACTTTATGCGCGGCAGAAGTATACAGAATTCGATTGTGATTTTGGATGAATCACAAAATCTGACAGCGTCACAGTTGAAGACCATCATCACGCGTTGCGGCGAGGGAACGAAGCTTATTTGCGGCGGAAACTTAGCGCAAATAGATAGTAACTATTTGAGTGCTGTAACATCGGGCTTAACGTACTTGGTAGAAAAATTCAAAAACTTCTCAGGTAGTGCAACGATTAACTTAGATGGTGTTGTACGCTCGCGGTTGGCGGAATTTGCTGAACAAGAGCTTTAATAAGTAAGGCTGGCCGAGAGGCCAGGCTGACATTGAGATAGAGGCGGGGCGATGAAATCCTTTGAGTCATCATCTGTGTTGGTCGTCGATGATGACATGATCAATATTACTTTGTTGGAAAATGCGTTAGAGGATATGTGTAAAGTCGTCTCTGCGACCTCCGGAGAGCAGGCATTGTCGGTTATTGATAACGATCCACCAGATCTCATTTTACTTGATATCAATCTACCTGATATGAATGGCTACGATATTTGTTCTCGTGTCAAATCAAACCCTGACACTATGTCGATACCGATTATGTTTGTCACCGGCGATGATTCAGATGAATCCGAGTTACAAGGTTTACAGCTAGGTGCGCTGGACTACCTGCGCAAACCGTTTCAAACGGCATTAGTCAAAGCGCGAGTGTCGAATCTGTTAGACCTCAAGCAAAAAACAGATTTACTCGAGGCGTACGCCAATATCGATGGCTTGACCAATATCCCTAATCGACGGAGCTTTGACCGACATTTAGCCGACGAGTGGAGTCATGCACAGCGCAAAGGGCGGTCGATTGGCTTGATCCTCATCGATATAGATTACTTCAAACAATACAATGATCATTATGGACATGCGATTGGAGACAGTTGTTTAAAGCGGGTTGCGGGCTGTATTCAGCTGCTGGCACGGCGGTCTTCAGATCACGTCGCGCGTTTTGGGGGAGAAGAGTTTGCGGTTATCGTGCGCGAATGTGAACCGGAAGATGTGGTGCAGTTGTGTGAGAAATTGCGTTCAGGTATCGAGCGATTACAAATCAAACACGACAAATCCGAGGTTGCTAAAGTAGTGACGATTAGCCTTGGCGCAGCCATGATGTATCCGAAACGAAAAGACAAACCAGAAAGTTTGATTGTTACGACAGACCAATGTCTCTACGATGCAAAGAAATTAGGTCGCAATACGGTTATCACTGGCGGCGAGAAAACACGCGCGTAAGGCTACTCACATCTCCGTGATTTTGGGGATAACTTCTACCGTATATTGTTTTGATGATAGCGCCACTTTTGTTGATTCACTGACTTCACCCAACGCAAGTAATGCAGGACCAGTAGGATCAAACAGAACATAAGGCACGCCATTATAGGTGATTGTGTCGTCAGACGTTTTAGTGCCCATGGCAATGCCTAGCAATGCGTGGTTTCGTAAAAATACCATCACCATTGGCGTGTTAGGGAGAAACGCCCTAGTGACCGCCGCGGCGACCACGGCTTTGCTGTCACAATCACCCTGATTTTGAGCGAGGACGGTAATAGGAGGTGAGTATCCTGCACCATGACTCGTCGAGCGATCCTCTAATGTACTGTAAGGGATATTCTGCAGCCAACCGAGCAGTAGATCGATATAGTTTCGCGCTTCCGACTGTCCTCCCAACGTTTCATAAAACGCTTGAGACAGAGGAATCAGAGCCTCGGTACTTAAAATAATGTAACGAATATGATCAGGTTTAATCACCCTTTCTCGCAGTGGCGACTCGTAACGCATGTAAAACCGCTCATGTAAATAGGTTTCTAGTGCCTCTTCCTTGAGCATAGTGAATTCTCGATTTAATGAATCGATGGCTTGTTGATCGCGACTCTTGATCGCCACACTTACCGTGTCTTGGTGTTGCTTAACATCAATAATGGCACGTTTAGGGTCGACGTTGCGTGCAGCTTGAAGCAATGAGACAGTGACATGACGTTGTGCTAAAGCGGGTCGATAAATAGCTTGTGACGAGGGAATGGCAGCAACCTTGTCTTTGTCGAGTTCAAACGCAATAGACTGGAGCTGGTTGTCTTTGTCTTTCCATTCGTATTGATAACTAATGGTCTTACCCGAGTCGGACTTGTTAAACAGCATCTGCTGCGCCTTGGTACAAGGCGCAATAAGGAGAATGGCGACAGCAACAATATTGGAAAAACGGATGACAGTAAACCTAAGTAGACTCGCATTAGATTACTGTATATTAATTATCCGTTGAGTACCAATTTAGGCTATCGCGTAACGAAACCACACTACCCACGATGATAAGTGTTGGCGGCTTCATGGAGGCGGTTTCCGGATTGTCTAAGATGGTGCTTAATGTCCCCGTGACGACTTTTTGTTTTTCAGTTGTAGCAGATTGTACTAGCGCAATCGGCATATCCGAAGGCATGCCATGCTCTATGAGTTTTTCACAAATAATAGACAAACCTGTTAATCCCATATAAAAGACAACGGTTTGATTTTGGTGAGCAAGCGCCGGCCAATTTAGATCAATGGTATTATCGCGCAAATGTCCTGTGGCAAATACCACTGATTGGGCATGGTCTCTATGAGTCAGTGGAATACCAGCATAACTTGATGCGCCGTTTGCTGCGGTAATACCGGGAACAACCTGAAATTCAACACCGGCTTCCACCAAGGTTTGAATTTCTTCACCGCCACGACCGAAGATAAAGGGATCACCACCTTTAAGCCGAACGACGCGATTGCCTTTCTTCGCTTCATCAACCATCAATTGATTGATGTCTTCTTGAGGTAACGTATGGTTGCTCTTAGCCTTACCCACATAAATCTTTTCCGCATCTCGACGGACTAATTCTAATATCTGCGGTGACACAAGACGGTCGTAAACCACGACATCGGCTTTTTGCATTAAGCGCAACGCTCTGAACGTCAGTAAATCCGGATCACCAGGTCCGGCGCCGACTAAGTAAACTTGGCCTTGCACCTTGGCATCGGTTTTAGCCTGCTCTAGCGCTTCTAACAACATGTTGCCGGCTTTGTCGTCTTGCCCATTCACAACGGCTTCGGCGATATCTCCATCAAGTACGTCTTCCCAAAAATAACGGCGTTCAGTAACAGAGGTTAAACCTTGTTTGACGGCATCCCTGAATTTTTCAGAGAAAGCGCCAAGTTTGCTGAGGTTTGCAGGTAATAGAGACTCAAGTTTTTGCCGAATAAATCGAAGCAGTACAGGCGCAACTCCACCGCTGCTTGCTGCAATGACAATTGGGGAACGGTCGATAATAGTCGGCGTGATAAACTGGCATAAGGGCGTGTTGTCGACGACATTGACCAAAATTTTACGGTCTGTCGCTAAGGCATGAATACGGCGATTGACCTCATCGCTATCCGTTGCCACAAACACGGCTTCTCGATCGTTGAGATCATCAGGTTCGAATTCTCTGTGAACGAGTTCTACGCGGGGATCGTCACCAAGACGCAAAACCGTATCACACATCCAAGGCGCGACAACTTTAACGTTTGCCTCACTTTTTAACAGTAACTCAAGTTTACGCGCACCGACTTCCCCGGCACCAACCACAAGCGCATTGAGGCGCTGTGTATCTAGAAATATGGGAAAATAGCGCATAGTAAAACCTGTATAACCTTAGTCGAAGAATTTCATGCGCTATTTTGACGGGGTTGTTTATAAATCAAAACAAATAAATTCTGTATTTATATTCTGATTTGGAATAAACAACCCTAGGCGTTTACTTGCGCTTTTTGTCGCGTCTGCGAGGTGGCGGTGTATCTGACCACTCGCGTAGCGACATACGTTGACCGCTGACACGGGTATTTTGAAGTATGTCTTTGGTTTCTTTCGGCATCCCCATAGGCAAATCAACTGTGCTGAAATTATCATAAATTTCAATGGCACCAATGTGTTTACTGTTGATGTTTGCTTCGTTTGCAATCGCGCCAACAATATTACCTGGCTTTGCACCGTGAGAGTGGCCCACATCAATGCGGTAACGTTGCATGCCCTCATCTGGCGCGCGCTTGCCGCGAGGTGTTTTGCTGCGACGATTGTCTCTACCGTCACGGTCACGTCCATTGGCTCGACGGTCACGAGATTCTCGTGGAGCACGCGCATTGAGATCTGGGCTGTCTTTTTCATTGAGCAGTAAAGGCTCATCGCCTTGTGCCAGCTTCACTAATGCGGCAACAAGGACTTCAGGAGAGGCTTCAGACGCTTCTTGAATCATTTCTACGATTGGCATTAGTGACTCAAGCGAGTCATCATTGCATGCTTCAACAACAGACTGTTTGAATTTCTCCAAGCGGTTTTCGTTGACTTGGCTAACCGAAGGAATCGGCATGGATTCAATCGTTTGTTTCGTCGTTTTTTCAATGGCGAATAGCAAACGTTTTTCACGGTGAGAGATAAATAGAATCGCGTCACCGCTTCTACCGGCACGGCCCGTACGGCCGATACGGTGAACATAGGATTCGGTATCGTAAGGAATATCGAAGTTGATAACGTGGCTTACGCGCTCAACGTCAAGGCCGCGTGCCACGACATCGGTTGCGACAAGAATATCAATCTTACCTTGTTTGAGGCGTTCTACTGTCCGCTCGCGCGCATTCTGAGGAATGTCACCATTAAGTGGCTCAACATCGTAGCCTCGAGCGCTGAGTTTTTCAGCCAGTTCGACCGTGGCCGTTTTGGTTCTGACGAAGATGATCATGCCGTCGAACGGCTCCACTTCCATGATGCGGGTGAGCGCCTCTAGTTTGTGGTGACCCGCGACCTGACAGTAACGTTGGCGAATGGTACTCGCAGTACTAACCTTAGACGCAATTTTTACGTACTTAGGTTCGTTTAAATAACGGTCTGCAATTTTTTTGATCGGACCAGGCATCGTTGCTGAGAACAACGCCGTTTGTCGCTCCTCTGGAGCGTGACTCAAAATCAGCTCAACATCATCAATAAAGCCCATGCGAAGCATTTCATCAGCTTCATCCAAGACCAAGAATTTTAGGTCTTGTAACTTGAGCGTACCGCGTTTGATGTGATCAATAACACGGCCAGGTGTACCTACTACGACTTGCACGCCGCGTTTTAGCTGACGAATCTGGTTGTCGTACGATTGTCCGCCATAAATCGGTAGCACGCGAATTTTCTTTGAGAAACTCGCATAAACTTGGAAAGCTTCTGCCACTTGGATGGCGAGCTCACGAGTAGGCGCCAGTACTAACAACTGTGGTACATTTTCTTGGGGATCAATATTGGCCAGCATAGGAAGTGCAAATGCCGCAGTTTTACCTGTACCAGTTTGAGCTTGACCCAGTAGATCGTGCCCATCAAGTAAAAGCGGGATACTCTCCGCTTGAATGGGTGAGGGTTTCTCGTAGCCAACCTTCTCTAACGCTTGTAAGATGGGTTCTGGCAAGTTGAGTTCTTTAAATGTCACTTCGACGGTCGTGGTCATTAATGATCCTGATGATTTAGGCGGGTGTGACTAGTCTTCTAGCCAGCTGATGTTGCAAAACCTATATTATATTCGATAACTGCCACAGTTGCTATGAATTGGTTGTTTTACGTGAGATTTAAGGCGTTTTTCGTGGTGTTATTTGAAATTTAATGCAAAATTAATGGAAAAGCGGTTGAGTTAGCGTAGGAACGCACTCAGGGAACAAGGGGCAAATCGATAAAATGTTAAAATTAAAACAAAAAAATAAACGCATTTTTACAGGACTTAGTTTGGCAATAGGGCTGGCACTTGGCACAACAGGTTGCAGTCAATCTACACCAGAGTCTTATGTCTTAGAGGCACGTCAATTCGTTGAGGCTGGAGATACACCAGCTGCCATCATAGCATACAAAAACGCGGTACAATTAGCGCCTAAAGACGCGGCGATTCGCTTTGAGTTGGGCCAGCTCTACATCGAAAACCGAGATTTCGCGAGTGCAGAGAAAGAGCTAAACCGCGCATTGGAGCTAGGCCATCCCCCGGCTGCAGTTATCCCAATATTGTCGCTTGCGTATCAACAAACCGGCGCTGAAAACGCGCTGGCGGACATGGAAACGAGTGAACTAGGGCTATCCACTGTAGAGCAAGTAGAGGTAAATTTTTACAAGCTTCAAGCGCTGGTTCAACTGGAAAAGTCTTTGGAGGCAAGAGCCTTAATCGAAGCGACGCGAGTCCTTGATACCGTATCTGTATATAAAGGATTGGTCTTAAGTTTTGAACCTATCCTTGACGAAGACTTTGATACTGCGCTCGGTCAAACTGAAAAACTGCGTGAGCAAGCCCCTCTTAACAAAGATGTGCTATTGCAACTAGCCAAGCTATCTCTGTTTTTGGATAAAAGGGAGCAGGCTACTGATGTATACCGCGATTATGTGAAGACTTATCCCGATGATATTCAACATAAATTTGCATTTGCCGCGTTGTTGGTGGAGCAGAAACAGTTTGAAGAAGCAAAAAGCTATATCGATGATCTATTGAAATTAAATGAGACCCATCCTCTTCTCAATCAATACAAAGGCTTTATCTTTGCAAATGAGCGGAATTATGAAGCAGCATTAGACGCATTTGAAACGGCGATTCAACAAGGCCTAAACGATCCGGCTATGTGGTTAACTGCGGGATTTAGTGCGTATCAACAACAAGATTTTCCTGCGGTAATTCGTTACCTGTCAATGATCGCGTCAGATCTACCCGAAAGTCATGCCGGATTGCGGATGTTGGCAGATGCTCAGTTGCGAGAAGGTCAAAGCGATCAGGCGACCGCAATCCTGAACCGTATTTCCGGTGACGCACAAACCGACGCAACGTTATTCTCTGCCGCGGGCTACCAACTAGTCAAAGAAGGTAAGCTCAAAGATGCACGCGGTATGATTGACCGTTCTAGCGCATCTAGCACCACGGCTGAAGATCTCGCGCGTTTGGGTGTCTTGCAGTTATCTATTAATGATTTAGATGGCCTGGTAACGCTTGAAGACGCCGTGGGGAAGAGCAACGAAAATGCCAGCCTAAGACGGATTCTCGTTCAAGGTTATCTGTTTGGTGGGCAAATTGATAAAGCGCGAGAACTCATTGCTCAATGGCAAGTAGACGAGCCAAGTGATCCCACACCGTGGTTGCTCGAAATGCAGATTGCCATGAGTGAGAATGATAATGACAAGGCTGAAAACGCACTAGCGCATGCCAAATCTATTGCCTCAACCAGTGATGATGTCAAGTTCGCCGAAATTAATCATGCGATCTACCTCGGAGATTTCGCTCGAGCTACAGCTCTTAATGATGCGATGGTTAAAGCGCAACCCGAAAATTTGACGGCATTGGCAGTACAATATGCGCTATCCAAACAACAAGGGAATACCGAAGCCGCACTGAAAGGTTATGTTGATGCCTTTTCCAACAATCCGGATAACGTGGCACTGAGAGTGGCCCTTGCGAAAGCGTATCTTGTTGAAAACAAGTCGATGGAAGCTGCGGATCTGCTTGCTAATATTGAAGGAGATCGCGATACACAATTAGATTTCTGGACGGTAAAAGGCCAGTCCCTACTGCGTACTAACCAGTTACGTGAAGCAGAGAGTCACTACAACGCATGGCTAACACTTTATCCTAGCGACAGGAATGCCGTTTTAGGCAAATTGCTGATAGACGATGCGCAAGGTAAATTTGATGATGCACTTGCTTTGGTTAAAGCGACAAGGGCACAGCGTGAAGACACTCAATTCGCATTGTTGGAAGCGCACTTCTTAGCGGTAACGAGACAAACCGAGCAAGCACAAGCTATTTTAGATTCGCTAGATGAAGGGGTCATGGAGATTCCTTTTGTTCGAGGTATCATTGCACGATTAAATATTCTCAATAATGATTTTGCCGGTGCAGTGCCTCACGCCCTCGCAACTTACGAAAGCAACCCGAATACCCGTAATATGGCTATCGTGCTAACAGCCTACGAAGGCTCAAATCAGCAACAGGCTGCTTATGACTTTTTGGCTAAACACGTAGACGAATCGCCCAATGATCCGGCGGCGTTGATGCTCTTCGCAGAACGCACTTTGGTGGAAAAGCCCAGCGATGCGATTGAGATGTACAAGCGCGCAGTGGAGCTGACGCCGAAGAATCATATTGCGTTTAACAACCTAGCTTATTTACAGCTACAGGCCGGGCTACTGGATGATGCGTTGATCAGTGCTGAACGGGCTGTAGAACTTCAACCCAGTAATCCTGATGCACTTGATACTCTTGCTCAAGTTGAACTTGCTAAAGGCGAACTTGACAAAGCGCTTAAAACTTACGAGCGCATTACGGATATTACGTCGGTTAAAAATGAGGAAGTGTACGTTAATTACATCGAAGTATTATTGAAAACAGATCAACGTAAACTCGCCGAGCGTCGGATCAAAGACCGAAGTTTGTACCGACCTGACATGGTGAAAAAGCTCAATGCACTGAAAGCGGAATTTCAAATCTAGCGAGGACATGTCGGACTTGTACTTTCAGGTTCAAACATCCAAACAAAAAGGAGGCTAAGCCTCCTTTTTATCGACTGAAAGTCGTTTTTATTGTTACTTCGACGAGTCCTGCTTAAGGGACTTCACCTCCTTTCTAAGCGCTTGTAATTCTGCCATCACATCGACCAGCGTAGGTTCGTGATTTTCCTCTGCTTCTGCTTGTTTCGCTTTCGCATTTTCTTGTTCCATGACGTTGACTACTATGCCAATCACCATGTTGAGAAACGCGAACGCGGTGAAGAAGATAAAGGTCAGGTAGTAAATCCAGCTTATTGGATAAACTTCCATGGTTTCGTACATCACGTCAGTCCAATCTTCAAAGGTCATAACCCTAAACAGAGTTAGCAGTGAAATTGTAATGTCGCCCCATAAGACGGGGTTTATCTGCTCGAACAATGTACTGCCAACGGCGGCGTAGATGTAGAAGATAATGAACATCAGCAGCATCACGTAGCCTAATTGGGGCAGCGCCTTAACCAGTGATACCAGTAAAATACGCAGTTCAGGAATGATAGAAATCATCCTTAACACCCGAAACACCCTGACTAACCGGGCAATCAGGGCCAGATCCGTATTGTCGGCAGGGATTAAACTGACGAGAACAATAAGTGTGTCAAACCAGTTCCAAAAGCTTTTGAAAAAGTGCTTTTTGACCGGTTCTGCTAAGAATCGGATCGTCAGTTCGACGAGAAAGAATGCGCTGATAAACCAATCGAGCAAAAGGGTGATAGAGCCAACGGTTGGCGGCATGTCATACGTTTTAGCTCCGACTAATAACGCCGAAACAATAATGACGGTAATAACGAAAAGTTCGAAAACTTTATTAGACCGAATTCGTTCGAATTTGGCTTGTAGTTCACTAGCTTGCATATCGAGTAAATGTTGTTTTTTAGTTGAGTCTTTGGCTATACTTGCTGGGTTTATAACCACCAGAGAGTGTGTATCATGGATGAGTCTATCCGTTCTTTGCAAGGAAAATTAGATACAGTGAGCAAGCAGCTTACTGACTTTTCCCCGACTCGAACTCAAGCTGTTCAGCTCAAACAAGAACTCGAGTCCATTCTGTCGTTGATCGCTCAGATGAAGGCGGAAACCGACAGCACTGCCTTTGTTGTTGGGAAATAATGCCAAGCATTGAATGCTAGATACAAAAAGGGGCGTCAAACTATGACGCCCCTTTTTTCTGCTTTTGAATTACTGTGCGGTCGATGCAGACAAACCTCTGTTGATCATCTCAACATCAGTCTTACTCAAGTTACCGGCAGCTTGTTTTAAGCTCACCACAGCTTGAATAAAGTCATAACGAGCGCCGGCAAGGTTACGGCGAGCGTCGAACAGATTACGCGTGCTTTCGAGTACGTCAACGATTGTACGCGTACCTACATCAAAACCTGCTTCCGTTGCTTTCAATGCGCTTTCCGCCGATACAACAGCTTGCTTTAACGCTTTAATGGTAGAAATAGCTGCATTTACATCGTTGTATGAGCTGCGAACCGAGCGAACCGTTTGACGATGTGTAAGCTCAAGTGTTTCTGATGCGGCAACATAATTATGACGAGCTTGAGCTGCACGTGAACTAACGCTTCCGCCCAAGTAAATTGGAATATCCAAAGAAATGCCAATAGATTGGCTGTTCAGTTTTGGAATGTCGAGGTCGCCACCCGCTGGGTTTCCGTCAACAACAGTGGTGTCTCGCTGACCGTATGAACCATTCAATGACAAGGTTGGATAATGACCTGCATTGGCGATATCAATATCTTCCTGCGCAATATCTTTGGCAAAACGCTGAGCCAAAAGGTCTAGGTTTTTCTCTTCAGCGATGCCTAACCATTCCGTTACCTTTTCGGGTGTTGGGCGTGTTGCGCTGAATTTATCCGTATCAAGGATAGAAATATCTTTGTGATATTTACCTGTAATTTCACGAAGTTCCTCTAAGCGAAGCTCGAGTTGGTTCTCTGCACGGATTTCTTGAGCAATGGTATTATCGTAGTTGGCTTGTGCTTCATGCACGTCAGTGATGGCTGTTAGACCTACTTCAAACCGTTGCTTGGTTTGTTCGAGCTGTCGTTCGATGGAACGTTTCTCTGCTTTGATAAATTCAACGTTGTCACGTTCTCTTAATACTGAAAGGTAAGCAGTAACGGTACGTGCAATCAAACGCTGTAGCTCAGCAGAATAGGTCACTTCGCTTTGTTGTGCGACTAGCTCTGCGCGGTCAAGGCCTAACCAGTTTGCGTGATCGTATAATGAGAGCTGCAGGTTAGCGTTGATATTTGTAGTGTTTGTTTCGTTTTCGAAAACGAAGAAACCGGCGAACACATCAGGTGTATCGGGATCATTATCGTCATCGACAGAAATCGGGTTAGTATTATCACTGGTGCTATTGGTATAGCCCAAGCTTGCAGAAATCTGTGGTAGCAAGTTGGCACGGCTTAGCGTGATGCCTTCAAAGGCTGCGTCGCGGTTGGCTTTTGCACGGTTAACTACAGGATCGTTTGAAAGCGCTTGTTGATATACTTGCAGTAAGTCGTCAGCCATGGCAGTTGCTGTTAGGCCCATACCTACCAGGAACGACAATAGTGTTCTTTTCATGTTTATGCCTTAAATGATGTCAGCAAACCCATCGAATGGGTTACTCAGGTCTTTCAGTGTGTATAAATTATACTGCTATTCAACAGCTTATTGTGGTAACAGTCCTTGTACAAGTGTAACAGAATATGTTGCGCTTGACGTTTGTGTCCCATTTTCTGAGGCGTAAAGAAGATGGGGCAAAAACTAAAATTTACAAGTAACTTGTAGTAAATTTCCCATAATCATACCTCTTAACGAAAAACAAAGAGAAAGCGAATGGGCAACAAAATTCAGCGTTTTAACTCATCTGATGTAGAAATTATACATAAAACCCCAGTTTATTCAGGGTTTTTTAAAATGATGAAATATGAGCTCAAACACAAGCTCTTTGCGGGAGGCTGGAGTACAAGTGTGCATCGCGAGATGTTCGAACGTGGTCACGCCGTCGCCGTCCTACCTTATGATCCCAATACGCAGGAGTTCGTACTGATTGAGCAATTCCGCCTTGGTGCAATGGCAACCTCCGATACTCCTTGGTTAATCGAAGTGATTGCCGGCATTATCGATGACGGTGAAAAAGCGGAACAAGTGTGTCATCGAGAAGCACAAGAAGAAGCGGGGATAGAATTGACCCATTTAACCAAGGCATTGAGCTATCTATCTAGTCCGGGTGGTACCACTGAGCGGCTACATATTTATGTCGCGAAAACCGACGCCACTCAGGCGACGGGTATTCACGGGCTAGATTATGAATCTGAAGATATTTTAGTGCACAGAGTCAGTGAGCGAGACGCATACAACTGGTTGCAGTCAGGCAGAATAGACAACGCCGCGGCCATAATTGCGCTACAATGGTTTTTTATGCATAAAGCGTCTTTGCTTGAGCAATGGCAACAAGGTGAATAAGTAGTAGTGAAACTGTCAGCGAGAAAATATGTGCCCCATTTACCCACAATGCAAGCATTGTGTGAGCACAACTATGCTCGGCTGTTGAGGTTGATGCCCGATTTGGATCCCGATGACAAAAGTTATCGTTTTGCCGTGGGCAAACAACACGAGTACAAAATTCAGATAATCGAAACCGCGCGCTTTACTACCACTGTGTCTATATCTCAGTTAAATGCGAGAACACCGCAGTTCCTCAAACCTAAGATGACAGTGCAGATGTACCACGATGCTAGGATGGCTGAGGTGATAAGCAGTCAAAACACCGGGGCATTTGCCGCGAAATATGATTACCCCAATGCGAAAATGCGTCAACCCAATGAGAAACACATGATCAATCTGTTTCTCGCAGAGTGGCTGCAATTCTGCTTGTCGTTGAAGTCAGAGAATTTGTCAGAAACCTAGATGAAGCCGGCGATTAGATTGTGTCAGATCAGCGACTGCCATTTATTTGCTGACCCCTCGAGTGTTGGCTATGGCGATGTGAATCCCTATGAAAGTTTGTACCGCGTATTGGCCCAGGTTGCTCATTCGGCTCCCGATGGCGTTATCGTAACTGGCGACATCAGCGGCGACGATAGTGAGCAGAGCTATGCGCACTTTTTGGCACTGATGACCAAACATCTAGGTGACATTCCTTGGTGGGTGATTCCTGGAAATCATGACAATAATTCGTTTTTTAATGGGATGTTGTCTGCGCGTTTTTTACCCTTGGTATCTGGAGTCACAATAGGCAATTGGATGTTGTGGGGCGCTGATACACGCAGTATGGCGGGTAAAGGTATTATCTCGCGTGCTTGGCTAGAACAACAAGCTAAGCAAATGAATCAGGTTAGCGGCCGACACCATTTGTTGGCAATCCATCATCATCCCATTGCTACCGGCAGCTGGATGGACAAACACTGTTTAGAGGGGGCCGGAGATTTTCTGGACTGGCTTAAATCTATCGACAATTTACCCCTTGTGATCCATGGCCATATTCACCATGCTAGCGCAAAGATATGGCATGGCACATCAATTTTGTCTGCTCCATCAACGTGTTGGCAATGGGCAATGAAACCTGAATTTGGTGTGGCGACGTGTGCACCGGGATATCGACAATTAGTATTGAATCAAGATGGCCAATGGCGATCAGAAGTTAGGAGATGCCAATGAGTGCAGTTTTATATTTACATGGATTCTTAAGTTCGCCTAAATCTGTTAAGGCTCAACAAACCAAGGCTTATTTTGCAACGCATTTACCCGATGTTGAATTAGTCGTCCCCCAACTATCCAATTACCCATCGAAAGTAGCAAGCCAACTTCAGCAGCTATTAGTTGATAAGCCGCAATTACTGGATGGCGGTTTGAAATTGATAGGGAGTTCAATGGGGGGCTTTTTATCAACGTGGCTGGTGGAGCAGTACGGCGGAAAAGCCGTGATTGTTAACCCCGCGGTAAAACCATTTGAATTGTTACGGGGCTACCTAGGACAACACACAAATCCATACAGTGGTGAAGTATTCACATTGGTTGAACAAGACATGACCTTTTTAAAGGATATGGATACGCCAATGTTAAAGGCGCCTGAGGCCTATCACGTACTATTGCAAACCGGTGATGAAACGTTGGATTATCGACAAGCAGAAGACAAATACCGCAAATCGAGTCTTGTTGTCGAACAAGGCGGAGATCACAGCTTTGTCGACTACCAACTGCACTTACCAAACATCACCGCATTCTTGGGCTTATCAGGATAATTGCTAGACAGCGTTTGCCCTGTTACCATCAATTTATCTCAAGCATCTCGACTACACGACTATAAAAAAATAACACTATGTCTGATAAATATAATTCTGATGCGATCGAGGTCCTCAACGGCCTCGAACCTGTTCAGCGTCGCCCTGGTATGTATACCGACACCACTCGTCCAAATCACCTTGGGCAAGAGGTGATTGATAACAGTGTCGACGAAGCCCTCGCGGGATTTGCGAAAAACATCAAGGTTATATTGCACACCGACCAATCGCTGGAAGTGGTCGATGACGGCCGTGGTATGCCCGTTGATATTCACCCAGAAGAGGGGATATCGGGTGTTGAACTTATCATGACCAAGCTGCACGCAGGCGGCAAATTTTCAAATAAAAACTATGCCTTTTCTGGTGGTCTACACGGCGTTGGGATTTCGGTTGTCAATGCGTTGTCGACGCGGGTCGCGGTGTCAATTCGTCGGGATGCGAATGTTTATCAGATCGCGTTTGAAAACGGCGACAAGGCAGAAGACCTACATATAATCGATAGTTGTGGCAAGCGTAATACGGGAACCAGTGTTCATTTTTGGCCTGATCCTCAGTACTTTGACAGTGCAAAGTTTTCGGTTTCTCGACTCAAACATAATTTGCGCGCAAAGGCGGTCTTGTGTCCCGGATTGCGCATCAAATTTGAAGACAAGAATACTAAAGAGTCCATTGAGTGGTATTACGAAGATGGTCTAAAGGACTACCTTTACGGCTCGGTCAAAGAGTATGAAACTCTGCCAGATGACACCCCCTTTGTGGGAAATTTCTCCGGTAATGCCGAAGCTGCGGATTGGGCTGTTATGTGGTTACCCGAAGGTGGTGAGTTAGTCACAGAGAGTTATGTAAACTTAATCCCAACCGCACAGGGTGGTACGCACGTCAATGGCTTGCGCCAAGGTCTGCTGGAATCAATGCGCGAGTTTTGTGAATTCAGAAACTTGTTACCCCGTGGCGTAAAGCTTACACCGGACGATATTTGGGATCGCTGTGCTTATATTTTGTCGACGAAGATGCAAGATCCGCAATTTGCAGGACAAACCAAAGAGCGATTGAGTTCGAGACAGGCTGCTGCGTTTGTATCTGGTGTGGTCAAAGATGCGTTCAGTTTATGGCTTAATACGCACACTGACGTTGCAGAATCATTGGCCGAAATGTGTATCAGTAACGCGCAACGTCGTTTGCGACAAGTTAAAAAAGTCGCCCGAAAGAAGGTTACACAAGGACCCGCATTACCGGGTAAACTGACGGATTGTGCATCTCAGGATATTTCGCAATCGGAGCTGTTTCTGGTGGAAGGTGACTCGGCGGGTGGCTCAGCCAAGCAAGCACGTGATCGAGAATTCCAAGCGATTATGCCGTTGCGAGGCAAAATTCTGAATAGTTGGGAAGTGGATTCTTCTCAAGTGCTGGCGTCGCAAGAAATTCACGATATTTCGGTCGCGTTGGGTATCGATCCCGACTCAACGGATTTATCCGGTCTACGCTACGGCAAAATTTGTATTCTCGCTGATGCTGATTCTGACGGACTACATATTGCGACTTTGCTTTGTGCACTGTTTGTCAGGCATTTCCGTACTCTCGTCGAACACGGCCACGTCTACGTTGCCATGCCGCCATTGTTTCGTATTGATGTCGGTAAAGAAGTGTTTTACGCCTTAGACGAAGGTGAAAAACAGGGGATTCTTGACCGTATCGAAGCTGAGAAAAAGCGTGGAAAGGTGAATGTGCAACGCTTTAAAGGATTGGGTGAAATGAACCCTATTCAGCTTCGCGAAACCACAATGGATCCTAATACGCGCCGATTAGTGCAGTTAACCATTGAAGACGCCGATGCCATGATTGAAATGATGGATATGTTGCTAGCCAAGAAACGAGCGGGTGACCGGAAACAATGGCTAGAAAGCAAAGGCGATATGGCCGAAGTGGTATAATTTTGAAACGCCCTGTTTAAACAGGGCTTTTTTTTGCGAAATTCAAAAGCCATCTACTTTCCATTCAATCTGACCAATGTTGTTACCACAAAGACACTGGGCCGTGTTTGTGTTGTTTGACAGCCCACATATGATGGAGCTCGCTTCACTATTATCTATGCGCAGTGGTATTCCTCCTGTTCGCGCGACCGCGATGCCTCAATTCAATCAACCCTTTCGATGATTCGATACACCAGCGCGAAATAAGCAAAGCCCTGATCTCAAGCGACCAGGTTTTGCGCCTCGAATGAAGAAATACGCACGTGACATCACAGCGAAACAAAAACAAGCATGATAGGTAGCATACAACCTATTGCAGGGCCTCCTGGTTCGATGCGGTTTAATCACCTATGGGCGTTACTCGCTTTTTCGCGCCTTGTGAAAAAACCTTGATCTTAGCATGATGAAATGGTTATATTTTTATTAGTAGCTCAAGCAACTAATAAAAATATAATGGAAAACACACTCTCAACTCAGTTCCAACATTTGGGCTTTACCCAATTGGAAAGCGACATTTATCTCTTCTTGCTCAAACAAGGTTTGAGCACGGGGTACGCCATTGCTAAAGGTATTAATAAGCCTGCGGCCAACGTCTACAAAGCGCTAGAAACACTTGGACAAAAAGGCGCTTTGATCAGCGCTCAAGGTAACAACAAGTCCTTTAATGCGGTGCGTTGGCAAGACCTATTGGACAACCACGCCAAGCGATTCAACGACAACATTGAAGCCCTCAGTGAGCAGCTAGCAAACTTTGCCCAGCCTGATATTGATGAGCAGGTCTATCAGATGAACAATCGAGAGCAGGTCATTGAGACGACGCTCAAAATGATTGATGGCGCGCAGACGGTGGTGCTTGGCGATATCGAACCCGATGCGTTGCCATTGATTAGTCAGGCATTAGAGCGGGCAGCGAAGCGAGGTGTTGAGGTAAGAGTAAAGCTCTATGAGCCGGCGAGCTTAGACGGTGTAAATGTCACATTGCGACGCCATGGTGCTGCTATACACGACAAAACCACAGATATTGCTTTTAGTGTTTGTTGTGATGGATATCACTTTGTTCTGGCCACCCTTGCCCGTGAAGACAACGCCGTCATACAAGCGTTTCAAAGTCACAGTGCATTGATGAACATGACAATACATACACAAATTCTGTACGGTCAAGTACTGACAGAGCTCAAAATGTTGCTCAAGGAGGGCGATCTTGAAAACGCTCAAAAAGTCCTAGTGGATACTGAGCATCTTCACCCCTTAAGCGCAGAGAACCTAGTTTTCGAGCGTTACAAGTCTCGCTACAACATTTAACCACTAACGATTTTATCGATACGGTTCGAAGGATTAAGAACATGAAAGTAGTAAAAAAAATCATGGCTAAGCTGACGCCTATTGCGGTTTCTACTGCTCTGGTTGCGGCGAGTGCTCAAGCAACGACACAGCCATACGCAAAGATTGATCAATACATTGAGCAAAATAAACAGGTTATTGAACTGAATACAGGTACCGCGGTTGCCATTGTGAAAGGCGATAAGGTTGTTTATGAAGGCTATTTTGGCTACGCCGACATAGAGAAACGGATTCCAGTCGACAACAACACGGTTTTTTACATTGCCTCTATGACTAAGGCGTTTACCTCATTACTCGCACTGTTGCTTGAACACGAGCAAAAACTGGATACCAATCAAACCTTGGCTGCAATGTTTCCCGACATAAAATTTAAACCAGCGGTGCGCGCTGATGAGGTAACAATCAAAGATATGTTAAGTCACACCACTGGTATCGATAATTGGCCACTTATCCAAGCGACGGCTTACACGGGGCAATATGATAAGGCTTTAATCGATAGGATTATTGAAGCGTCTTACGTTAATGAAAACGCGCCTCATGGCCAGTTTGACTACACCAATGTTGGATATAATTTATTGAGTCATTGGATGGACAATAATCTTGGCAAATCGTGGCAGGACTTACTGCAGCAGCATATTTTTCAGCCGCTAAACATGACGCATACCTCGGCAAAAATCAGTGACGTCACGGCGCATCACTGGTCGTTGGCCCAAGGTTATTCGGTAAAATCTCCAAAGCCGTCAACGCCAGTCTATCTTAAAAAGACGGATAACAGCATGCATGCTGCGGGTGGAATGGTATCGACGGCAAGCGACCTTGCGCGATTTTTGATGATGCACATGAATCAGGGCCATATCGCTGATAGGTCGGTTCTTCCCACTGAAGTGATTGAAAAGTCACAACAGAAAGTCGCTAGCTATGATTGGTTTGGCGAACCAAGTTCCTATGGCTGGGGATGGTTTTTCCGCGATATCGACGGACAAACATTGCTTGAACACAGAGGCGGTTATGCTGGTGCCAGTACCTACATGTCTTTCATGCCTGAGCAACAAATCGGTCTAGTCGTTTTAACTAATCAAGATAGGTGGGGCGGAGACTTAGCGTACGCAATCGAAAGTCTCGCCTATAGCATTGCAATGGGAAAAGGTGATGATGAGATTAAGCAAATTATCGAAAAGCATACCGCCTTTGTCGCAGGCAAGGTCGAAAAGTACTATGGTGAGAAAGCTAATACTTCGATCGCCAAGCCCGCTCTTTTGTCAAAGGAATACATAGGCCACTACGTTCATGACACCCTAGGACAAATTGAGGTATCACAAGGAAAGGACAAAACCCTTGTCCTCAGATGGGGCAATTTAGTCAGTCCTTTGTATCAAGGGGAAACCACAGATAGCTTAGCGGTAGAATTTGTCCCCAACTCACATGAGCCTGTTGTGTTTTTGAAAGGAACCGACAAACAATTTCGATTCGAATATCGAGACTATGTGTTCACACAATCAACGACCCAATAGTCGAATCAAATCTGATGTTGTATACGAGTAATAGCAACGCGCATACCGCCGTATTTACTCGCCAACATCGCGGATGAAGCTTAACACCGCTTGATTGAATGCCTGAGGTTGCTCCCATTGCGCAGCATGACCTGCCTCGGGAATAACCAGTGTGTAAGGGGTGCCGAGTTTACTCGCCGCCTCCCTCATCATAGAGGGGGGCTGGTATAGATCGGCACCACCTGTAAGCAGAAAAGTAGGAATGTCCAGAGCCTTAAGCTTTGCCCACGTCACGCTGTTTTTTCTTTTTTGTCTATTTCTCTGCCCCTTTTCACGGGCCTGCTGTTCCATCGCTTTCCACGCTTCGACGCCGTTAGGATGGGCGTATCGATAGGTTGGGCTGAGTTCTTTAAATTCTGGTGGCATGTTTGAAAAACCCTCAGACAAAATAGTATCAGAGCGCTTGTCCATATCTTTGTCCCACATACCAAAAAGGCTACATGCGATCGTGATACTTTTTAAACGATGAGGAAATGACACCGCAAAATCAGTAACCGTAAATCCTCCGGCTGCAAGGCCGACGATGTGAAACGTATCAACGTGTAAAAAGTTCATTAGTGCGAGTAAATCATCAGCATCAGTACTCGGTGTGTTGGTACTGGTTATTGGTGATCCTTGGTGACTGCGCCTAGAGTAGGCGATAGTACGAAAACCTGCTTTAGCAAAGGCGTGTTGCTGATAAGGCCAAGAATAAGCACTGCCTCGTCCGGGATGCAAAAGCACAATGGCTGGGCCGCTCCCCCCCGTGTCCCAATAGTAAATACCTTGTTCATCAGAGACCGAAAATACGCCTTCGTTCAAGGGCGCGTGCTTCGGTACCGGTAACATCTCATCAGACGGATAAGAGGGGGTAAGGCGTGTTGAATTGTCTCTCGCAAGCCCTGTAGTGGAAAGTCCCAGTGATGCGCCGCCAATGGCAACACGTTTCATCAGGTTACGTCGATTTTTGTTTATATTGGTAGGTGTTGTTGTCATGAAATCATCCGTGAATGCGTGGGTTCGTCGTTTGTGCTTGGTTTTATGTCAATGCGCTGCAACCGAAAAGACGCTGTCTCTTGCGCAATAAGCAGCCAATACTAACGATTCGTTTATTCACTATTTAAGCGCTAATTTTGAGCTGATAACGACTGAATTGCGACAGGTTCACGAAATATGGGGTGGATGGTATGTATTAGCGCAGTCAAGTGCGTTTTTGCAGCATCAGTACAATACCCACAACGAAAAACAACAACCCCACTGCTCTTTGCATCGAAAATGGGGTGCGATTGAACCCAAACAAACCAAAATGATCGATAAACATGATGGACATGAGCTGGCCCGCTAACACGCAGGTAACGCTCACGCCCATACCTAATTTCGGCGCGACAAGCGCTGTCGCAAACAAGTAAAACGTCACACCCAAACCACCTAAAAAGTAATACTTTGGCAGCATATTCAAATGCATCAGCGGTAGTGATAACGCAGACCCATGATGGGCGTATGCTAGTAACATTGCTGCACACAATGCTATTAACAAGCAGATACAAAGTGCAACAGCAATGCTTTGAATGTGCGTGGCGACGGCAGAGTTAATTGCAGCCATCACCGGCACTAAAAAGCCTGCGATGGCCAAAACAACGAGATACCCTATTTTCATTTCATTAGGGCTTCTGACTGCATTCGGTATTCAATCACTGGTAAACCGCCCACGCCCCAGTTTTCAAGCGCAACTTCGTTGATAACAACGTGAGTGGTTGACGGGTCTTTGTTCAGCTCTTGTTGTAGTAACCGTGTCACACCTTCGATCAGGTTACGCTTTTGCTCAAACGACGGCCCTTTTCCTTCTGGACCGCCTTCTTTAGTAATTTGTATATTGACGTATGGCATATGAATTCCTCGTTTTTAGTCTGCGTGTTTAGCGATTAATGAAAGTTGTTTTCGGAAAAATGAACGCGATTGAGAGCCGACAATGAGATGCTCATCATTAATAATGAAAGCCGGTACACTTGGTGTGACAAACTGCTCTCGACGTTGTTTGGCCTGCTCAAATTCCTTTAGGCGTTGTGTGGTATCCAAAGCCGAATTGATCTGTTTGTCAGTCAGCCCCAATGAATAGGCTATTTGACGAAGCTCATCGGGTTTGGAAATGTTCTTTCCTTTCGCGTGATAGGCACGATGCAGTGACGCAACGAGCTGCCTTGCGGTGTTTGACGATGTCACCGTGGCGATTAGCCGATGGGCAAGGTGCGTATTGAAGTAGTGCGTGCGATGAGAAAAATCAATCACAGCACCAGCACGCTCTGCCATATCGATGACATGATGACGATAGTGGTTTAGTTTTTGTTTATCCCATTGGTGTGCCGAGACGAAGTAATCGTCAATCTTGATGCCAGCGCGGTCCATGGTGGGATTGAGTTCATGTGGCAGGAACTGAATATCTGCCTCTATCGTTAAATCCTTGAGCGCACTCAATATGTGGTGATAGCCAATAACGCACCATGAACAGACAATATCGTGGATTATTTCGATTTTGAGCGTGGTCATAGCGCTAGTTCTCAACCGGCGCTACTGCGTACATTTTATTGACTATCTTCCACTCGCCGTTTTCGTGGAGCAAACCCAAAAAGTCAATGAAATGGTCATCGAGTAAAGGACAACTAACTTTGACCATGGCTTGGCGGCCTACGACATCAATATCTAGTATCTTGTAATCGTAGGGGGCAGCCATTTTTGATGGAACCGGCCTAGATTCAACTAAATCTAACCAAGTCCGTTGATCTCGTCGTATACCTGGGGCTTTTAGCACACAGTCTTTGGCAAACACCGACTTGAGTAGTTCGACATCAGCATCGTGCAGGCCCTGAAAATAGAGGTCGACAAGGCGTTCGACCTCAAACTCTGGATTAACTTTCATAGCGCTGAAAATCCTCTTCTTCGGCATTCAATGCGTCGATAAAAGCAGGGTTGTTGAGCACGAGCGTGATCATTTCACGTGTCTTGGGTCCAATCTCAATGTCGACGGGGAAAAATTGTCCCCAACGGGAGTAGACCGCCAGTAGCACATCAGCAGGAGATAGCGTATCGCCGCCAAGATAAGGCCCGTTTTCCAATAGTGATTCGATGCGCAGCCAAACAGTACTAATAGCCTTTGCGGCATCACGAAAAAAAATGTGCTTTTCTCGTTCGTCAGTTAATGTTTTGTTGGCAAAGAAAAGTTTGCTGTAGGCCGGGTGCAAGGTCGCATTAGCGAGCATTAAATGTTCGATAGCGCGTTGACGCGCTTTGGTATCTGATGGCAGTAGCGTATTGTCATGTCGTTCCAAAATCGACAGGATGATTGATGCGCCCTCAGTTTGGTATTGGCCCTGGAAAGCTAGCACGGGAACGGCACCCAAGGGGTTTATCGTTTTAAAGTCATCGTCGCCACCTGCATAGGTAATCGCGGGCTTTTGACCGACGAGGTTGAGTATGGTGTGAATCGCAAGCGAACAGGCGCCGGGTGAGTAGTAAAGTGTATACATTGTGTGGTTCTCATGGTGATGGTAGGCATCATTGCCTACGTGGCTCATCATGGCGCAATTGATAGCGTAGAAAAATAATGCTAATGGAAGTGTAATCGTGCCAAAATGGAAGTAATTAATTTGGGAATTGGGTTATGAATAAACTCAGAGGCATGTATTTATTTGTCCGCCTTGCAGATTTGGGCAATTTCGCTGCTGTTGCACAAGAGCAAAATGTCACAGCGTCCATGGTGAGTAAGGAAATTCAAAAGCTAGAAGCCCATTTAGGTGCGCGATTGGTTCATCGAACCACACGAAAGATTCAACTCACCCACATTGGAGAGGGCTATGTGGAGCGTTGCCGTGTCATTCTAGCTCAGGTTAACGACGCTGACGCTTTCGTGGATCAAATGCAAACTAAAATGCAGGGAAAGTTGAGAATCAATATGCCTATGGCGCTGGGCATGACAGATCTCGGTTTGGTTATGGCTGATTACATGAAAGCCTTTCCCGATGTCGAACTCGACATTCACTTGGGAGACGAAAGCTTAGATCTGGTAGAGCATGGTTTTGATTTAGGGTTTCGAGCGAGCAGCCAGCCCTTTGACTCACATTACATTGGCAAACCGCTAAAGGCATTTAGTTATCATATTTGCGCGTCGCCACGGTATCTTGCTCAGTACCCAAAGATTGAACAACCACATGATCTGCAGCAGCACAATTGTTTCGTTTATTCGTACTTTAAAGGCGGCAGTGAGTGGCCCATTGCTGGTGGGGTCGCCATCCAAGGAAAACTTAAAGTCAATAACACGTTGTTTATGCGCGACGTTATCGAATCCGGTGCTGGGATCGGTTTTTTACCCAGTTTTGTTGCGTCAAGCGGGCTAGAAAAAGGCACGTTAGTTGAAGTGTTACCTGATATAGAAAAGCCCAAATTGACCCTCTACGCCTTGTATCCCAATCGGAAGTTTATTCCGCCTATATTGGCTAAGTGTATCGAGTTTTTAGCGCAGTGGTTTGAACAGGACCAGCGTATTCAATCTCACACTGAAATCAGTAAATAGGGCTGGCTGTAGCCATTTATTATTGACTACAGCCGCGCCTACAGGCATTTATTGGTTTGGTACCAAGCGGATGGCAACACCGCCACTCGTTGCCATGTTGAGAGTCAGTTTTTCGCCGGCTTTTACTGGCTTTTCTACAATCTCAATATCATATGGATTAGTCTGCCAATTGGCTTGCTTGCCATCTTGGTAAATCTGCGCCGTATAGGTTTTTCCTTTGGTCAGGAAATCGAGTGATATGTCCACTGTTCTGGCGTGTTCATCGGTTATGCCCCCCACGTACCATGCTTCAGATTGGCGGTCTTTTCGCGCAAATACCGCATAATCGCCTACGTCACCTGCAATTGCGATACTCTCTTCCCAATCCGTAGGCACATCTTGTATAAACTGGAATGGTGCCAAATTCGCTTCGTAGTGCTCGGGCAAATCTGCTGCCATTTGAATCGGGCTATACAACACGACATACAGCGCAAGTTGTTTCGCCAGTGTTGTTTGTACACGATTTTCAGCATCTAGGCCCTGATAGGCGAGATTGAAAATACCCGGCGTAAAGTCCATTGGGCCGGATAACATGCGAGTGTAGGTCAACATAACGGTATGCTCAGGAGAGTTAGGAGGCGAGCCCCACGCATTAAACTCTTGTCCCCTCGCACCCTCACGAGCTAACCAATTGGGATAGGTCCTGCGCAACCCTGTATCTTTTATCGGTTCATGAGTGTTAATACTCAGTTTGTATTTTGCTGCGGTTTTGACGCTGTGTAGGTAGTGATTGACCGTGAATTGGCTGTCGTGCCATTCATGACGGATGTGGCCTTTATCATCTATGCGTTTGATGCCGCCTCCATCGGCGACGTAACCTGTTTTAATTTGGGCTACACCGTGATCGGCATACAATTGATAGGCCGCGTCCATTTGATTTTCATAATTGCTGACCGAGCCCGAAGTCTCGTGGTGTCCTATAAGGCGAACTCCTTTTGATTGGGCATAATCTGTGATGGCTTTGATATCAAAATCAGGGTAGCTTTGGGTAAAACTAAAAACGTCGCCATTGTGGAACCAACTGCCATCCCAACCCAGATTCCAGCCCTCTACTAATACGCCATCAAAGCCGTACTTAGCGGCAAAATCAATATAGCGCTTGGTATTTTCAGTGGTTGCGCCGTGTTTTTCACCGCTGCCCCACGTTTCGGTACCTAAGTGCATTCCCCACCAAATACCCACATACTTACCGGGCTCAACCCAATCTACGTCACCCAGTTTATTGGGTTCATTGAGATTGAGAATAAGTGATGAATTTAATAGCCCCGGTCCGTCAGGCGCAATTTGGATGGTTCGCCAAGGTGTGGTAAACCCACCTTGGGTTTTCACGCGAAGACCATCACTGCGCGGAGCGAGATCAGATGTGAAGGTGCCAGGACGTTTTTGGTTGAGCGACATAGCCGAGAAATCAACAAGCGCGGCTTCGTGGATACTGATATTTACCCCTGAATCCAATGTCATGGTGACGGGCGTATGTGCGCGGTCGATATCAGTGATTGGCGTTTCATTGTATAGATATTCGTAGCGGTTCCAGCCTCTTGATGGGATCCAAAACGCCTTTCCTTTACTGGCATCGGCAATAGCGAATTCGGTTAACTCGCCAGTAATTTCAATAGGTTGACTGCTGTCTTGGCGGTTTTCGTATCTAAAACCTACGCCATCATTGAACACGCGAAAACGAATTTGGTGTTGCGTATCCTTGCCGTTTTCATCATCGAGTGTCAGCACTAGCTCATTGTGGTTGTCTACGACTACGCGTCGTTCTCCCCACGGTTGCTCCCAGCTAGCGTTTACCGAATTTGTCGATACGCTATCGATGCTTAACGGTCTGAGAAACACGTCAGAATGGTTGTACGTCAGGCCCATTCTTGAATGGTTGATTACCGGCTTTCCTCGGTATTCTACCCAGTAAGCGATTTTATCTGAGTTATCGGACACATGAACGACAATGTCGCCATCTGGTGACGTTACATCCACATTTTTTGCAAATACGGCACTGCTGACTAGGGCGAGAAAACTGGGGATGACAACCCGGGAAATTAACATTTACACCTCCTGTATTTTGTTAACAGGAGGTTAATGATAGTGAAGGTTCAGCACAATCACTTGCATACGTATTCAGCCTGACATCCGACTGCAACTATTGAGATTACCGCGGTCTATACTTTAAAGCTGTCGACTAGGGTTTGTAATTGCGCCCCCAGCTTGGCGAGCTCCTCGCTGGCTTCTGAGGATTGTTTCGCAGATTGTTGTGAGTCTGTTAGTGAGAGACTTACAGAATCAAGTTGCTCGACTAAGTTTGTTAAATATGCGCGCTTTTTCTCTGTCGCTTGGCGAATTCCCTGATTGCTGCTGTTTGACGCGCTAATAAGCGATATGGCGCTGGCCAGTTGCTGCTGCATTTCGTCAGACGAGTCAGCTACCTCGTTGGCAACATGTAAACTATTGTCTATCGTCTGCGAGGCTTTTTTGCTAATAGAGATAACGCTATTTATTGACGCCTCGATTTCTGCTGTCGATTCTTGAGTGCGTTGAGCAAGAGTTCGTACTTCATCAGCAACGACTGCAAACCCTCTGCCTGCTTCGCCTGCTCTTGCCGCTTCAATAGCAGCATTTAGCGCGAGCAAATTTATCTGCTCGGTAATTGATGTGATTATCGTCAATACTTGGCCTATTCGATCACTATCGTGGCTGAGTTGCTCGATTACGGCTTTAGAGCCGTTGAGGTTGTTGGCGAGATCTCGGATACCACTGACTGACTCAACCACTGCTTTTTCAACGCGACTCGCCTCTTGATTGGCGTCATCAGTATTTTGCATCGCATCGTCTGAACGAGATGCGACATCCTGATCCGCTTGGACCAAATTGTCTTTTACTTGACCGGCATGTTCGAGAGCGCGAGATTGTGCGCTAACGGTATTACTGGTTTGCATTGAGACAACCGATAACTCTTCAGAGGCTGAGCCTATTTGATACGCTGCACTCTGAATTTCGCCAACCAATGTTTGAATGGATGCGATAAAGTTATTGAAATAGCGACTTAAATTAGCGATTTCGTCATTGCCAATAATGTCGAGCCGTTGAGTCAAATCTCCTTCGCCCTTGGCGATGTCTTCTAACATAGCGGATGTTTTTCGAATCGGCCGTAAGATACCTTGGGCAATAATGTACGAAAATGCGACGCCAAATAAGGTAGCAAGTGCGGTTAACGTTACTATCGTCGACAACGTATGGGACACCGAGTTTTCTACTTCTGTGCCTTTGTCGTTTAGTGAATCAAAAACGCTATTGCTGAGATCAACGGCCAGGCTTGCCATTGCCGGTCCGATAGTATCCATTTCATCAATGGCTGTGAGTTTTTGTTCTGTCACTTGAGCTAGTTGAGAAAATGCCGTTTTGTAATCTGTGGCTTTCTTGGCGAGTCCAATAAACTGGTTGTTCTTGGTGGTGTCTATGATGCGATTGAGGAGACGGATTGCTAGGTCATACTGCTGTTGTTGGGATTGTTGTCGGTATTTAAAAACGGCTAACCGCGCTGAAAGCATGGCCGTTTTAGCATTTGATAAAACCGCTGATTCTTGGCTGTTTGCCGTCTCAAGGCGACGGTTAATATCGTCTATAAAACGTGGACCAATCATATCCAATTGCTGTGTTTGAATCGTATCGACTTGATTGGAAAACGTGACGACTTGGGTAAAGAATAGTTGAGTGTATTGCTGCTTCAAACTGTCGATATCTCGAAGAATTTGTCGGCGAACAGTGCTTTGAATTCTGTCTTGTGTTTGAACGAAGGCTTGGTCAAAATCCTGTGAGCGCTGCCGAAAACGCGCTTCATTGGACTGATTACCATTTCTTGCATAGTCTTTTACCGCTAACCGCATTAAGAACATGCGTTCAAGCAAGGTGGACGCGGCACCGGCATCCGGGGCAAGGTCTCGCGTGATGCTTTGCACTTCATTGTCTAACGCAGTCAGCCTAATGCCACTGAGACTGCCTAGCGTCACGATGATGAGAATCAAAGTGAAAGGCAAACCGATGAGTTTACTACTGATCTTAAATTGGCTTAGCAGCCTGATTAAGTGCGCCATACGAATCGTTGATTAGACTAAAGTATAGTATTTATACCGTGCAATGTAGGCGGGAGATCAACGAGGGTTATGTAAATATAATATTTATCTGATATTCAACGGGTTAATTGCCAACGAGGGCTATTCAGCTCAATCTATCCACTTTAGTTTATCCAGTGGATAGCCCAAATACCATTTACTGCGGGATAACACGGGACGAATCTCAATATGCCCGATACCCAACTCTGTTCGTGCGCCGAGTGCATCACACGTTTCATTGAGCGCAGACAAATTGGGAAAACACGTAAATGAAATATAATCTTTGTCGCCACTAATCCGCATGCAGTCCATAAACTCCGGGATATCACTGATAGCTTGTTCAAACCGCTTCTGATAATCCCCGGTATTTTTCACAAGGGTAAACTCGACATACGCTAGTACGTGCTCGCAGATACGGTCAAGGTCCATTTCAGTGTGAAAATTAAAGAAATAGCCCGCTTCTTGAAGCGCTTTTTTTCGTTGAAAACAGGCACTAGGCGATAAGCCTACGCGGTCGGCGAGATCTTGATTAGAGATATCCGCTTCTTTGTGAATAAGCGCTAGAATTTTCTTATTGTAGCTATCTAGCTTTATTGCTTTTTTTGTCAATGACATAACTCACCAAAACATTCTTTTCTTTTTCAACTGTACTTAAAAAGAATCTTTTTTAAAACCACTGAATATCAGCGAGATATTTAGTCTTATCCCACTTACACTGATTCTTAGCAAACTTAGTGGAGACGTGAATGGAACCGCCATATGAAATAGAGTCTAGTCCAGTAGAGGAAAAGGATCTGGTCCACTGGGCGCGCGTTGCGTCTGTATCTGCCATGGTTTCTTTTTCGATTCCCACCTTTATGACAGGAATCGAATTATTTGGAGGGATGGCAGTGCAAGATGGACTATGGGCACTGCTCATTGGCGCCAGTCTGTTGACCTTCATTGGCGGGTTCATGGGGTGGATGGGGGCTACCACGCGAAAAAGCGCGTACCTACTCGTCAATGTTGCATTTGGTCAACGAGGCGCGAGTGCACTCAACATCTTTTTTGCCCTGTCTTTGATTGGTTGGTTTGGATTGAATCTCGATCTTTTCGCCGCATCAGTAAATCAAGTGATGAACGCCACATTGGGCGGCACGATAGCGGATTGGATTATCGAAGCGTTTGCTGGTGGCTTAATGATTGCCACTACGTTGGTTGGGTTCTCCGCCATTAACCGTTTATCCGTTTTACTTGTACCCATAATGGTCGCGGTGGCGATGGGACTAGCCATGGTGGCGAGCTCAGAGTTATCGGCGAATGATTTTTTGCACGTTGTTAGTGGCTCTGAGTTAACCGTGAGTGGTGGTGTCAGTTTAATCGTTGGTGTCATCATTATTGGGGCGATTATCTTGCCGGATATTACTCGATTTAGCCGTCAACCGCTGGGTGGCGTGCACACCGCATTTTGGTCTTACTTTGTCGCACAGTCCGTTGCCATGATCATCGCAGGTTACGCGGCTGTCGCCCTGCAACAAAGAGATATTTTATCGCTACTACTGGCCCTGGGTTTAGGCAGTTGGGTGTTGATAATTATCGTTGCCGGTAGTTGGATTCTGAATTCACTGAATTTGTATAGTGCGCGGTTAGCCACGTCAGCGGGCTTGAATATGGACAAAGAAAAATTGCTCACGTTGACACTGGGCGTACTTGGTACAGTGGCGGCTTTTGCAAATATTCTCGACTATTTTATCGACTTTCTGTCGATATTAACCGCGGTATTTGTGCCCGTGGCTGGGATCATTGCCGTGGACTTTCTTTGGTTCAATCGCCAGGCCTATTTCAAACCATCGGATAACCTGCAAACGGTCAATTGGGCAGCGTTTTGGGCATGGCTGGCGGGGGCCAGTATTGCGCTGTTTGCACCGATTCTTCAATGGCCTTCGTTGACCTCTATTACTGCATTAGACGCGATTGGTTTATCCGCCATTTTATATTCAATTTTAACGTCTTTATTGCCTCGCAATAACGAACAATCAGTAACTCAACAGTAGGTCGTGATATGAGGATCGGAATAGATGTTGGAGGTACCCACACGGATGCCGTTTTGATGAACGGCGACAGTGTTGTCTGCGCACACAAAGCGCTAACTACCAAGGACGTGGCTAGCGGTATTAGCGCCTCCATCAGCGCGTTGCTAACGCAAAGTGGTGTCAGTAAAAAACAGATAGATGCCATTATGATTGGCACAACTCAGTTTACCAATGCGGTCGTCGAGCGAAGAAACCTCAGTGAAGTGGGGGTCATACGTATCGCGTTACCAAGTGGAAATGGCTGTCCTCCCATGTGTGATTGGCCACAAGATCTCGCCGATGCGATGGGGCACCACGTGTATGAATGTCACGGCGGATATTTGTATGACGGATACCCGGTAGCCGAGATAAACGAAGGTGAGGTCGATGCTGTGGTTGACGACATTCGTCGAAAAGGCCTGCATGTTGTCGCCATTTCATCTGCCTTTTCAACCATGAACGCTCAACCTGAGCAGATGTTTCGGGAAAAACTGATACAGGCAATACCTGACGTAAGAGTGACAATGAGTCATCAGATTGGGTCACTGGGCCTATTAGAAAGGGAGAATGCTGCCATTCTAAACGCCTCTTTGCTTCCCTTCGCGGATAGGGTTGTAGATGCATTTTTGCAGTCATTGAAAGCGTATGGGTTTCGCTGTCCGATGTTCATCAGCCAAAACGACGGTACCTTAATGAATGCAGACTTTGTACGCCAATATCCGGCGCTGACGTTTGCCTCGGGACCAACAAATTCACTACGAGGCGCCTTCAAGTTGACGGGGCTGCATGACGCCATTGTTGTCGATATTGGTGGTACAACGTCAGATATTGGGGTACTGCAAAATGGGTTTCCTAGGCAATCCAATGTCGTTGTTGATGTGGGCGGCGTGCGAACTAATTTCAGAATGCCAGATATCAAAGCCTTGGGTCTGGGGGGCGGCAGTTATGTGTCATCAGATGGCGCATCTATCGGGCCCCAGTCGTGCGGGCACCGTTTAGTCGAAGAAGGGCTGGTCTTCGGCGGTAATAGGTTAACGGCGACAGATATTGCCGTAGCGACGGGTGTCGAAGGTGTGGGAGACGCAGCAAACTTATCAACGCTAAATAACTCTGTCGTTCAAACGGCTTTGGCGACTATGCGGGAGATGCTAAATGACAACATCGAAATGATGAAACCGAATGCAGAACCTGTGCCGGTGATTTTAGTCGGCGGCGGTGCGCTTTTAGTGCAGGGAGAATTGGACTGCGCGTCTCGAGTTTTACGTCCAGAACACGCTGGCGTTGCAAACGCAATAGGCGCTGCGATCGCGCAGGTTGGCGGAGAGTCAGAAAGTCTGCAGTCATACTCGGCGTTAGGCAGAGAGCAAGCTATACAACATGTCGTAGATGAAGCGACACAACGCGCTATTTGTGCTGGCGCAGAGGCGGCGTCAATTGAAGTCACTGAAGTAGAAGAGACTGAAGTCCCTTATATGGATGGCAATATAAATAAGGTAAGAGTGCGGGTGATTGGGGATTTAGCCTCATTGCAAGCCAACCAAATCAGCGAGGTATCGGCATGAAAACTATCGGCGTCAATGAACTCGATGCGTTGTGTCTCGGCTCAGTATTTCTCGCAACCGGCGGCGGCGGTGACCCCTACCTTCCGATGCTGATTACAAAACAAGCATTGCAACATTATGGTCCCGTTTCGGTTCAAGCGGTCGACGATATTGATGACAGCGCGAATGTGGTCGCAATTGGTGCGGTCGGCGCGCCAACGGTGAGTCTGGAGCTTTTACCATCCATAGATGAAGCGAGCGCAACACTCGACGCGTATGAACGTCACACTGGTGAGGTCGTTGACTTAATTGCGCCTTTTGAAATCGGAGGTGGAAATTCTCTTTTGCCGATTATTGCGGCGGTGACAAAAGGGATTCCGATTATTGATGGAGATGGTATGGGAAGGGCGCTACCCGAAGCTCAGATGATGACGTATGCCATCGCAGGCGCCAAACCCACACCGGCAGTTGCGAGAGACTACGCAGGAAACATTGCGTGTTTTGAAACGGATTCAACGATGACTTATGAGCGTCATATTCGAAGTTTCGCGATGGCTGCAGGGGGCATGATCACGGCGGCAGAGCATCCGATGAAAGGTCAATTTGTCAAAGGCGCAATCATTCCCAACACCTTGAGTTTTGCGATAGAACTGGGTAATACCTTGGCACAACACCGAGGGAATGCCGAAGCAATGTTACCTCACCTTACCGATGTATTCAGACACTCAGAATATGGCGCTTGTCGCTTGTTGCACACCGGAAAAGTCACCGACAAATCGACTAAAATTGTAGGTGGGTATGATGTGGGAAACTTGACAATTACCCCGTTTGATTCGACCCAAGCATCAATGGAAATCGCGATTAAAAATGAATACTTACTCGCATTAAAAGACGGTGAGGTAATTGCGAGTGTGCCTGATCTTATTGTTATCGTGGATTATGAAACATCCACGCCTATCAATGCCGAACGATTAAAGTATGGCCAACGGGTGGCGGTGTTCGCGGTTGGTTGTCCCGCTTTCTATCGTCAAGATGCTGCTCTCAAAGTTGTCGCGCCTCGCGCATTCGGATTTGATGTCGACTATAACCCTTTGATTTAACAATGCTGAGCTTGCTAACGCCCCTTGCATTAGCAGGGGGAGTTTTGTCATAGTGTGATTATCAGTAAATTTCTTGAAATATAAAGACTGATATTGCGGTCGATTAGCTCGACTTAACGTTTGATTTCAACGCAGTAATTTCATTATGACACAAGCTTCTCGCCGCCTTTCTCTTGTCAGTTGGCTGGCAACCCCGACAACCCCATTCTACAAAAAAGCCCTGTTGCGCGTGGTGGATTATATTATCGGCCTGCACAAGATGGACCGGACATTCCGAGAAGCTAAGTTGGAAGGTCTTGATGCTGAAACGTTTTGCCAAAGAGTTATGCAAGCGCTCGACATTCATCTAGCTGGCACTGAGGCATTTGATGAAGTACCCAAGCAAGGTGCTGCTGTGGTTGTGGCGAATCATCCCTACGGCGGAATAGAAGGGGTGGCAGTACTGGGTGAAATGCTCAAACAGCGCAAAGATGTGCGGGTGTTTGTGAATCGAGCTTTGGGTGTCTTTGAAGAAATTTCTCCCTACTTTATCTTCACCAATCCTTTGGCGACAAATGCCAAAGGCAATGCACGCTCGTTGAAAGAGGCGAAAAAGTGGTTAGCAATTGGTGGAGCATTGGTTGTTTTTCCCGCCGGAAGGGTAAGCTATCCGCAGCAAAATAATCACGTTACTGATCATCCTTGGAACCGGATGGTAGCGAGTTTGGCGACAAACGCTAAAGCGCCTATTGTCCCTATTTTCATCGGAGGGCAAAATCGTCCGCTTTTCTATGCACTTGGCAAAATTTACTTTCGTTTTAGGATGCTGATGTTGGTTCGCGAAATGATGGCCAGTGGCGGTCGAACGATAACTTTTTCCAATGGAGGCACAGTGGAAAATTTACCCGATTTCATGTCGGCGCAACAACAAACCGATATGCTCAATGTGTTGACGTACTCTAATTCACAACGCTCTGCGTATCAGTGGGCAGAAGATGAACAGGTCGACTATCAAGAGATCGCTCAACCTCAAACGCCCACGAATATCGAACGCGAAATACGTCACTTACCCGAAGAACAACACTTAGTGAGTTTTAAACATTTTGATGTGTATTTCGGACATTGGGAGCAGATCCCACATTGTATCGCCGAAATTCAACGATTGAGGGAGATAGAATTTCGACGCCACAAAGAGGGCAGTGGTAAACCCCAAGATGGTGATGAATTTGACAAGACGTACACTCAGTTGTTTATTTACGACAATCAAGCTCGACAGATTATTGGTGCCTATCGAATGGGACAAACCGACAGATTGATGGCATCAGAGGGGTTGAACGGGTTGTATCTATCTCGGATGTTTAACTTTGGGCCGGCATTCGTCAACCAACAACACGCTTGTTTAGAAATGGGGCGATCATTTCTGATCGAATCTCAGCAACGTAGCTTTCATGGGTTATTGTTGTTGTTTAAAGGTATCGGTCACTTTTTAACAAAACACCCTGAGTATCAAACACTCTATGGAACCGTATCTCTGAGTAAGATGTATCAGCCGCTATCGGTTTATTTCATTGAGCGCTTTTTAATAGAGAAGAACAGCGACGTGACGCCAAAATGTCAGTTTTCTCATCCGCGTTTTGAAGAGCTTGAGCGATACCTTGAAGAACACGGTGGGGATATCGATAGTTTAGACTGGGTGATTTCTCAACTGGAGCCCGATGGCAAAGGTATTCCGGTGCTGGTTCGTCAATATCACAACCTAGGTGCAAAATTTCATTGCTTGGGCTTGGACCCAAACTTTGCACAAACACCAGGCTTATTGCTTAGTGTACATATTCCTTCTGCGCCTAAAAGACTGTTGAAAATGTATTTGGGCAAAGATTTGGACAGCTATCTGGCTCGTCACAACGCGGGTTAATTTTGCACTCGTCGTTTTTTAAATGGATAATGTTGCGTGTGAGTTAAGCCGCACTTTTGTGCGGACTAAATGAAAAATAATCAAAGGAATGAAACAATGCGAATCCTGCTTCTTTGCTTGTCACTCGTCACATTGCTATCCGGGTGTGCAGTCAACAACATTCAAAACACACAGCTTACCGCCAATCAGCCATTACAAGAAGGTCACGGCGTTGTCGTTGTTCAACTTGTCAATAATGCAGACCGTCTTGCTCCTTTACACAAAGGATGGACCGAAGTAATTGCATTTCGAACAGATAACATTGATGAGAAAAAAGCTCAGGCAATCGCTGACGCTAAAGAGCGGGCTAAGAACAAGGGGATCAAAGTCGATCCTGATAAAGTAGATTGGGATCCTGATATGTATTCACTATTAGCAGTGAATCAAGGAACAGTTGATAGCCAGCTTTTCGTTGGTAGTATGCCTAAAGGTACCTACATGATATCAACGCTATACAGCTTTTTTACCAACGGTGACATGAGTTCTTGGTTAACGATGCCCGTAATGTTCTCTGCTGGGCGTTTTGATGTTGAGTCCAACTACGTATCCGATCTGGGAACTGTAGTATTCCAGCCCCTTTTAAGCATTAAAGAAAAGTCTTTCTGGAGTTCAAGTTCAAAATCGAAAGCGTTCGTCACTCGCGTAACTGAGCAGCAAAATCTAAGTGATTTTGTGTTAAGTCATTACCCTGCCATTGAGGCAGGTCTGAGAAAAGACAAAGTCTTAACATGGGAAGACGATGGCTTAGACAGTTTTAGAGCTCAACTGGGCGAGCTTAGTCGTCAAAATGCTTACGCTGCAAAAGCTGTTCGAATGAACGAGTCTGCCGTGGGAGCACTAGCTTCTAAGTTTGGTCAGCTGCGATTACTCAAAAGCGACGGAACGTGGAAGCACATTGATTTACCAACAAACTCGCAGGTGTCTGCCGTGTTTGAAAATGACAACAATATCATCATTGGTGGGGAACGAGGTCAACTGTTCACCCTACAAAAGGGTAAGTGGGTTGTCAGTCACCCGGTATCTGCAAAGGAAGCGATAGTGTGGTTCGGAAAGGGAGATGGCATCAATTTCGCGATGACCAGTTCGGCGAAACGCTATACCTCCTATACGTTTGATCGTATCGACGACGTATGGAAAAAGATAGGAACGTTTAACAAGAAAGATCCCAATGATTGGTTGGTTCAAAATGGTGGCTTGTTCCCGTTTGTAACAAAAGCAGGGAAATTACGTGTACTTAATGACAATAAACTTTACGACTTCGATGGCGAGCACTGGGTAAACAAAAAATCCACATCAATGCGTAACCTTGCGCAACTTGAAAGCGGGATACTAGTCGCTGTAGAAGTAAGTCAATGGGATGGCGTTGGCGATCAAGTGTTTAGCGTGGACGATGGCGATACTTGGACAACAATCGAAAGACGACTAAACCTCTTCGGTGACACCAAAACAGATGTGAGTTTACCAGGCTATACAACAAGCAAAGGATTAGTAACACTTGGCCGCATTAAGCCCAAAGGTAAAGGGAAAGTCTCTGGGTTGAAAATATTAACAACGGACATCGAAAACAGCACCAATAGAAATGATTGGGCCGTGCACGGCGATGCAAAAGAGGGGTGCCATAGTTTTCTGCCTCAATTAACTCACAATGATAGGTTATATTTTTTGTGCGACCAGGGACAAATTGTGAGCACCGACGATTTTGGCCTAACGTGGAACGTAGACGTCGATATAGATTTAGCGGCAATGACCAGTGCATATGAGCTGTTTGTTGAAGAGCTGATCAAAGATTCTGAGAAAAAATCAACACAAATTGAAGAAAAAGACGTCACTACAGAAGAGTAGTGCTTTAGGGTAAGTTTGCAGGCGTTTACTGAGCCTGCAAACTTACATCGTTATTGACAGTGGAAGGGGCGATGCCAAAGTGAGCTTCGGTTTCGATGCCTTTGACCAAATTTTTAATCAAAGCATAGTGGTGTGTGGCATGACTTGTCGCGAACATGAGTTCACGTCCAATACTGCTCGGAACAGACGCAATAGCGGTTTCTCCTACACCCACGTCACAAATCACCGTAACCGCTTTGCCTGATTGCACAGGGGATAAGCTGTCTATCCATGCTTGAACTCGCTCGAACTCAACAATCGCACTTAAGCGGTTAGACTCTAGATTGCTTCCACGGCGACGGTTTTCGTAATTGATGACCCCTTCTTCTATGCCATCGATAATGCATGTGAAATGGTCAAGGATATGTCTGAAATGTTTACCCACTGGGCTGGCGCCATTGCTGGGACTCGTCGTAAATTGCTCGTCCGTTAGCGCATTGATAAAACTCAACCCTTGTCCGATTATTTTTATGTAATGATGGTTCAAAATTCGTTCCCGCTTGTTGTAAGGTCTTGGCGACCAATTATGTCTCGCCAGCTCCCATGCCTAAATGGCCAGACAAAAATACAACTTGTTTCACTCGGGGTGTTTTTACACACCGATTCGTATTAAAAGACTAGCTAGCCTTGTTACACAATGCTAGTTTGCCCATAAATCGACCTGTTTGTATAGCGTCATTTGGTCTGATATGTCATCTAGACCTTATAAAATCCTGATTAATTTCACATGCTTTGTGAAAAAACACCGATTTATCCGACGTTCAAGCCTAACTATGCCGTTTAAACATGACATTTCATCGAAACGTCGTAAATTTTCAGTTTGTATTCGCTATACTCAACACTAACCCCCAAAAGCAGATTGACTGCAAACTATCTAACCGCAACAAAAGGAATGATTGTGACTGGACCAACAGGGAAGCATGGCAAACCGACGGCGATTTTGTTTGACCACGACGGTACGCTCATTGATTCAGAGACAACACATTACGTGCTCTGGAAGCAAATTATGCTTGATTACAATGTTGACTTGACGTTTGAATTCTATCAAAAAGCCATGGCGGGTATCCCGACTCAACAAAATGCCAAAGATGTGGTTGCCACTTTCTCGTTAGACGTGTCGCCGGCGGTGTTAGAAGCGAAAAAGCATTGCAGTTTAACTGAGTATCTCTCTAAACAGGCGTTTCCGGCGATGAGTGATATGGTCGCCGTGGTTAGGCGAGCTTTTGATGCAGGTTACGTTTTAGCCGTTGTCACAGGTGGCGCGCGTGCTTCAGTCGAAAAAACACTGAACACCTATGATATTGGCGAATGTTTCTCTACCATAGTAGCCGTAGAAGATGTAGAACATAGCAAACCAGCGCCCGATTGTTATCAATTGGCAATGCGACAGTTAGGCGTATTGCCGTCTCAATGCGTCGCAGTAGAGGATACTGAACACGGTATGAGTGCGGCAATTGCGGCTGGAGTATCCTGTGCTGCGATTCCAACGGTTTTGACCGAGACGGCGTCCTTTGAGGGGGCATATGGTCGCTTTAGTTCCTTGACCGATTGGTTTGAACATCTTGAATTAATTTAGTTAACACGTTTTCTCCGATGTCAGGAAGATGAGGAGTCGTCTAATTACAGAGCAGATCTAAGACGTTATGCGCTTTTTTGTGGTTTTCCTTTTTGTATTGCTCATTCCAGTTATTGGCGTGGCAATGATGTTTCAAACAACACCTCAGGTGGTCACAAGTGCATCTGAGCAAGTGGATCAGGCCGATACGGTTAAACACTTGTTGGAGCAATTGTCACGTACCGTTCAAGAGCGTCATCAATCACATACTTTGACAATAACGGAGCAGCAATTTGCCAGTATGGTTGGCCTTATTCAGCGTGCCCGACCTGAGATCAAAGGCGTGGTTGATGTCCAGCCACAATACAGTACTGCTAAACTCACAATAGCACTCCCTGACCCGATGCAAGGCTGGTATATCAATGTAGAGGCAAAACTGCTGCCCTCTGAAGAGCTTGATTTTGACTACATTCGCATTGGTAATCTCACCCTTCCAGGGGGAGTCGCGGTTGCGACGTTAACGTTTTTTATTGACCAATATACGCGCTCTGATATTGCTTCTACCGCGGTGGCAAACGTATCTGACATCAAGATGCGTGAAGATGAACTGACCATATCGATGAAACCACTCGATACCTTGCTAAAAGAAGCGAAAACGGCGTCCACCAATATTGGTGGGGAAAGAGATTATGAGCTTGAGGCGATGACAGCTTATTACTTGGCCTATTTAGATGACCATGCCATATCACAATCACAAACGCCGATATCAGTGGCACAGTACCTCAATGTGGCCATGACGAGAGCGGCAGCGCGAAGTAATTCAGAGAGTGCCTACCGGCACAATCAGGCGGTGATTTTGGCCTTGGCTGCGTATGTTGGTCATCATCGTATCTCGCCTCTTATTGGCGATATTCAACCCGATCCAATGCGTCCTTTAAAACCCAATGCACCTGCTGTGATGGCCAATCGGAATGACTTAGCGCGTCACTTTATCCTTTCCGCGGCGATTCAGTTGCTATCAGAAAAAGGCGTATCACTGGCGATAGGCGAATTCAAAGAATTGATGGACCGGGCAATTGGCGGCAGTGGTTATAGCTTTGTTGATTTGGCCGCCGACATGGCCGGAATGGAGTTTGCCCAAGTGGCGATGGACCCTCGCTATGCCAGCGATGTGCAACGAATACTCGCGTCAAATCACGCAGAGCGAACGCTCTTTCCTTCGATTGTGGGATTACCTGAGGGACTGAGTAAAGCCGAATTCCAGCGACAGTACACGACTGTCGATAGCCCGGCCTACTTGTCGCAGGTCGACGAGATTCAAACTCGTCTAAATAAAGTAACCTTGTATCAGCGGTTCGCCAATTCCACCGAATACAATGGCGATTAGCCTTTCAACGCACCATTAAATTGCGTGATGGTCGTCAATACGGTTTCGATTTTTTTCACTAAAGGCGCTAGGTATGTTTCAAAGTCGCTGGTATCTACGTCTTTAAGTGCTTGCCAATCCTGAGCAATTTCTTGCACGTAAGGACCGAACCGCTTTGCATCTGTTTTAAAACCACTATTTTTATCGAAAATAGCGGTGAACTTTCCCTGTTGAGATTGTTGTAACTGATCCAGTTTCTTGTCAGCGTCGATCGCTTTGCGGTGCAAATCCGTTAGCGCTTGTTGAAGGTGTTCGTGAATAGCTTGCATTAAATTAAAACCCGATTGACGTTGTATTCCATTGGCCGTTAGAAAAAGTGAATAAGTTCATATCAAAGATAGATTTATCTTCGCTTTGGTCCAATGAAAAAAAGATTAAAGTTGCCCTAACGATTGCCGATAAGATACTGAAGCGCGCAATTCTGCCCGCTTTTTAACAGTGTCTCAAGCATTGAGGCCATAAAAATAAGGATACTGGTATGGATATTCAAGGTGCGCAAGCCCCTAGTTCGTCCGGTGCGTCACTTGAAGTGGCTTCTCTTAAACTTGCCAAAGGTCAGCAAGAACAAGAGGGTCAAGCGACGCTTCAGCTGTTAGAGTCAGCTGACGTACCACAACCTAGCTCGGCGAATCCGGCATTGGGTGGCAACATCAACACCTTTGCCTAATCGCTAGGGTATAGATCTAGATCGACCGGCGTTTTGCCAGGCTGGCCCCCAATTTCTCTTACGAGTTTTGGGACCAGATAACCTGGCTGACGCTTTATCACCTCGGCCATCATGGTTTTAGCTGACGATAAGGGGACATCAAAGTGTGAAGCGCCCTGAACTTTGTCGAGCAGATGCAAATAATAAGGCATCACGCCTGCCTCAAAAACAGCCTCGTTTAACGCGATTTGTTGATCGGCGCAATCGTTAATACCGCCAAGCAGCACAGCTTGGTTAAGTAGTGTGACGCCTGCTTCTTTAAGTGGTTTCAATCGTAGTTTCAGTTCATCACTCACCTCATTGGCGTGATTGATATGTAGCACCAATATTCGCTGTAAAGGCATAGTACTGAACCAGTCTATGAACGCGCTGTCGATGCGCTGTGGCAAGACAACAGGCAGGCGAGTATGGATACGCAATCGGCGGATATGAGGAATCGCCATCAGTTGCTGGCTCAACCACGCCAGATGTTCATCCCTCGCCATCAAGGGATCACCGCCTGAGTAAATGGTTTCATCGAGCTGCGCATTAGCCGCTACATAATCGATGGCTTCTTGCCACTGTTGTTTGTTGACAGCATTGTCGGCGTAGGGGAAGTGACGGCGAAAACAATAGCGGCAATTGACGGCGCACCCGCCTCTGACAATAAACAAGGCGCGATTGCGATATTTGTGCAAAATACCTCGGCCAGCCGTGTTGTGTTCGTCAAGGGGATCCTCGGAAAAGCCGGGTTGAGCGATGAACTCTTGTGAATTGGGCATCACTTGCTGCAACAGAGGGTCTTGCCAGTTCCCTTTTTCCATCAGCTCGACAAAATGCCGAGGTACGCGCATGGGAAAAAGACGTCTTGCACCAAAGTGTGAACGATACTTTTCGCCGTCTAAATTAAGGTGCTGGAGTAGTTTTTCTGGGTCTGTGAAGCTTTTTGCTAATTCTTTTTGCCAGTTCTGCTCTACAGAGATGGGTTTTTTCGGTATTATTTGCGCCACTTATTTGCTCAACCTATGTTCAAACAGAGGAATTATGGCTAATTTCAGCACTAACGAATTCAAAGCCGGCCTAAAAATAATGCTGGACGGCGAACCATGTAACATCCTAGAAAACGAATATGTAAAGCCAGGTAAAGGCCAAGCGTTCAATCGCACAAAAATTCGTAAACTCATCACTGGTAAAGTGCTGGAAAAAACCTTCCGTTCTGGTGAATCTGTGGAAGGCGCAGACGTATTGGATACAGAACTGGCCTACCTATACAATGATGGCGAATTCTACCACTTTATGAACAACGATACATTCGAACAAATTCCTGCAGACCAAAAAGCGGTTGGTGACAATGCGAAATGGTTGGTAGAAAACGACGTGTGTACTATTACTTTGTGGAATGGCTCGCCAATTACGGTAACACCACCAAACTTCGTTGAACTTGAAGTAACAGAAACTGACCCTGGCCTTAAAGGTGATACGGCGGGAACCGGTGGTAAGCCTGCGACCTTGTCGACAGGTGCGGTTGTTCGTGTTCCTTTGTTCATTCAAATCGGTGAAGTGATCAAAGTTGACACGAGAAGCGGCGAATACGTATCTCGCGTACAAAAATAAGCAGTATGGCAGAGTCACAAGGCTCTGCTTTTTTCCTTTGAAGCATCCTTCATCATCTTGGCAGCCCACGGCATCACTGTCTGCACTGCGGGCCCGTGCCGAATTGCTTACTCAAATCCGTCAGTTTTTTGGTCAGCGCGACGTACTGGAAGTTGACACGCCTTTGCTTAGTCACGGCACGGTGACTGATGTTTACCTCGATGCGTTTAGTTGCCAATTCAATTACAGTCAAAGTGGCAAACAGCAAAGCTTGTTCCTGCAAACGTCACCGGAATATGCGATGAAGCGCCTATTGAGTGCGTACCACACCTCTTTATTTCAAATCTGTAAGGCATTTCGCCACGAAGGGGCGGGAAAATGGCATAACCCTGAATTTACTATGCTTGAATGGTATCGCATCGACTTTGATCACCACGATTTGATGGATGAAGTCGACGCGTTATTGGTTGAGGTGTTGGGGTGTGATCAAGCTCAGCGAAAAACCTATCAGCAAGTGTTTATTGACGTTATTGCTATCGACCCGTTAAGTGTCGATGATGCGGTGCTTGATGAGAAAATGCGCACTCTTGGTATCGATGTGTTTGGCGATGACATAGATAGAGACAGCAAATTACAGTTGCTGTTTGGCTCCGCTATTGAACCTGTGATCGGCCAAGAAAGCCCATGTTTTATATATGATTTTCCAGCATCGCAAGCGTCTTTGGCTAAGCTGAATACTGCTGATAGCCGCGTTGCAGACCGGTTTGAAGTATATTATCAAGGGTGCGAGCTGGCGAATGGTTTTAACGAACTACAAAATGCCAAAGAGCAAGCTGCGCGTTTTGTCAGTGACAATCAGCAACGTCAATCACTAGGATTGCCAACAAAACCTGTCGACAGTCACTTACTCGAGGCGTTAAACCACGGTTTACCCCAATGTGCGGGGGTCGCGCTTGGCATTGACCGTTTACTGATGCTCAAGTTAGGCGCATCGCATATTGACCAAGTATTGGCCTTCCCCGAGCCCAGAGCATAGTCATTAGTGGCTGCTATCTAGCGCGATCTTTCCTGCTAAGCCCAGAAGTAATCCACCAGATACCATTTCGATTGAACGAGTGAAACGGCCCGCGTTGGGGTGTTGCAACAACCAGCCACCAAGCAGGGCATAGGCCAAGTTGCAAAGCGTTGCTAATACGGTAAACCAAACACCTAACATCAATAGTTGTTGGGTAGTATTGGTCGCACCGGCATCGACAAATTGTGGTAGAAAAGATAAGAAAAAGAGCGCCACTTTGGGGTTAAGTACACTCACAATGATGCCCTGTTTTAGCACACTATTCGCACGAGTATTGGAAGCCTTACTGTCGATAGTCAGTTTAGATTGCCCCTTAACTGCGTTGATTATTGCAGACACACCCAGATAGGCAAGATAGATAGCCCCCAACCATTTGACGACAGTAAAGGCGATAGATGAGCTCAGGATAATCGCTGACAGTCCGATACACGCCGCCAGCGTATGAAAAAAGTACCCAATACCGAGTCCTAATGCCGCGGTCGCGCTTTGTCGCATGCCGCCCTTCATTGCATTTGACACTATGTATATCACGTCAGGGCCGGGAATGAGATTTAACGACAAACACGTAATGGTAAATAGCAATAGCGTATCTAGGCTCATTTTTTCTCTTTTATTTATGCATTTGGTTGGGACATTTGGGTAAGTTGTTCATTGATAATATGAACGAGCTCTTCGGCGGTTCCATCACCATAACCGCTACCCACATGCACAATTTTACCATCAGGGCCGACTATGACTAGGTGGGGAATCCCGTCGACACCAAACGCGTCCCCTATCCGACCATATTTGTCATGAGTATACGTCAGGACCGAGCCCTTCAGTCTTCGCACGGTATTGCGATAGAGTTTGCGCTCTTCTTTCCAATTGATAGCGACGACTTTGATGACGTCGTTACCTAATTGTTTTTGAATATTCTCTAAAATAGGCAGTTCTTTGCGGCAGGGTGGACACCAAGATGCCCAAAAAGTCACAACGACTAACTTCCCTTTATGATCACTGATATTGATGCGATCGCCGTCTTTGGTTTTACCAATGAAATCGGGTGGAATATCGCCCACATCAAACTTTTCGGCGCAATGCCCCAAAGCGGTAAAAAACGCCAGTGTGATCGCTAGTGAGGTATATTTTAGATTTCGCATTGTTTGTCTTCCTTAACAAGGTGCTGTATCTGTTATACCTACACATTGAAAAGATGACAAGCTGCCTTTACTGATTAACTTTGTTCAGTAGTGCAGTGAGTTCGTCTGCGGATTTATAACCTTGGCTGAGCGCGTAATCATCCCCTTGAACTATCATAACAGAGGGGAAACCGCGGAATTTGAGCGTATCACCATTTTTGTCTTTTAAATCGTCAAAAACGAAACGAGAGAATGCGAAATTGATCGTTTCTTTTACCGGAATGAAGTGCTCATTGATAAGCGCGACAAATGCTGGATCGTTGAGCTCATTTTCCTCCATCGCCGCACAGGTTGAACAAAAACGCATTTTTGCGAAGACAAAGATAGGCTTGTCTGACTTGAGCTCGCGTGCCTCTTCGTACCCAAGCCATTGAATCTCTTCAGCTAATAGAACGGATGAAAAAGTAATACTAATTAACGCGACAAGCCATTTCATAATGAATCCTGTAAAGTGAAAGCGAGAAAAATGTGGTCCGCTCAATATGACCTTGAGGACACTAAAGTTATTTCACGCTTTTTTCCTCGCGGATCGGTAGTGTTTTTATGATTTTGGCGGGGTTGCCGGCAATCACAACATTGTCGGGAAATGAACGCGTTACAACTGAGCCTGAACCCACCACCACATTATTGCCAAGCGTGACCCCAGGATTTATGGTGGCATGTCCGCCAATCCAGCAATCGTCGCCAATGGTAATTGGCTTCGCGTATTCTAATCCACTGGCACGCTCAATGGGATCAATAGGGTGCGTTGCTGTATACAAGCCTACTTGTGGCGCGATAAAACAGTTATTGCCAATACGAACTTGTGCGACATCTAGAATGACGCAATCGAAGTTAGCGTAAAAATTATCACCCACATGAATGTTACTGCCATAATCACAGCTAAATCGGGTTTCAATGTGGATGGACTTTCCAACACTACCGAACAGTGATGTTATCAAATCTGTACGTAGCTGTTCTTCGGTCATACTGGTGCTATTTAGCGTTTCCAGTTGTTGTCTGGCTTGCCGTCTTTTGGCGACAAGTTGAGGATCGGCGGCATTATAAAGCTCACCCGCTAGCATTTTTTCCCATTCGGTCAAGACGAGTACCTTGTCACTCAACATAGATAGGAAGTCAGCTTAAAACGGTAGACTAAGCTTGTCGACAAAGTTTGTCTGTTGACCGCCTATTGCCAAGCGTTACATGGACATTTGTACCCTTTTTTGGCATTATCACACCATCGCTATTTTATGTATCTTCTATGACCGTGGCACTTCCCAAATTCACATTTTTTCTGCCCGACCACTGGCAAATGAAGCCTGGCTTTCTGATTAGCGGCCAGAATTTTCATTACTTACGGGAATTATTATGCAGAAAATCATTGTTGTCGGTGGAGGTGCTGGTGGTTTAGAGCTGGTTACGAAATTAAGCCGGACTATAGGCAAGCGCAAGCTAGCTGAAGTCGTGCTTGTTGACCGTAGCCGCACGCATGTATGGAAACCTTTGTTACACGAAGTCGCCGCAGGTGTTATAGATAAGCAGTCAGATGGTGTTGAATACGGGATTCACGCCAGTCGGCATGGTTATCAATTTCAGCTGGGTAACGTCAGTGGTGTTGATAGACTCAACAAGCTAATTACACTTGATCCGCTCATCAGTGATGACGGGGAAGAGATATTACCTGCGCGTACACTAGCATACGACATGCTGGTGCTTGCTGTGGGCAGTATTAGTAATGACTTTGGTACGCCGGGCGTAAAAGACCACAGCCACTTTTTGGATTCGTTAAGCCAAGCCGAGCGCTTTCATAAGTCTTTGCTGAACCAGCTACTTAAGATTAATCATCAACAAGATTTCAATCGAAAATTACAGGTAACTATCGTCGGCGGTGGTGCGACGGGTACTGAGCTTGCCGCTCAGTTACATTACATTGGTGATCTTGCGAAGACTTATGGCATGCCAAATATCTCAGCAGAGCGATTGGCGATTACCATAATTGAAGCTGGCCCTCGAATTTTACCCGCGTTACCAGAGCGTATTTCCTATGCCGCGAGAAGTGCGTTGTCAAAAATTGATATCGAGGTGCGCGAAAATACTCGCATTACCGAAGCTAACGCGGACGGGTTTATTACTGCTGACGGCGAATTGATAGAGAGTGATATGCAAGTATGGGCTGCGGGGGTGAAAGCGCCAGCATTTCTATCTGAAATCGCAGATATTGAGCAAAACCGCATCGGGCAAATTGTGGTAACCCCAGAACTTAGGGCTCTCAATGATGAACATATTTTTGTTATTGGCGACTGCGCCGGTGTTCAGCAACAAGATGGAACTTGGGTGCCGCCGCGTGCACAATCGGCTCACCAAATGGCAGATACGGTGGCTGCCAACCTGTTAGCTAGGCTGCAATCTTTACCGCTTAAACCTTTCAAATATGTCGACTACGGATCACTTGTTCATTTCAGTAAATATTCCACTGTTGGTTCGTTAATGGGCAAGTTGAGTAATGGCAACATGTTTGTCGAGGGTCGACTAGCAAGAATGGTTTATATGTCGCTTTATACCTTTCATCAACTGGCGGTTCACGGCCGATTCAAAGGCTTATTTACACTACTGAGTCGCAAGGTCGGTCATTTGTTGGGACCTAAGTTTAAGTTGCACTAATACCAACGCCTACAGGTAACTCATTATTGCTGTCATCGTGCATACTTTAAGCGCGTTGGCAGCACGTTTATACGTTTTCTCTTCCTGTTCGATGTCATTCGTCTCATATTTTTATCATGTGATAACGTTGCATTATTGACTTCAATGCCGTGTTCCTTGATCATGTTATAACATCGCAAAATAAAACCAATCACACACAAAGGTTCACTATGTTGAAATACACGGCTATTGCGTCTGCCATTGCGGCATCGATGCTAGGCTCACACGTTTATGCCGCAACCGTGTCAGGTAAAGTGACTGACGCAAACGGTAATGCCATCGCTGGCGCTCAAGTGAAAGTTGAAGGATCACGTATTCTTGCTTACACCAACGAACAGGGCGTATATCAATTGACGGGCATCGATTTAGATGACGTTCATCTTCATGTTTATTCGCCTAAGTATATTCACGGCGACAAAGATTTAGGTGCGGTTTCTGTAGATACTCAAGTCAACTTTTCACTTGTCCCGGCAAGCATTGAAAACGTGGTTGTTACAGCCAATGCACTGCAAACGTCTGTATTGGAATCCGTTACTCCTGTCTCAGTAATCGATGCCGATACCCTGAAAAATCGCCAAGCGCCTACGCTTGGCGAAACACTAAAATACACACCTGGCGTTCACAGCACATATTTTGGTCCGGTATCGAGTAGCCCTATCATTCGCGGAAACGATGGTCCTAGGGTGAAAATAGTGCAAAACGGCTTAGACGTATCTGATGTCAGCCGTATCGGTCCTGACCACAATGTCGCGGCGAGTACTTCAAGTGCCGTTCAAGTCGAAGTGCTTAGGGGACCGGCGACCTTGCAATACGGTAGTGGTGCCATTGGTGGTGTGGTAAACGTGGTTGATAATCGCATTCCACAATACGTGCCTGAATCGGTAGAAGGCGAGGCCGAGTTGCGCTATGGCACGGTCAACGAAGAGCGTTTTGGTAAAGTTGATGTAACGGCCGGTAGCGGCAATATCGCCTTCCATTTTGACGGGTTTGCTCGCAAAACCGATGAAGCCGATATTCCTGGGTTCGCTTCGGTTGAACCCGATGAGGATGAGCCGGAGGGGATGCTAGAAAACAGTCAAATGGAGACGACGGATTTTACAGCTGGTCTCTCTTATGTCGGTGATCGTGGTTTTATCGGTTTCTCTGTTGAAAAACTCGATAACGAATACGGTGTGCCCGGTCATGATCATCACCACGAAGAGGAACACGAGGGCGAAGAGCATGAAGGCGAAGACGAGCACGGCGACGAGGAACATGGCGAAGAAGAAGGCGTATTGCTCGACGTTGATATGACGCGATATCAAATGGCTGGTGAATTACTGTCGCCGCTAAAAGGTTTTTCTTCGTTGAAGTTCTCGGCTGCGTATACCGACTATGAACATGTCGAACTGGAAGAAGGCGAAGTGGGTACGATCTTCTCTAACGAGGCGACGGACTTACGTTTTTCTGCGCATCATGAAAGCGTAGCGGGTTGGCATGGTGTTATTGGTCTGCAGGCCAATATGTCTGAGTACGATGCCAATGGTGAAGAAGCATTTACTCCCGCGGTTGATACGGATTCGTATGCGATGTTTTTGATTGAGCAAAAACGCTTTGGCGAGGTGACTGTGGAGCTTGGTGCTCGTATAGAAAGAACCGAATATACAGCAGCCGATACTGAAATTGATTCTGTATTTGAGGGCGGTGAACACCACGACGACGAGCACGACGAACATGAGGAAGGTGAAGAACACGGTGATGAGCATGACGACGAGCATGCTGAGGAACATCATGAATTCGCATTCCCTGACTATGCATTTACGGCTGTATCTTTCTCGGCAGGCATGAACTGGGAATACCAAGAAGGTAGCTCGGTTGCCGTGACCTTGTCTCACAGTGAAAGAGCGCCTAGCCAACAAGAACTCTTTTCAGCAGGCCAACACTTAGCTACCCAGACGTATGATTTAGGTCTGGTTTTCGACCTCGATGAAGACGGTGAAATCGGCGAAGGCTTGGTCGATGTGAAAGAAGAAGTCAGTACTAATATTGATATTACTTTCCGTAAGTACACGGGGGATTGGGGTTATAGTTTTAGTGCCTTCTACAACCAAGTTGACGACTACATCTATGCATCTGATACAGGGTTAATTGCATTGGACGAGGGTCATGAGGAACACGACGAGCACGAAGACGAAGAGCATGACGACGAAATGCATGATGATGAAATGGGTCATGATGATGACCACGCTCATGATGAGGAAGAGGGTTTCCCTGTACTCTATTTCCGTCAAGCCGATGCTGATCTCTATGGTTTTGAAGCTGAGGCCTTTTTCGATGTATCGCCTCAATGGCGAGTGACGGTGTTTAGTGATTACATCCGTGCAAAATTAGATAGTGAAGATTTGCCTAGAATTCCGCCTTTGCGTTTTGGTGCGACACTTAACTACGACGCCGATCAGTGGAGCGGTGAGCTAGGTGCAGTGTGGTATGACGATCAAGACAAGACCTCTTCATTTGAAACGCAGACAGATGGCTATACGTTGGTCAACGCGCGTGTTCAGTATGAAATGACGCTAAATCAAACCGATATGGTATTTTTCCTACAAGGTGAAAACCTTACGGATGAGGAAGCGCGGGTGCATACGTCCTTTTTGAAGGACCAAGCACCGCTTCCAGGGCGAAATATCACCCTTGGCGTCAGAGCGATATTCTAATCTAGAAGCTGTAGAGAAAAACGCAGGTTTCGACCTGCGTTTTTTTGCCTTGTGGAAAAGTATGATCCAATTTCATTGCCAAGTACTAACGACAGTGAGTAATCTTGTTTTAATTCGATATATACCTAGACCACAATGACACAGTTAAACATCACCTCTTCAGATGATTGGTTGTCTCGACATCCGTCACGTCACTACATATTAGCCTATGGCAGTTTGCTCAATCGAGATAGTCGAGAGCGCCACTCAAATATGTTTGCTGACGGTGTGATGGCGAAAGTAAAAGGCTTTGAGCGGGGCTGGTATACGCGGGCTTTCCACGAAAATCAAACCTATGTGGGGGCGACGCCATCACAGGGAAAAATGTTAAATGCTCAGTTGCTTCCAGTGGAGCTCAATCCCTCATTTCAGCAAAGAGAGCAAGACTATAGATTTGTCGAGGTCAGTGTAGACAACATTGAGTTTGACGCCGCCTTTGAACAAGATGCCAAGTTTATCGATGCCCTCGAACAAGCGCATGTTTGGATTTGCGAAACTTTACAGATCATTCCCGCCGACGAGGCTCATCCAGTGAGTCAAACCTACATTGATACCTGCATCGCAGGGTGTTTAACACAAGGCGGAGAAACCGAAGCACGATTATTTGTCGACACCACCTCACATTGGCATCACCCTCGTCGCTTTGACCGAGTATCACCCTGTTACCCCAGATATGGCAGGGTTGATGACGAACAGTTGTCCTCGATTGATAAGCTACTCGTCGGTATTTGAGAAAAGATTCACTATGTCGATTTCACTGCGCATGTTAAATCAAAACGACGCTGAATTTATCTTGGCATTGGTTAATGACCCTTTGTGGCTGAGATTCATTGGTGACAGGCAGATTTCTAATGCTGCTCAGGCTATGGCTTACATTCGCCAGTGTCAGCACTCTTTTGCCGAGACGGGTATTGGGTTGTGGTGTGTTGATGTCGACGGCCAAAGTGCAGGGCTCTGCGGTTTTGTTCAAAGGGATTACCTAGCTCAACCTGACTTGGGGTTTGCGTTACTACCACAGTTTAGAGGACAAGGCGTGGTAAGGAATGCTATAGAGCAAGCCTTCAAGGCACTATTACAGCGCGGGGAATACCGCGGCGTTTCTGCTATCACGGCACAACAAAACCTACCTTGTATTAAAGTGCTATCTGAATCGGGCTTTCGATTGCTTGGGCATCTATATCGAGACGATTTAGACAGTAGGGAAGGGCAGTTGTTTTTTCTAAAGCCACTGTAACACCCGCGTTATCGTGACTCGCCTAGATAAAAGACCATCCCGTAGGGCAGTGCCAAAAGCCAGAGTCTGTTTGCCCCTGCCACCGTATACTTGCTGTCCACGATGCAGCATCGCTAGGGTATAGCAGTACGTTGAGCGCAAGGTCTTTGCATTTATGAGTGATCATTTGCCCATGCAAACTGGCATTAGTTTAGTTTATCGTCTTTCCAAAACTTGGTGCCTTTTATTGTCGCTTGTAGGGCAAGACCTGCTTCTGTGAAGGTATACACGCTTACGTCGCCATAATATGCCTCAGCCTCAACGGACTCTCCCTTTCCTGCTGCCTTTGCGGCAGCGTCAGCATTACCTCCGAAGGTCCATCCTTTATCAACGAAAGTGTTTAACGCGTCTTTCGTGTGAAATACCATGACGATTTTGTAGTCTTTTGCACCTAAGCCTAAACCTACACCGCCTTCCGCCATGTTCATATAGGTGTATTTGTTGGTCGCATTGTTGACGACAACACCATAACCGGTGCCGGCTGAGACTAAAAAGAGATTGATATTGGCGTTAGAAAACACGGCATAACCTACGGAAGAACGCAGCTGCGCGCGAGTATCGGGTTTAGTTTGATACAAGGTCGCGAGTGTCGCATCTTTCATTTGCACTATTTTGTTGCGTTTGTCTGCAAGGCTGCCGTCTCCCATTGACGCACAGCTACAGATCAATATACAACTGACGACGATAAACAATTGACGCAATGCTTTCATAAATCCTCTTTTCGGCCAAAGCAGATAGACATCAATAGTATAGATAAACCTGAAAGAAATGAGAGATAAGCAATAGGTGGTAGGAGATACCACCTAGCGCTCGCTAAAATTCGGGGAGGATCTCAACTTTCTTGATCAAAATAGTCTCAACGGGGGCGTCAGCAAAACCCTCTAGTACTTTGTATTCGGTTTCTACCTCATTCATCTTATCCAACACCTCTTCACCCTCGGTCACTCGGCCAAATACGGCGTAGCCCCATTGACTACCTGGGTTGAGGTTATCATTGTCTTTCATGTTGAAGTAAAACTGGCGATTGGCAGTGTGCGGTTCGTTTTGACGCGCCATAGCAATGGTGTACATATCATTTTTTAAACCATTGCCTGATTCATTAAAGATATCGGGGAAATCTGGTTTTGATTTGTATTCTTCATCATACCCCCCGCCTTGAATCACATAGTTCGGTACGATTCGATGAATTACCGTGTCTTCATAGCTGCGCTTATCAACATAACGCAAAAAATTATTGACGGTAATAGGTGCGCGGCGGCGATCCAATTCAACGGTAATGTCTCCCATCGTTGTCACGATTTTGACAATGGGGTAATAGTTATCCGGCTGGATATGCGAACCATCATCTTGTTTTTTTGCCGTGGCGCTAAAGGCTAGGCACATGGCCACTAAACACAGTATACGTTTCATGATTATTCCTTATCGTTTTGCTGCTGCCAAAATAACGAATTTTTTATCACTTGCAAGTAACTTCACGCCGCCAAATACGCGTTTGACCTTAACGTGATAATCGAGGTGACGGTTACCCACAACAACTAAGTGTCCGCCTTGTTGAAGTAACGCTTTACTGTCATTAAACATTTGCCATGCGATGTGGTCAGTGATGGCATTTTGTTGGTGAAAAGGCGGGTTACAGAATATCTTTCCAACGGGGGCGGTCGAATCACTGTCCAATAGCGACTCTAAACAGTTACTCGCGACAAATCGACACTGACCCATTTTATCAGGGTAGTTGGCTTGCACACTGTCTTTCGCACTTTGCAATGCCATGTAAGACTCGTCAACAAAGGTGATTTGACTTTCCGGCGCGATGTTTAGCACGTGCAGACCCAACACACCATTACCACATCCCAGGTCGACGACATGTTCGTGAGGCGACACTTGCATATGAGGTAATAATGCTCTGGCACCAATGTCCAGAGATTGTCTTGAAAAAACATTGGCGTGATTCACCAGCGATACGCTTTTTCCTCCGGGTAATTGGGCAGACCACACTGTTGGATAAGGCGAATTGCACGGCGTTGCCAATAGGGTGGGGTTAGGTGAACAAAAGATCAGGCGCGACTTTTTCTTGGCAAGAGAGGTGCTGGTTTCCCCAAGGTATTTTTCAAACAAGCCCAGTACGCTCTTGGTGACGGTTTTCACCTTACCCGCTGCAACAATGCGCGTATTGGCATTGACGTGTTGTCGCAATTGAATCAGTTGATGTTCGAGAAGCGCGAGTGTGCGAGGGATCTTGATCACAACCCAGTCAAACACCGTACTTAATGGTGCAGTACTGGGCAAGGCATTGATTGGAGAGGCGACGCAATAATTATCAATAACGGTATTCACGCCATTGGCGTCTAAGTTTTCAGCTAAGGATAAATGGGCAATATGTGAATCTGACACCCAAACAGGTTTGGCATCGGAAAACCAACAGCCCAATGCGCCAAAGTCGTCATTGAAAATCCCAAGTTTGGCGCCACCTTGGTTATCAAAGTGGTCATTCAAATGTTCAATTGCCAATTCATCAGCACTGTCCCAAGCTTGCAGGCTGACATGTTGATGTTTGGCTGGGTATCGATGCAGTGACAGTGTTCTGTCTAGTAATTCAAAATGCGTATTCATGACTCAAAGACGGTAATTCGGTTTAATTTATGCAGCAATCCTTGTTCGACTCACAACCTACTCAATGCCATTATCTTGACCTTGTTGATGGAGACGTAACCTATTACCCGAACTGGATCGCGCCAGACATTGCGTCGCAATATCAAAAGACGTTGATAGACGAGCTGCCGTGGCGTCAGGATACCATTAAAATGTTTGGTAAACTGGTAAAAATTCCCAGATTACAGTCTTGGCATGGTGAATCGCATTGCTTGTACCAGTATTCAGATTTGACGTTACATCCACTGCCATGGACGCCTACATTAGCACGCCTCAAGCATTGCTGCGAAAAGCAAACTGGCGCTATGTTTAACAGCGCATTAGCCAACTGGTATCGCGATGGTCAAGACAGCATGGGAATGCATGCCGATGATGAACCTGAACTTGGACCTGAACCTGTTATCGCGTCTGTGACGTTGGGACAAGTTCGTCCTTTTGTGTTGAAGCACAGGTTCACCAAAGAAAAACACACCATCATGCTTGAGCATGGCAGCTTATTGGTTATGGCGGGTAAAACCCAAGGTTACTATCACCACGGTATCAACAAGACGTCGAAAGCCTTGGATGATAGAATTAACATTACGTTTCGACAGATTATGCAAATACGACAATGATGCAGGTAAAATCCTTTATTACAGACACCTTGAACGAAGCATTGGCGCCAGTGTGGTTAGATGTGCTAGATGAAAGCCACCAACACAATGTTCCTGACGGCGCGCAAAGTCACTTCAAAGTGACGATTGTCAGTGAGGCGTTTGAAGGGCAACGTTTGATTGGTCGCCATCGGCAAGTAAATGGATTGTTAGCTGACGCCTTGGCTGGGCCTGTTCATGCATTGGCACTTCATACCTTTACACCACAAGAGTGGCAAGCGAGAGGGGGGAGCGTCTTATCCTCGCCGGCATGTCTTGGCGGCGATAAATCTTCAACCTAGTGCGCTATTTTCTCAATTTTAGCTAGTCATTGATGTGGGTATTAAAGTAGTCTGAACGAATCTTCAGGCCTTTTTAATCCCATTTATGACCACGATTCGATACGCACTGCTCGGCCTCCTCGTCTTCATCTTTTCTACGTTGCTGAGCGCCACGCCCCAAGATGCCTGGTTTGAACACTTCAAGCAAACCCATTCGGATGAGCAGCTCTATGCGCTGTTACACCAAATGCCCAAGGGAGGTGACATTCATCATCACATTACTGGGAGCAATTTTTCAGAGTGGTGGTGGGCCTTAGCAACAGATGAAAAGCGCAATGGCGGTTACCGATATTACACGAAGACCGCGTTGTTGTTGTGCGATGGTGTGGCGTCCAATGAGTTCGGGCGAGAAAAATCACTGGTGCTGTTCAAAACCATACAACACAGCACATACCAAGGCTTGAGCGACTGTAAAAAGAAAGAGTATGAGCCACTCGCCTCGTTGAACGACCAACTCAAAGCAGCGTGGATGGATAGCATACGATTACATCTGACCCACGAAGGCCGGGATGAATTTTTTGAACGTCATTGGGCAAGATTGAATGAGCTTATTCGAAATCCTGTGATTATAGGTGAGATGCTTGTCAACAATATGCAAGCCTATGCCCAAGAAGGGGTTCGTTATCTCGAGACCCAAGTCAATATCGAGTACATGATTCAGCCTGATGGCGCACCTTATAAGCCACAAGCAGTACTCGCATTACTCAATGAACGTCTAGAACAACCCGATGCTAAAGCGACGAATGTTGTTGTGCGCTTTCAATACATGCTATTGAGATTTAGGCCCGATGCGGAGGCCCAACTAGAATGGATTTATCATTTTGTGGGACAACATCGCGACCGCTACGTCGGTATTAATATGGCCGGACGGGAGGACAATGACAAAGGCTATCCGAGCCGTTTTTTACCTGTCTTGAGAAAACTGCGGCGTCAGTCTACGAAGATTCCCATGTCGATTCACGCCGGTGAAGTTGACGAGCCCAATTTTCATGTGAGGGATACCTTGATGTTAGGGGCGGATAGGATTGGACATGGCATCAATCTCATTACTGACCCACAAACGATGTTGATGATGCGTAATAATCAATATCTTATTGAAATCAATTTAATTAGTAATCTCTTACTCGGCTATGTCGACGATTTTAGTCAACATCCGTTTCCCGAATATTTGCGAACTGGCATTCCGGTTGCTTTGTCTACAGACGACAGAGGAATGTGGGATTCCACCTTGACCGATGAGTTTTTCGTTGCCGTGAAAGCGTTCAACTTAACGTGGTCTGAAATTAAACAATTATCGCGCAATTCGCTTACTTATAGTTTTGTACAACCTGAAATAAAGCAGCGTTTACTCAATGATTACGAACAGGCTATAGGCGTATTTGAAGAACGCGCTGCGCAAGGAAATATACCTCTTGCAAGGCCTACTGGCCTGAAGACAAGAGGGTTTATCTGTCGTCAGTATGACCTTTGTTGGTAAGGGTTGAATCGTCGCTTTTAAAAATGGAGAGCACACGTGCGTTATCTCGTAGTCATTTTTTCACTCTTCGCGAGTGACTGGGCTATCGCCCAAAACAGTCAATTTAAATCTGTCTCGGTTGGTGCTGCTGATGCACCAAAATCGCCCATAATGATCCAGGGGCCTATGCCAATTGAGGCTGAATATTTCGCCAGTCTTTTACAGGACGTGAAAATTGAACACTCGGGAAATGCGACATTTTACCTTGGCACATTAAATGACTATCCCATTGTTGTCGCGCAAACGGGTAAAGGCTTGGAGAACACCGCAGCCGCAACAGCGATTGGCATTGAACGTTACAGACCAATCGCCATCATCAATCAAGGGACGTCGGGGGGCCACGACCCCACACTTCATGTAGGCGACATTGTCTTGGGAAAGCGCTCTGTGAACGCCAATAACTTCAAGACGGCCCGCCTGCCTAGTGGGCAAGGTTCTGATCCTATGCAATGGTTGCCAATGGATATTATGGCTTCAGAAGGAAGCGCAGGAGAAGGCGAGGCGGCCGTTGATGCGGAGAAAATTCGTTATTACGAGGGCAACGCGACATTATTGGCTATCGCCAATGCAGTGAAGCCATCGTATAAGCGTGGGAAAGTGGTCGAGGGCACAATAGGCAGTGGCAACTTTTGGAACAATGAACTGGACCGCATTGCTTGGCTTCACCAACATTTTGGTACCAGTGTTGAAGAAATGGAAACGTCCGCAGCGGCACAAGTGGCGTTGGCGTACGACGTGCCTTTTTTAGGCATACGCGTACTGTCAAACAACATTACTAACGATGGACATTACGACCCGACTACGTCCGTCGATTGCCAACAGTTTGTAAAAGCGGTAGTACTGCGTTTTATTGC
>CAWUJV010000006.1:0-88282 GCA_963922845.1 uncultured Alteromonas sp.
ATTCAACGCGCGTGAGTGACGAGGTTGAAGAACAACACCTTCATCAAGAAATGGCGGCTATTGAGCAAGAGGCCAGTGAATTTCGTCAATATGACACGCCGCCTCCCAGCGAACCTTATCCTCCTCTTGAAAACGAACCTCCATACCCAGAAGAGGTCTATACTCAGCCACCGTCGATGTCGCAGACGTATGACAACAGTCATGCCGAACCGTCACCTTCGTCTGATCAAACACTTACAACTACGCAGGAAATGTTGGCGTTACGTGAACGTTTGAAAAAGAGTAAAGAGGAGGCAAAAGAGGATGCTGCAAAAAAGCAACAAACCCCACAGGCAGGTGACCAAGCTTGGACGCCACCCAAAGCGCCTGAGAAAGCCACTTCCCCTGAACCTACTCAGTTAGCGGAGCAAAGCCCTGTAGAAGCTGGGCCGGTCAGTGAAGATGTCCCTCCGTGGGTAGAAGAATCGATTCCAAACCAACAACAGGAATCAACGACGGCGCTTCAACCCGTCAATGAGACCCAATCGTCACAGTGGGGTGGACAGCAAACGACTACAACGTCGTTTGAGCAATCTGAATCTGCGGGAGAGGCCTATGATGGTAATCTATCCCCTTATTTAGACAGTGGAGACAAGCTTGTTGCGGCTCAACAAATTGACGATTGGAGTGCTTTAGTAGAAAAAATGCCCGTTGCGGGGTTACTTAAACAAATTGCGTTAAATGCCAGTTTTTCCAAACAGGCGAGTGAGATACATTTGTTGCTTGATAACAAACAAGCGCATTTATTGAACCCAACAACAGAAGCGCAATTGAAACAAGCCTTGCAAAGTGTCGTTGGCGACCAACTATCTATTACTATCACGCTGGGCGAACCTGAAACGACGCCGAGTAAAATACAGGGTGAAATTAAACAGATGCGTCAACAATATGCACATCAAGTTGTGCAAACAGATAACGTGTTTCAAGATTTAATCACAAACTTTGATGCGAACGTGGTACCGGATTCGGTTTTACCACGATAACGCTCACCAATAAAATTAGCGAGAAAAAATATGTTTAAAGGCGGAATGGGTAACATCATGAAGCAGGCGCAGCAGATGCAAGAGCGCATGCAGAAGGCTCAGGAAGAATTGGCTTCTATGGAAGTAACGGGCGAGTCAGGTGCTGGTATGGTAAAAGTTACCATGACATGTAACCACAACATTCGTCGCGTTGACATCGATCCATCGCTTATGGACGATGATAAAGAAATGCTTGAAGACTTAATTGCTGCTGCATTCAACGATGGTGTTCGTCGCGTAGCGGAAACCAGCAAGGAAAAAATGGGCGATGTGACCGGTGGTATGCCTCTACCTCCGGGCTTCAAAATGCCCTTTTAATCGCTTCTTGATTGCGACGAAAACCAAGCAAACACGCTTGGTTTTTTTATGCCTGATTGCCAACTAGTTTGGTGATACTATGGTATGTAGATATTGTATTCCCTAGCTTGTTGAAGTCTTAAGAAAATACTATGAAGTACAGCCCGTTACTTTCCGAACTAATTGATGCGTTTACTTGCTTGCCTGGAGTGGGTAACAAAAGTGCGCAGCGCATGGCATTTCATTTACTTGAACGCAACCGTCAAGGTGCGTTGAATCTGAGCCAGTCCTTGCACAATGCGATGGAGCATATCGGTCACTGTGAATCGTGTCGTACCTTTACGGAATCGCCATTATGTGAGATCTGCGCGCATCCCGTCCGTTCACAGTCAGGGTTATTGTGTATCGTAGAAAGCCCGCAAGATGTATTAGCGATTGAACAAACGGCGAGCTTCCAAGGCACGTATTTCGTATTGATGGGCCATTTGTCTCCTATTGATGGTATCGGGCCAAATGATATTGGGCTGGATATACTGGAACGTCGACTTCGCGACGACAGTATTTCAGAGGTCATTCTCGCTACAAATCCAACGGTTGAGGGAGAAGCAACGGCACATTATATCGCTCAACTTTGCGCAAAATATGAGGTTGATGCGTCTCGCATTGCGCACGGCGTTCCCGTTGGTGGTGAACTAGAGTTCATTGATGGCAATACACTCACTCACGCCTTTTCTGGGCGGAGAAAGCTCTAATACTATTGCCATTGCAAAACCGCATATTATTTGCGGTTTTTTCTTTTTCATCCCTTGAAAATCCCTTTGCCGCCCTTACGTTCTGTTTATCGCAAAAGTGGTACAAGCCACTAAAAAATTGATATCAAAACGATAAAAAGCAATAGGAGACTCTGGTTTATGGCTGAAGCTGCAAATCAAGAAAAGCATGGTTTTCAGACCGAGGTTAAACAACTTCTTCATTTGATGATTCACTCTCTTTATTCAAACAAAGAGATATTCCTTCGAGAGCTTGTGTCTAATGCCGCAGATGCGTCGGATAAGTTGCGTTTCAAAGCATTGGAAAACGATAGCTTGTATGAAAATGATGGCGACTTGTGCGTAAAGATTACCGCAGATAGTGAAGCAAGTACTGTCACCATTGCCGATAACGGTATTGGGATGACTCGCGATGAGGTCATCGCTAATCTCGGTACTATCGCTAAATCAGGCACCAAAGACTTCTTCAGTAAACTATCTGGGGATGACGCGAAAGACTCGCAATTGATTGGTCAGTTTGGTGTAGGTTTTTATTCTGCTTTTATCGTTGCTGACAAAGTGACTGTGCGCACGCGTGCTGCTGGTGTTGATAGTCAAGAAGGGGTTGAATGGGTATCTGATGGTGAAGGTGAATTCACTATTGCACAAATCAACAAACCCAGCCGTGGTACGGAAATCACACTTCACCTAAGAGAAGACGACAAAGAGTTTGCCAATGATTGGCGCCTGCGCTCGATTATCGGTAAATACTCTGATCACATCAGCGTTCCCGTTAAAATGTGGAAAGATGAGGTGCCAGAATCAGAAGGGCCAGATGGTGAAAAAGTACCCGCACAACCTGGCGAGTGGGAATCAGTAAACAAAGCTACAGCGTTGTGGACTCGCGAAAAATCTGATATTTCGGATGAAGAATACAACGAATTCTACAAGCACATCTCTCACGACTTCGCCGATCCACTGGCTTGGGCACACAATAAAGTTGAAGGTAAGACGGAATACACCAGCTTACTGTACATACCTAGTAAAGCCCCATTTGATATGTGGAATCGCGACCAAAAGCACGGTTTGAAACTGTTTGTTCAACGCGTTTTCATTATGGATGATGCTGAGCAGTTTATGCCAACTTACCTACGCTTTGTGAAGGGTTTACTGGATTCGAATGATTTACCGTTGAATGTATCCCGTGAAATCCTTCAGGACAATAAAGTCACGCAAACATTGCGTCAAGGTTGTACTAAACGCGTATTACAAATTCTAGAACGCATGGCGAAAAACGATGCTGGAAAGTATCAGTCTTTCTGGTCTGAGTTTGGTAATGTATTGAAAGAAGGTCCGGCAGAAGATTTTGGTAACAAAGAAAAAGTTGCCGGGTTGCTGCGCTTTGCGTCAACGCATAATGACTCTGATGCACAGACGGTTTCCTTGGCTGATTACATCGAGCGAATGAAAGACGGTCAAGATAAGATCTACTTCGTTACTGCTGATAGCTACCAAGCCGCTAAAACTAGCCCTCATCTAGAGATTTTCCGCAAGAAAGGCATTGAAGTATTACTTCTCGGGGAAAGAATTGACGAGTGGCTAATGCAACACTTGACTGAATTTAATGAGAAATCATTCCAGTCTATAGCAAGTGCTAATCTCGATTTGGGCGATCTCGAAGACGAAGAGAGCAAAAAAGCCCAAGAAGATGCTGAAAAACAGGTCGAAGGCGTACTTGAACGCGCGAAAGAAGCATTGGGCGACAAAGTTGTCGATGTTAAGTTTACCCATCGTTTGACTGATTCACCCGCATGTATCGTTGCTGATGAAAACGGTATGACGACGCAAATGGTTAAGCTAATGCAAGCGGCGGGACAGCAAGTTCCTGATGCACAATATCAATTCGAACTGAATCCAGATCACGATTTGGTGAAATTACTTGCTGATACGCAAGACGAGGAGCGTTTCAAGCAATTGACTGAGGTCTTGTTTGATCAAGCAGCTCTGTCTGAACAAGGTAGCTTGAAAGACCCAGCAACGTTTGTACGCAATTTGAACACTCTACTAATGAGCCTCTCTAAGTAAACGGTTTCATTACAGACTTAAGATAGAAAAACGGGCTGAAATGCCCGTTTTTTTGTTTAAGTGCTTAAAACGCTTACTTTCTGTTGCTATTTTGAGCAAGTCGGTCGCTTTCGTGGCGAAAAGTCACGAAGGGTTAAGTCAGTTACCAAACCGCATAGATAAGTGTCCTGCTCAAAGAGCAGACATGTCTCAACAGCAAGGCAACGCTTTGCAGCAATGTTTACTGCTTTGTAAGAGTGAGCAACACTGAGGGAAAGACCTATAGGTTGTTCCTTTAAACGTGGCCTTCTAGCTAGTTTACCGTTTTACACCTATTTCCTCTGTCACAACTAGTGCTTCATGGCAGTGTCTTGTCATCTGACCCGAATACTCGTGTTGAGTTGGGTATTTATCTGTGTAGATTGGTGTTGCATTCACTTTACGCATTGTCAGGTATCACATGCTTACTTGAGTACTTTAATTCGGTGCAAAGTCGCGATTTTAGTGGATTTATTGTCAGGTTGGTTGATTTGTATTCGCTATTAGTCTTATGAATGAAATAATGCTGTGTCTTGGTCTTGTAACGCCTCTTTCTAATGTGTAAAGTGCTCGCAGACATAGGATAAAATAATTCGGAGAGCGCACACATGCGAATCATACTTCTCGGGGCTCCTGGTGCGGGTAAAGGTACTCAAGCACAGTTTTTGATGGGTAAATACGGCATACCACAGATTTCTACTGGAGATATGTTACGTGCTGCTATCAAAGCGGGAACAGAGTTGGGTCTAGCGGCAAAACGCGTGATGGATGAAGGCAAATTAGTTTCCGACGACATCATCATTGGTCTAGTAAAAGAGCGCATCGCACAGGACGATTGCAAAGGTGGTTTTTTACTAGATGGGTTCCCTCGAACTATCCCTCAAGCGGATGCGATGAAGGAAGCGGGCGTGGCCGTTGATCATTGTATCGAGTTCGATGTGGCCGATGATGTTATTGTAGAGCGTATGGGCGGACGTAGAGTTCATCCTGCGTCAGGACGTGTTTATCACGTTGTCTATAATCCACCGAAAGTGGAAGGTAAAGACGATGAGTCTGGCGAAGACTTGATTGTGCGAGACGATGACAAAGAAGAAACGGTTCGTAAGCGTTTAGCAATTTACCACGAACAAACGAAACCCCTTGTAGACTACTACACCGCGGAAGCCGCTTCTGGTAACTGTCAGTATCACAAACTAGATGGTACTGAAGCCGTAGACTTAGTCAGCGAGAAGCTGGCTGCGTTGCTTGGTTAAGCCCAGCTTTATATGAAAAAGCCGCTTCTTGTGAAGCGGCTTTTTTGATCTCCATTCCCGATTAGAATCGGTACGTTGCACCTACGGTAACGCGTCTATCAGTAAGACCTTGGAAACACAGTAATGCGTTTTCGTTCACACAATACTGGTTTACATCTGACTCCGTTAGGTTTATCGCTTCGATACCAACGTTAAGCTGTTCGTTCACGGTATAAATAATGCTCGCATTCAGCTGACCACGATCGTCCTGCACAACAGGAAATCCCCACGGGAAGCTACTCGTGCTACCAAAGTCAGTTGAACGATATGCTTCACGCCATGTATAACGAGCTCGTGCCGATAGTCCATACTTTTCATAATACACAGTAAAGTTATAAGCGTTTTGCGACAAATCGATGAGTGACTGCAATGCGGTCACTTCGATATCTTCCACTCCAGTCGTCAATTCAAATACGCCACTTGCTCGGCTGGTTGCACTATCAACTGACTCACCACCAGAAAATTCTTGGTAGGTATAATTGGCAACGATACCGAAGCCTGATGCCCAACCCAGCTCGTCCTCAAAGCCAGACAAGTCATACTGGAATGCCAATTCCACACCTTTTTGAGTGGTCTCGCCGGTATCATTGACGACAGTTGATGTTGGTACGCAAACACCTACGCCACCTTCAGGACCAAAAACGTTGACGTCTGCAATGGGGTTGAAAATACCGCCTTGCTCACAGTCAGGTCCAGAAATGTCCCTGAAGCCCGTCGATGGATCTTCAAAAGGATCAACCTGTTGATTTACGTGTAGGTCTTTACGTTTTTTATGGAAGTAACCCACACTCAATACACTGGCCGGTGCAAAATACCATTCAGCTGAAATATCAAAAGAGGTCACTTCTTCCGGCACTAACCCAGGGTTACCAATGGCGACGGGAGGGTTGGGACTAGTTGAAAACGTGACGGATGTTGATAAGTCATCAAAATCTGGACGGCGGATATCTTTCGACCAACCGGCTCTGACTATAAGGTCGTCAGTCACATCAGCGACAATATTTATCCGAGGTAAGAAGAAATTGTAGTCCCCCTCATTGGTCACTTGAGAGACCAAATCGTTACCATCAGCGTCTGTGGTAATGGAGTTACCCAAGGATTCCACATCAGTTTGCAGATAGCGGAAGCCTGCATTACCGCGAATCATATCCCATTCAAAATTAGCTTGGGCATATAATGCGTGAGTGGTTTCTTCGATATCGAAAAAGCCTGATGTATTGGAAGACGGTGAATTAATCGAACGTGAACCACCGTGTGCAGTGATAGCTGCATTCAGTGTTGAGAGCACACCATCTGGATCTGACGCCACGAGCTCAGGATTGATCAGAAGGAAATCTCTTACGAATAGCGAACGACCATCTGCGGCATTAAAGTTATCAGGCCCTGGAGTCAATACGTCGGCAAATAGATTACCGCGTGGACTATCGGCTAAGCTACGCAAACCAACGTTGGCGCGGACTTGATCGCGAAGACTGGTCGTCTTATTGAAGCGGTAGCCCGCATCAACTGTTGTCACAATACCCATATCGAGGTCGTAAGAGAAGTCGATTCTAAATGCGTCTTCGTTATTTTCTGCCACATCACGACCGATATTGACGTCACGTAAAACGACATTAGCAGGATCTAACAACTGTTCTGGTGTCGGAGCAAATTCTTCTCCAAACGCAACGCCAAAGGCTAGTGAGCCACCCGTTAAATCGTAAATAAAAGGAATACTATTGTCATTACCACCACCAGCATCGAGCGGTGCATTAGGATTAATAAAGTTGAGTGTCGTGTTAAAGCTCGGTGTTGTTGAATCTGATTGAGACTTAGATACCTCAACGAACAATGAGTACTTATCACCTTGCCACTCTCCACCTAGACGGAAAATTTTACTTTCGGTAATACGAGAATTGGTGTCGCTTGAAAACCTGAGATTTGGATCATCATCGTCATCGGCTAAATCAACAGGGATGACACCCTGCAGTGCAGCTTGAATGCTGCCTAAATCCACACCATCTAAGGAACCGAAATCAACGGTTTCAAATGCGGTGGGAACGGCAATGTTATTGAGGCTACTAACACCTGAAGCTTGCACTCTAGAGCTCTCTTGAAGGCGGTCTTGCTCATTAATAACCGTATCAAAGAATACTTTAAAGTTTTCGTTTGGTGCCCATTCTATCGTTCCCGCGAAGTTCTTCGTCTCGTATTCGAAGTTATCGTAATCTTGGTTTAAGAATTGAATTGGAAGAAAGTCAAACGATTGCGCGCTAGCCGCGCCACTGTCTGATGCAATAGAGTTATCTCGGTCAACTCTCGGGCGAAATGCAGTAACATCTTGTTCCGTATAACTGCCACTGACCACAACGCCAAACGTACCGTGTTCTGTGTCCCATTTGTCTCCCCACGCACCCGAAAACCTGGGTTGAACACTATCTGTAGAAAGGCTGCTATCCTCAGCTTGTATTCGTATTGCACCGAGCATTTCATCAAGTTCTAAAGGGCGAATAGTGCGAAGATTAATTGTCGCACCAACTGAGCCTTCAATTGTTTTTGCTTCAGGCGCTTTAATGATTTCAACTGCAGAAATGATAGCCGCAGATACGTCTTCGAAGTCAATACCACTTCTTCCCGCACCAGACCCGACCGTTGACACGCCGTTGATCTCTGTCCGGTTTGCATTGGTACCACGTATCTGTACACCAGTACCCACGCCCGCTTCACGAGTGATTTGAATCCCGGTTACATTTTCGAGAACCTCCGCCAAGTTCTGGTCAGGCAACTTACCAATATCAACGGCTTGAATGACCTCAATGAGGTTGCTCGAATCTCTCTTTTCAGCGAGTGCGCTGGTTAATGAGCTTCGTATACCTGAAACCTGAATAACTTCAACGTCCTCCTCGTCAGCATTGGGGGCGTCTTGCGCGTAACTATTAAACGCCAAGTTTATCGAAGAGGCGGAAAGTATCGCCAATGTGATTTTTGAAAGTTTGTGTCCCATGGTTCTTCCTGCGTGTGTTGTTGTGCCTTTCTCATTTGACGTCAAAGTGAAAACACCTGATTGTCACAAGAGGTTTACAATATGTTTACACTCAATGTAGCCAAAGATCAACAATTGGTAATACAAAATGTTTTATTTTTTATTGTGGCTTATGTTGTTGAGTGTAAGCCGACTATGTGGAACTGTGCGAATTCAACACCTATGACAATGACTAAATTTAGTGTTGGCGTATAGTTTATTTGTTGAAATTTAACACTTTATAAGTATTTTTGTTGGGTTTTTGAGCCGTTGTTCAAATGTGAAAACGACCACGTTTGGACAAGTCATCCGATCTGTATGGTTATAATTATTGGTTGACAAATTGGTAATGTGAAAATAAGGTTATGCAAAACTTATTGGTAAGTAATAGTGTTTCTTGCCAGATTTACAAAAACGTCTTCAAAGCTATGTGGTTTATAACAATACCAATTTTCTTTTTTTGGTAAATTCGTATTGAACAAAATGACGGGAAATGCGCGAAGGCAATCCAAATTGATAGGAGTCATTCATGTCTAAACCGACAATTGGATTTATAGGCCTAGGGTTGATGGGCGGCAATATGGTGGAAAATCTACAGAACAAAGGTTACCCACTAGTCGTGATGGATTTAAATCAAGATGCGGTGGCGAAATGTGTTGAGCGTGGCGCCCAAAGTGCATCGAGTGCCAAAGCACTCGCCGAATCAGTCGACATCGTGATGCTGTGCCTTACTACCTCTGCAATTGTAGAGAAAGTGATGTATGGCGAAGAGGGAATTCTGGCTGGTATAAAAGACGGTGCAGTGTTGGTAGATTTCGGTACCTCTATTCCCGCATCGACGCGCAAAATCGGTGCAGATCTGGCGGCGAAAGGTGTAGGTATGGTAGACGCGCCTCTAGGAAGAACGCCTGCTCATGCAAAAGACGGTTTGCTAAACATTATGGCGGCAGGTGATGAACAGACGTTCAACAAAGTGAAACCTGTGTTGGATGACCAGGGTGAAAATGTCTTTTACTTAGGTGCATTAGGCGCGGGACACACGACGAAGCTAATCAATAATTTTATGGGGATGACAACCGTTTGTGCAATGTCTCAAGCGTTTGCAGTCGCCGAATTAGCGGGTGTTGATCGTCAACAGTTGTTCGACATTATGTCGGCTGGTCCATCGAATTCGCCGTTCATGCAGTTTTGTAAAAATTATGCCGTAGATAGCGTCAGTGATCTGGGCTTTTCTATCGCTAATGCCAACAAAGACCTAGGGTACTTCCTGCAAATGGTCAGCGACTTAGGTACGGTATCGCCAATTGCTGAGGGTTCTTCCGCTAATTTACAAGCGGCTTTTGATGCAGGTATGGGAAATGGCAACGTACCAGAAATCTTTGATTATTTCTTAGGGTTAAAGAAATAAGCTTCATTCAGAGTCGACTTGAGGGAGCGCTAGCGTGCTCCCAGTGTCTCCTAATTCAAGGGTAAAATAATGGCAAAGCAGAGTGAGCACTTTTTATTTGGTAGTGAAACACCGATTGAAGACTTGGGAGGCGGATTAAAACGTCAGATGCTTGGCTTCAATCATGAATTGATGGCGGTCAAAGTATGGTTTGATAAAGGGGCGGAAGGCTATGTTCACAAACATCGCCATTCCCAAGTCACATACGTCGAAGAAGGTGAGTTTCACTTTAACATTGATGGTGTGGTGAAAATTCTGAAACCGGGTGACAGTTGTTTAATTCCCCCTCATGTTGAACATGGTGCAGTTTGCCCAACGGGAGGTATTCTCATCGATACATTCAGCCCTGCACGTGAAGATTTTATTGAAGACTGACGTCACCATTTTAGGGCATCGTCGGCAATACCAAGTTGCTGGCGATAGCGTTCAAAGTCACCTGCTTGTTTCATTGTGATAAGTATTTTTGATAATTGATGTGCAAGCACTTCGTGTTTTTTATTCAACCACACATGAGTCGTGTTGGTGCTTACCACGCCTAATTCGTGAATGTGTTGCCAATCTTCATGGTCTGCTTGGTCGTAATGAAGCGTATTCAAAACACTATTTTTAACGTCTACATATACTAAACCTCGATTAAGGCTTAATGCATCCAATGCTTGAGCGACCGTATTAACCGTGATGAGGCTGTCTGGTTCAAACTGTTGCATTAAATGCGCTGATACCGTCTTAACACCTCGGCGATAAATCGCACTTTGCGCAATATCGGGAATATGCTTCCATTCGTTTACATGCCTAATATCTTGAGAGGCAAATGCAGAAAATTCGATAATAGTGGCATTTTCTTGAACACGGACGAGGTTTTTGAGGCCTTGGCCATATTCAAACACCCGGCTAAGCTCACCATCAATGGTCCCGTTACTTGCGTATTTGCCCGCTCGAAGTAATGGCACGTGGACAATTTCTAGTTCATAACCTAAGCGAGCTAACGCGTCTGTATACACCAATTTATGCCATTTCGCGTGAGGATCATCGAGTTGCCGGCTATAAGTGAGAACGAGGGTGGGGGACGTTTCTTCTTCTATCGTCGAGCAATCGACAAAAAAAGACAAAAAGAAACTACTAAGTAAAAGCATTGAGCGCACGCGAAATCCATTACGTATCGATTATTATTTAGTCCTAAGGCCACAAAGTGTAAAGATAAATTTGGCTAAAGACCTTTACCATGTGTGCCACTTGTGACAACAATATTGCAAAATCTTCGGGCGATTAACAAGACGATTGTGAGAATCGTCCTTTTAAAATAAGGCTAAAACGTGAATCTATTTATTACCGCTTTTTATGCAAGCCTGTTGGGGCTCTGCTATTTTTACTTGTCAGTATTGGTCATCAAAGTCCGAAGAGCTGGCGCTATTGGTATTGGAGACGGAGGTAACACCACGCTGCAACGCCTGATTCGAGCCCATGGTAACTTTAGCGAGTACGTTCCAATCTGTTTAGTCATGTTGGCGACGTTTGAAGTCAATGCCGATATGAATGGTATGGCGCACGCTATGGGCGCAAGTTTGCTATTCGGTCGATTACTGCACGCTTATGGCCTGAGGCTGCACGCTGGTGCAAGTTGGCAGCGCCTTGTCGGGATGTTGTTAACGTTTGCTGCACTCATTATCCTCGCGGTTATGAATCTATATGTTTTGTATTGGACGGTTTGATCATGTCTCTAAGTGTGGAGACGCTCAACACACCGGCTTTGTTATTGGATAAACCGAGCTTTAAAGCCAATATTGAACGGATGCGACTTGCCTGTAAAAAAAGCGGTTTGTTGTGGCGGCCACATGTTAAAACGTTAAAAAGCCTCGATGCTGCGGCGTATTATGCGCCGCCGACTGGCCCAATAGCGGTATCGACGATAGCTGAAGCTCGCATTTTTGCGGATGCGGGGTATCGAGACATTCTTTACGCCGTTGGTTTGTCTCCTGATAAGTTTGGTCATGTCAAACAATTACTCGATATCACGCCGGATTTCACTGTCATATTAGACAGTACTGCCATGGCAAGAGCATTAGGGGAAGCGTCGGATACATTTTCCAATCCGGTAAATGTCATGATTGAGCTCGATGTCGATGGGTGTCGTGCGGGCGTGGAGCCGAGCTCAAGTACACTAATTGATATTGTGAAGTGTTTGAATCAGTACACTAACATCCGTTTTCGCGGTCTAATGGCATATGCGGGAGGGGCTTATGAATGCTTCAATAAAGCGTCATTGGCGCAGGCGGCGCTGACTGAAGAAGTCAAAGCCAATGAAGCGGTTGCAGCGTTGACTGCGTCGGGGTTTCGGTGTGATGTTTTATCACTGGGGTCGACGCCAACCGGCATGATCCGTTCTTCACGTTCGCGCGCAACGGAGGTGCGTACAGGCGTTTGTGTGACGATGGACAGAACAATGGCTGCGCTGGGTATATGTCAGCCAGAAGATATTGCGCTTTCGGTTTTGACGTCTGTGATTGGGTTTAGGAAAGATAAACAATGGCTAATTATCGATGCTGGATGGATGGCAATGTCGAGCGACGAAGGCGCTCATGGTTTGACAGAAGGCTTCGGTGTCGTAGCAGATATTGAGGGCAAGATACACAGCCAGTTTATTGTAAAACGTATGAACCAAGAACACGGTATTATTGAAGGGGTTGATGGCAGACCTATTCCTGCTAATTGGACAACGCCTGGTACGAAACTTCGATTACTACCCAACCATGCATGTGCTACCGCTGCCAACTTCACTGAATATCATATTGTCACGGGTAACGAATTAACCACAGAGGTTTGGCCTAGGTTGTCAGCGACATGGATATAAAAAAAAGCGGCGCATAAGCGCCGCAAAGAAGAAGGGAGAAACACACTTAGTTAATTAGCTTTGGATAAGCTTACTGCCAATTTCAACAGTGCGGGGTTTCAGTGCTTCTGGAATCACTCTTTCAAGAGAAATCGTCAGTAAACCATCCACAAAATCAGCGCCTGATACTTTGACGTGGTCGCCCAATTGGAATTTTCGTTCAAAATTAGACTGACTTATTCCTTTATGAATGAACTTCGTTTTGTCTTTTTCATCGTTGTTGGTGGCAACGCTACCGCTAACAGTCAATGTGTTTTCTTTGACCTCAATGTTTAAATCTTCTTTTCGATAGCCTGCTAAGGCCAAGGTAACACTGTACTGGTTATCGCCGAGTAACTCGATGTTATACAGAGGAAATCCTGCATGGCCATTGTTTCGGCTGGCTGAATCGACAAGGTTTGCCAAGCGGTCTGAACCAATAAATGAACGATAGAGTGGTGATAGATCAATAGTACGCATAGTCATATCCTTTATTGTTAAGCAATATGTAAAGTGAGTGCCCCAATTACTGGCGGCAAAGGTGTCGGCCTCATGCGAGCACCGACGTAAATAAAGTCATAGATTGGGGCATTAGCCCTCGATTAGGTTACTGCCAATTTCAATTTTTCTGGGCTTCTGGGCTTCCGGAATCAATCGCTCTAAATCGATATGAAGCAGGCCATTTTCCATGTCAGCAGTAAGCACTTTTACATGATCACCCAATTGAAATTTGCGTTCGAAGTTTCGTTCTGAGATACCTTTGTGCAAGAACTTGCGTTCTCCAGCGTCAGGCTTTGCTGCTGCTTTTTTGCCCGTAATAGTCAACGTGTTTTCTTGGACTTCTATAGAAACATCGTCTTTGCTAAAACCAGCCACAGCCATAGTAATTCGGTACTTATCATCGGCTAGTAGCTCGATGTTGTATGGGGGATAACTGCTCTGTTTTTCGTTGCGCGCTGCGGCGTCAATCATAGAGGCAAGGTGTTCAGAACCAATAAATGAACGGTATAGTGGAGATAGATCGATAGTACGCATAGTCATATCCTCATTATTAAGCAATATGTTTTTTAAATTGTGCCCCGATGATTCGGCGGCGTTAGTATGGCCTTGTTCTCAAGCGCCATACTTCATATATAAGGTGGGTCAAATCGTTTTCAACCCACTTTTTCAACTTTTTTATAATTTTTTCAAAAATCGCGATGATCTTGGCAAATAATATGTGTCTGAATCAAGCGAATACAAGACTCGTGTCGCTTTCCCAGCTAACTCGTGCATGGGTATAAAGCCATAAACGCGTGAATCTGCACTGTTATCCCGATTGTCTCCTAGAACCAGCAGTTGGCCATCGGGTACAATAACCTCACGAAAAGAGCGTCTTGGGTTGGGATAGGATGACACCTTGACTATCCGCTCTAAGCCACCAATAGATTCGAGTCTACTATTCCCAATTACTCGGTAAGCCGCTTGCTCCCCGTTTACGGTAAGCACGTTGTTCGCTAACGATATTGAGTCGCCTGGCACACCAATTACCCGTTTGACGAGCCTGTTGTGTGCGGCTTCACTATTGAATACGACGATATCGCCCCGTTGCGGTGTACTATGCTGAATGCCAATATCAGTAAAGGGAATGTCAAATCGATACGCGGCTTTTTCAACTAAAATGCGGTCGCCAACTTGAATATTCGGTTCCATTGAACCCGTAGGGACGTGATACCAATCCGCCACACTACTTCTGAATACACTCATCAGCAAAATGAAAATGAACAGTCCTTTATTGTCGTCCCACAACTTTTTGAGCGTCACCATTATTTTTTCCCTTTTATATGTCATGTTCAAGATTAGTGTTGGTCATGACTGAATAGTTCAAACGCGAACGTAAGTAAATGTTACGGTCTTAATGGAACTACACGCCTTAATTGCGCTTTGTGATAACTGTTGTTATGTTCGACTTATCTTTTTTACGTTGCCATGATTGTTCACTATGACACGCGCCATGCTGCTGCCGTTTTTACTCATTGGGTGCCTCACCCAGTTTTGTGTTGCCCAAACGTTGCCAGTGTTTACTGAATCATCTCCGCCTTATCACTATCTCGATCATTCAGGACAGGTTGCGGGGTCGTCGACTGACAAGGTTAAAGCGATTTTGGCGAGTGCGGACATTGAAGCTGATTTTAAACTAGTGCCATGGGCGAGGGCATATCGAAGTGTTGAGAAAACCCCCAACGCATTGATTTATTCCATCGCCAAGACTGCCGAAAGAGAAACACAGTTTCATTGGATTGCGCCTGTATCGGAATTTAAATTGGCATTTGTTGCGCTAGCAGAAAGAACCGATATAGACATTCCGGATTGGACTTATTTGAGGCAGTTAAGCGTTGCCGTGCAGCGAGACGATATTGCCTACAATTGGCTGACATCAATTGGGCTAAAAGAGGGTGTCCATTTTATTGCGTGCGCCGATATACAGTGTTCATGGGAACGCCTCGCCCGAAAAAACGTTGATTTGATTATCGAAGACCCAGCGTTGATACCTATGATGCGAAAGCAATTATCTATGCCTGATATTCGGCTACGCAGTGTCGCGTATATCCCTGAGCTTGAAGTGATAGGTTATCTTGCTGCGAACAAGGATATGGACGCAGAGATAGTAGCGCGACTCAAGCGCGCTACTTACAAAGGGGCGGAAGATTAAGCAGAATGTCTGGATTTGAGTACGTTAATTACGTCATCGAGTTCCAAATCACTTGCTTGCAACAGCACGGTTAAATGATACAAGAGGTCAGCTGCTTCATTTTTGAGCTCCTCGGTATCTTTTACCGTTGCAGCCAAGGCGGTTTCAACCCCTTCTTCTCCAACTTTTTGAGCGATACGTTTGATTCCTTTGGCATACAACTTAGCCGTGTAGCTCGAATCGACATCCGCGTTTTTGCGCGCCGCTAAGACGCGTTCTAAATCTGCTAAGAATGTAAACGACGCAGCTTGGTTATCATAGAAGCACGATTCCACACCAGTATGACACGTTGGGCCATTTGGTTTTGCTAACGCAAGGATACAATCATTGTCGCAATCAGCGCCAATTTCTACCAAGTCTAGGGTATGACCCGAGGTTTCACCTTTCTGCCACAGACGCTGTTTAGACCGGCTGAAAAACGTCACTTTTTTAGCGTCAAGCGTCGTTGCCAAGGCTTCTTGGTTCATAAAACCTTGCATGAGGATTTTCCCTGAAACTGCGTCTTGTACAATCGCAGGGATTAAGTTGTCCATTTTTTCCCAGGCTAGCTGGTCCATATTGTCTTTAGTAATTAGCATACTGATTCATTTAGCCTTTGATATTTGGAAGAGAACGCATCGCGATACCTTGTTCGGCAAGATACGTCTTCAATTCTGGAATCTCAATGATTCCCTTGTGGAACACTGACGCTGCGAGTGCGCCATCCACGTCTGCTTCCTGATAAACGTGGGTAAAGTGTTCGGGGGCGCCCGCACCACCTGACGCAATAAGCGGTAATTTACAAGCCGCTCTGACGGCTTTCAGTTGCGCAATATCATAGCCTTGGCGAACACCATCTTGATTCATACAATTCAACACAATTTCACCGGCGCCACGGCGTTGTACTTCTTTTACCCAATCAATCGTTTCCCAGCGAGTTTGCTGAGTGCGACTTTCATCACCAGTGAACTTATAGACTTCGTATTTTTGCGTGTCACTGTTGAAATGACTATCGATACCAATAACGACGCATTGTTGACCATATACGTCATGTAATTGATTGATCAAGTCTGGATTAGTAAGGGCGGGGGAGTTAATTGAAATCTTATCAGCGCCCATTTCAAGAATTCGACCGGCATCTTCGACGGATTTTATGCCGCCAGCCACACAAAATGGGATATCGATGACTTCGGCGATTCGGCTAACCCAGCTTTTATCGACAACACGTTGGTCTGAGCTGGCAGTAATATCATAAAATACCAATTCATCGGCCCCCGCTTCTGCGTATTTTTGCGCTAGCGGTACGATATCACCAATGATCTCATGATTTCTAAATTGAACGCCTTTGACGACCTTTCCATCGCGAACGTCAAGGCACGGAATTATGCGTCTTGCCAGCATGCGATCGCCTCCTTTACGGTAAACTTACCTTCGAGCAATGCTCTGCCCAGAATAACCCCATCTACCTTAGTAGGCTTAAGCGTTTGAATATCGCTTAGCGCTCCAATGCCGCCGGAGGCTTGCCATTGCACGTCAGGAAAACGTTGTTTCATCTCTGCATATAGCTCTGCATTTGCGCCTTGTAAGGTGCCATCTCTGCTGATGTCAGTACACAATACATGTTTCGCCCCAACTGATTGAAAATCTTCAAGCAAGCCTTCCAATGCCACGCCGGAGTCCTCTTGCCAGCCATGGGTTGCAATCATTTTATTACCTGATGCATCGATATTTACATCCAGTGCCAAAACGATAGCTTCTGGTCCGTATTTTTCTACCCAACCCTTCACCAACTCGGGTTGTTTCACGGCGAGTGAGCCAATTACGACGCGTTTTACACCGATTTCGAGTAGCTGTTTCACATCATCTTCAGAGCGAATGCCACCGCCAGCCTGAAAATCCATTCTACCTGTGGCGACCATCTTTTGAATAAGAGAGAGTTGACGTTTGCTCGTGTCTTTTGCACCAGTAAGATCAACTATATGCAACCAGGTTGCGCCTTGATCGGCATAACTGTTAACGACCTCGACAGGGTCGAGTTTGTATTCTGTTTTTTGCGCGTAGTCCCCTTGATACAGTCTGACTACAGCACCGTCGATTAAATCTATAGCTGGAATAATCATAGCGTTATAAAATTCTTGAGTAGTTGAGCACCAGCGTCACTAGAACGCTCTGGGTGAAATTGCACGCCAAAGAAATTGTCTTTGTTTATCGCCGCCGAGAACACTTGACCATAATCACTGGTCGCCATCGTGTGTTCATAGTGCTTCACACAGAAGCTATGCACGAAATAGAAGTAGGTACCATCATCGATGCCGCTAAACAATGGCGCGTTGCCAAGGGCATTGACTTTGTTCCATCCCATGTGGGGCAGGCGTAAGTTTTCTGCCGTCATTTGTTCGACAATACCTGGCATGAGGTCTAGACAGGGCGTGTTACCGTTTATCCCTTCTTGGGACTCTGTCACCATTAACTGCATTCCTAAACAAATGCCCAGTGTCGGTTGTTCGAGTGAACGGATTACCTCAGTCAATCCTTTCGCCCGAATACTTTTCATCGCTGCATTGGCGTGGCCAACACCGGGTAAAAATACCTTGTCGGCGCGCGAGATTACGTCAGTATCGTCCGATACTGTTACGTTCACGCCTAACCGTTCAACGGCGAACTTTACTGAGGAAATATTGGCACAGCCCGTGTTAACAATGACGATTTTATCTGCCATGGTTACAGTGCTCCTTTACTGCTCGGTAGGGCATCACCCTGCTTGGTGATCGCCTGACGTAATGCTCGCCCAAATACTTTAAACAAACTCTCAACTTGGTGATGTGCGTTGCCCTCAGTGGTGGAAAGGTGCAACGATAACCCCATTGCTTGCGCTAGAGAATAAAAGAAGTGCGGCACCATTTCCGTGGCCATTTCACCTACCGTATCTCGGCTAAATTCAGCGTCAAACTTCAAGTGCGGTCTGTTTGAAATATCCATGATACATTCGGCGCGACACTCGTCCATTGGCAAGGCAAAGCCGAATCGACCAATACCACGTTTGTCTCCAAGGGCTTTTTTCAATGCTTCACCTAGGGCCAGAGCGGTATCTTCAACACTGTGGTGGTCATCTATGTGTAAGTCACCATCCACAGTAAGGTTAAGCTCAAAACCACCATGAGTGGCAATTTGGTCAAGCATGTGGTCGAAAAAGCCAAGACCGGTTTGAATGGTTGACTTAGCCGATGAATCTAAATCGACTTTTATTCGAATATCGGTTTCAGATGTCGTTCTCACTACTTGCGCAATGCGCGAGGATGCCAGTAATTGTTTTTCGATGGCGTCCCAGTTCAATCCATCACGCTCGTACTGAAGGCCAACAATCCCCATGTTTTCTGCTAATTGCATGTCAGTCGCTCGATCGCCAATGACATATGAGCGCGTGAAGTCTACGCGACCTTGTTGAAGGTACGGTTTCACCAAACCCAATTTAGGCTTTCTGCATGTGCAGTTGTCCTGTTCAAAGTGTGGGCAAATCAGTACTTCTTCAAATTGCACACCTTGACTGTTAAATATTTGCATCATGGTATTGTGGGGCTTGTCAAAATCTTCCTGCGGAAAACTCTCTGTGCCCAAGCCATCTTGGTTGGTTACCATGACTAACTTGAATCCTGCCGCTTGTAGTTTTAACAGTACCGGAATGACATTCGGCTCGAACACCAATTTCTCTAAGCTATCAAGTTGAAAGTCGACGGGGGGTTCTTCGACCAAGGTACCGTCGCGGTCAATAAATAAAATGGGTTGTTGGCTCATTATTAGTTTCCGGTCTTCGCAATAAATTGTGTAATAAGGTCAAGCAGTCGCGCGTTTTGGTCGGCATTCCCTATGCTCACACGCAGGCAATTATCCAAATTTAATTGTTTGGATTGGTCTCTAATCAGCATGCCATTGTCGACCAAAAATGCCATCAGTGCTTTACTGTGCTCATAGTTAAACAAAATGAAGTTCGCTTTCGTGTCCCCGACAAGCGTAATACCATCTATCTTGTCTAACGCGACGGCGAGTTGTGCCCGTTCATCGGCGATATTCGCGACCTGTGTATTGAGCTTTTCTATTCCGTTTTCCGATAGCGCTTGCGCAGCAATTTGTGCAACTGGCTCGGGTACAGGGTAGGGGGCAATCACTTTCATCAAAGCAGCAATAACAGGTTGATTCGCGAGTGTAAAACCACAACGAATACCCGCCAAAGCGAATGCTTTGGACAAGGTACGTAATATCACCAGATTGGGATATTTCGCTAGTTGGCTTGCCCATGTCGTATCGATATCGAATTCAATGTAAGCCTCGTCGACAACGACTAAGGCTTTGTCCGCAAAGTGTTCTAGTACCTTAATCAAATCAGCTTGATCAACTCGCGTTCCTGTCGGGTTATTGGGGGAGCAAATAAAGACAAGGTTTACGTCATGCTTGCCACATATGCCGTCGACATCGAGTGAGAAATCGTTATTCAACGGTACTTTTTTAATGCCGACATTGCACGTTTCAGCACTAATTGCATACATCCCATAAGTCGGTGGACAAATCAAAACACTGTCTTTTCCGGGGGTGCAAAATGTGCGGATAAGTAACTCAATACCTTCGTCTGCACCGCGTGTGGTTATGATTTGTTCTGTCGCTAATCCCGTATAGCGCGCATAGCCGTCAATGACCGCCGGCGGCTGACAATCTGGATAGCGATTGAAGTGGCTGTCATCCATTGTGTAGTCGTTGGCAAATGGGGATTCGTTGGCATTGAGCCAATCTTGACCGCCAGAAAAAAGTCTTCTTGCCGATTCATAGGGTTTCAGCGCAATGAGGTGCTCGTTGAGTAAGTTATCGATAAGTTCACTCATTTTGGCTCCTCACCTAATGTTGCCATTCTCACTGCGACGGCTTTTTCGTGCGCGTCCAAGCCCTCTGCCGCTGCCAGCGCCATAATAGCGGGTCCTAGACCTCGCATGCCGTCTTTTGTAATTTCTTGCACGGTAAAACGACGCATGAAATCAAGCAAACCCAAACTGGAATAGTTTTTTGCATAACCATAAGTGGGTAGTACGTGGTTGGTGCCACTGGCGTAGTCTCCGGCCGATTCTGGTGAATAGGCGCCAACAAAAATCGACCCCGCATTTTTTAATTGGCCTAGCACGCTACGCGCATCGTTAACCTGCACAATCAAGTGTTCTGGCGCATATTGATTGCTGACAGAAAATGCGTCGTCTAACGTGTCTGTTAATATATAGCGCGCATTTTCCATCGCTTTGACGGCAATCTCATTACGCGACAGCGCGGCGAGTTGTTTGTCTACTTCACATTTTGTTGTTTCAATCAGTGCTTGGCTATTACTCACCAACACCGCTTGAGAGTCGACACCGTGTTCAGCTTGAGATAAAAGGTCTGCGGCGACAAACTCTGGGTTCGCATCGGCATCCGCCAGAACAAGGACTTCAGATGGACCCGCAGGCATGTCAATTGCGGCACCTTCTGCAACTTGGCTGACCTGCTGCTTCGCTTCAGTTACAAAGCTGTTTCCCGGGCCAAAGATTTTGTCTACCTTGGCGATACTTTGTGTACCAAATGCGAGCGCTGCGATAGCTTGTGCACCGCCGCACAAATAGATTTCTTCGATTCCACATAGCTTGGCTGCAAATGCAATCTCTGGCGCAATTTCGCCTTGGCTGTTGGGCGGAGTACATAAGACTTTACGTTGACAGCCAGCGACAAGTGCGGGTACACCCAGCATTAAAACGGTTGACGGAAGTGGCGCTGTTCCACCTGGAATATAAAGACCAACCGCGTCTAGTGCTGAAAACTGTAACTCACAACGAACGCCCGGCATCGTATTGAGATCGATGTTTGTTGGGCGTTGGGCTTCGTGAAACTGACGAATATTGTCAAACGCGAGTTCAATCGCTTCGGTCACATTAATGGTTACCCTGCTTGCAAGCTCATCTCGCTTGGAAACAGATAGTGGTAGCGTATTTAGACCTTGGTAATCAAACTGTCGCGTGAGGTCTATGACTGCCTTATCGCCTTCGTTTCTCACGTTGGCGATGATATCTCGCACGGTATTAGCCAGTGCTTGATTGTCAGCAAGTGCCGGGCGAGAAAGTGCGCGCCGCCGTTCGTTTGCTGATAGAGAGGACCAGTTGATCATCGTTTATTAACCCATCATTTTTTCAATTGGCATGACCAAAATAGAACTACAACCAAGTGCCTTTAACTTCTCCATGGTTTCCCAAAATAGTGTTTCAGGGCTGACTACGTGAATAGCAACTTGATCTTCATTCCCAGCTAAAGGCAATACTGTTGGGTTTTCTGCTCCAGGCAAAAGGCTCTTCACTTGCTCCAAATACGCTTTGGGCGCATGTAGCATAATGTATTTACTTTCTTTAGCTTGTGTCACGCCGTCTATACGTGGCAAGAATCGATTGATAAGCGCTTGTTTGTCTTCTTCAATTTCTCCTGCCTTTTGTATTAGTACGGCTTTAGAACGGAAGATCACATCTTTTTCTTCTAAGCCATTTGCTTCTAATGTTGCCCCCGTTGATACTAGATCGCAGATAGCGTCAGCGACACCAGCGCGGGGCGCGACTTCCACCGAACCTGTTAGCATTACCGCTTGTGCGTTGATACCTTGTTCTTCAAAAAAACGTTCGAGTAAATAAGGGTAAGTTGTGGCAACGGATTTGCCCTCTAATGCCTTAACGCTTGGGTACTCAAGCTCGTTAGGTACAGCAATAGACAGGCGGCAACCACCGTAGTCTAGGCGGCGCAGCGTTTTAAATTCATAAGGCTTGTTAGATGCTTTGCGCTCAAGCATTTTTTCTTCAAGCTCGTTTTCGCCGATAAAGCCGAGATCGACAATACCATCCATGACGAGTCCGGGGATGTCGTCGTCACGCACGCGCAATAAGTCGATGGGTTGATTAGTTGAATGAGCAATAAGCAAACGATCTCTGATCTGTAGTTTGACGCCAATGGCTTTTAGTAATGCAATGCTGTCATCGCTTAATCGACCTGATTTTTGTACTGCGATGCGTAGACGTTTGTTATCACTCATTGTGATGTTCCTCTAAAGTTCCTGAATTTATTTGACCCTGAAACGAAAAACCCCCGGAAGTTTCCTTCCGGGGGTCGAGAATCTTGTCGCGCCACTGGAAGGACCATTAACCTTCCAGCACAAACCTGAAAGGTTATGCTTTATGATGGTGGTGATGCATTAGGGCGCTGATATACATATTCGAAAAAAACGTTCCAAAAAATAGACGGCCAAACAGTAGCTAAATGACTCAGCCTTTGCAACCTTTTTTCCAAACTTCTGCGTTATATCAAATAACTTAACGTCCAACTTGCGATAATTTACGTATTATTAACATGATAGTGTTAGTTTTTGGCTAAATATTGTTCGCATCTTTGCCGATGTATATTGAGCAAGAGGAGTGAATTATGAACAACGACCTAATCTTTCCTATTATCCCCAGAGAGGGGAAAGTGCCTGTTGTCGCAGACAAAAAGGTAAAAAAAGTCACCAAACAAAAAACGTCCAATAGCCTCAACGAGGAAGAAAAAGCAGAACACCAAGAAGAGCGTAAGGTAAGTGATAAAGAGCAGTACATTCGCCACCAATCACCTGACGCTAATGCTAAACCAGACTCAAATGAAGCCAAACCTCAAGATGATGGGGAGCACCATTTGGATTTTTACGTTTAGGGCAGATTACGCTTCATGTCTCTTTGTTATCGCGCAGTATTTTTAATGCGGATAAGAAACACCGGCACTCGGCATAATCGACATATCGCACTATCAATATCTTTTAGTCGAAATACTTTCACTCCAGCGTTAGACTGATGCCAACAATAAGCAAATAGGAATTGCAGTATGAAATGCCCAAGTTGTGATGGCGGTCGCCTCGTCCCAAATTTTATCGATGATAACTTGCGTTCTAGAGAATGCGATTTGTGCGGTGGTGATTGGTTGTTGATAGAAGATTTCGTCAGTTGGAAAGAGATGCACCCAGAGCATAAGTTCTCAGATGATCTGACCGTTGAGGATATTCCTCAAGACACAGGGCGAGCGCTATTTTGCCCCGTAACAGGTGGCATCATGAGGAAGATGCGTATTTCTACAACCACCCCTCATCGTATTGATTATTCAGCGGCCGTAGGCGGTGTTTGGTTAGATAAAGGTGAATGGGAAATGCTCAAGCGCGATGGGATTGCCGGTGCGCTAAACGAGATCGTCACCCAAGCATGGCAGCGTCAAATTAAGTTGGATACGGCGAATAAAAACTTTGCCGCCATTTACGCTGATAAGTTTGGTGAAGAAACGTATGACAGGGCAAAAGAAGTCAGGGAGTGGCTTCATAGTCATCCCCAAAAGGCCGAGCTACGCGCCTACTTAATGGCTGAAGACCCTTACTCCGCGCAAAAATAGAGCGAGAGTAGATGTTGATCGAAGTCGAAACGTTTCGGCCGTATTCAATATCGAGAGACCGACAAGCGAGCGTTATTGCGAATGAGTAATAACACAGAAAAAATGAGGCCTGCGTTACACAACAACGGCCGATGAATAATACAGAATCGAGGGGCAGATATGACCGACGTACTGGGTGATTTTTCCAGATGGTTATCTGACTATTACCAGCAGATGAGTCTGATGTTAGTGGCGACGGCGTTAGTCGTTTATGGAGACCTAATTAACAAGCACGTAAAGCGTGTATTAGCGCCGTATCACTTCGTTATCAGAACCTCTGCATTTGTACTTTTATGTGCATTCGGTTATGGGCTACTCACTATTTATGGTGCACCATTTGTACGACATGTATTGGCGTATTTACCATGGCAATATCAGGGTGTGGCGTACATTGCGAGTTTTGTATTGCTTGGCTTTTTGGCAGAGCGTAGACGCTACATCTAGCGCTTAAAATTACAATAATAAGAGGGTGACGATGATGACAGACTGTATTGCTATATCGGTTGAAAAGGGAATTGCTCATGTGCAATTTAATCGGCCTGAAAAACACAATGCACTGAATATGGCTATGTTTCACGCTATTGACGGTGCGATAAAGTCGCTGTCTAGACGCAAGGATATTCGTGTGGTGATCGTGTCTGGAAATGGCGTGAGCTTTTGCTCGGGACTGGATGTGAAGTCCGTTATGTCGAGCCCATCAAATTCTCTGAAACTATTGTGGAAGTGGCTGCCCGGCAATGCAAACCTCGCACAGCGTGTCAGCGTTGGCTGGCGTCGGCTCAAGGTCCCGGTGATCATGGCGTTGCATGGAAAGTGCTGGGGGGGCGGTATGCAAATTGCTCTTGGAGGCGACTATCGTATTGCGTCACCAGATACCTCGTTATCGATTATGGAGGCAAAATGGGGCTTGATACCAGATATGGGTGGGACGCCAGGATTAGAAGCCTGTGTAGCGGCTGACCACGCTATTCGTTTGGCCATGACAGCGGAACCTATTTCAGCTCAACAAGCACTGTCTTACAATCTGATATCAAGCATTAGCGATAACCCAGTTGAAGACGCAAAAAAACTCGCTTCGAAATTAGTTGCACGATCGCCCGATACCAACGCAACCGTTAAAGCCATGTATCACAAAATATGGACAAAAGAAGAGCGCCGAATATTGGCCAAAGAGTCGTTGAACCAAGTCAAAATTCTAATGGGTAAGAACCAAAAAATTGCAGTTAAACGAGAACTGACAGGCACAGATATCCCATACAAATGAGTACACGGTGTTATGTCAATCGCATTTGAACCGTTAAATACAAGTCATATCAATGCATTACTTCGTTTCGAAACTGACAATCGAGACTACTTCGAATGCTTAATCGCACCCCGCCCAAATCATTTTTATAGTGAAGCCGGCGTCTGTGCCCATGTGGCAGAGCTATCCACAATGCGGGCCCGAGGCCTCGCGTTTCCCGTTGTGCTAATGAATCATGGACACATCCTTGGACGAGTTAACCTCAAAGACATTAGTGTGGCCAATGGGCATGCTGAGTTGGGCTATCGCATTGCAAAAGACGCTGTGGGTAAGGGGATGGCGACCCACGCGGTGGCGTGGATGTGTGAGTACGCTAAACACGCTTTAGGCTTATCGACGATTAACGCGATGGTACTTAGCAATAACCCCGCTTCACGCCACGTGCTGAGCAAAAATAACTTTGTGCACTGTAACGTTCTACCGCATTTCGCCGAGCACAAGGGGAGCTGGCTCGATTGCGACATATTTAGAAAAGATTTGAAACGGAAAGAATCATAACCCACTGCTAGACTTGGCCAATATGAAGTAATGGCGGGAGAGTAGGATGGCGGCATCATTTAGAATTCCGATTTTTGTCTTGTTTCTGATAGCTGCGCTGGTGTGTTATCAAATAGGTTTCGCGCTAGGGATAATCGCTATTGTGTTGTTAGGCGCTGTGTTTGAATTATTGTTCTGGGTTGGGGTGTTTGATTTTAAAAACAAACCGAACTGATTTAGGGGGGACGATGCGCTCGCGATTCAACGTATCGTCAAATATGCTTATAGCTTGGCTACTGTGTAGCCCGCTTGTTGCAGTTGTGCGATTAAACCCGCATCACCAGCCATATGCATAGCACCGACCAAAACAAATTCGGTTTCCGGCGTTTGCAAGTATTCCACTAACTTTGGCATCCAGTTGTTGTTACGTGTCACAAGCAAGTTGTCGTATATGTCTGGATAGTCTTGTTTAAAGTCTTTCATACTGTGGTCGTACATATCCTGCATATTGCCTGATAGCCAATCGGCCTTCATCTGGTTGAGCATAGTCGGTACGCTAGCTAAGTCTCGCAAGGTGTAGCGAATCATTTCGTCCTCTTTGCCTTCTCCCATGCTAGCGATGAAACTGACTTGTTCCATTGGCGTTTCCAACCACGCAATTGTCTTAGCATCGGCGGCTCCTTTGTCGAAGTAAAACTTGTCTACGCCTTCTGCATTCAATCCCAAGCGCTGGAATTCCATTGCGCTGAGTGTAATTCCTATCAACGCTGGCTTTAGCATTTGCATTTGTTCAAAAGGTAAGCCGTAACGCAGCATAACCGACTTGAGCTCACTGAGCGTATCGGGTTGAAGTACATCGGTTAGTGTGGTGCCGTCGCGGTACATCATGCTCAGCATCATTTGCTGAGCGAATTCCGGTGATTCTGTTGCACCAATATCCGTTTCAAATACCAAGGTCTGCGACTCGTTGTAGGCTTCCTCATATTCGCTGGGCAATGGATAATCGGATTGAGCGAGTAGGTGTAATGTCCCGCCGAGATATAGCGTTGAATCGCCTTTATTGACTTTCCATACGGACGCCGCATTAAGTGAGGCTGACAACCCGATAGTGGCGATAAGTGTAATTAATTTGCGCATTGTGCTCTCCATATTGGAGCTTGTTAGCCCTTTAACACTGTGCTTCTCGTCCAATGCTCGTTGTTGTCAAGAAGCAAAGGTAGTTGAAGCTGCGCCAAGTGTTAGGCGCAGTGTGGCACAACGTATGTACGCAGGGTTAACAGGCTCGCACTTTTTTTAACTCCAAGAACGAGCACATTAGCACTGCCCCATGTTTTAGCAAACTAATTAATCTAACACTTCAAAGGTTAGTCCTGCTTTAGAGGCGAGTGGTTCATACAGCGCGTCTTTGAAACATGAAGCGGGAGTATAGAATCCACCTTTATTCTGACGCACGTCGTCGTTTGATGCCAAGCAAATCGCTGCCTCAGCAATAATTTTTGCCGTGGAGCCGTAGCCGGGATCTTTGTCACCCAGAACCTTGACCGTTAGTTTTTCCTCATCACTGGTTTCGCCGTATAACCTGATGTCGTACATCCCATTTTCTTGTTCCTCAGGTGACGGCCCCTCTCCTGGTTTGGGTAAAATCTTATTTTCCATCCAAGATTTGATCGGAGAAATAGAGGCGCCGATCATAAACGCGGACAAGCCCAATGTCATACTCCAACCGCGCATCATACCGCTGCTGCCTCGGCCCATTTGCATAGCTTCGTCGTAAATAAAACGATCTCCATACATCGCTCCGAGCAATGCATTACTTCTATGGACGATACGCGTATTTATCGCTGCCATAACAAAAGGCGCAACCCAGGCTTCGAATTCCGGCTCATATTTAGCTTTCTTCAAATTGGGTTGATATGCCTTAAAAGGATGGCCTTCAGGACAAAGGACATATGGGTTAGCAAGTTGTTTGCGTAGTGCAGGGCTTTTTTTAGCCTCTTCAACGATATTCAACATACTAGCAACGGTACCGCCCGATGCGCCGCCCTTCAAACGCCTAACACGCATATTGACGGTCTGGCAGGTTTTACCATATTGCTCAATTGCGCGGGTTTGTAGGTAATAGACACCGAGATCTGATGGTATAGAGTCAAATCCACAGGAATGGACAATTCTTGCTCCAGAAGCGTTGGCCTGTTCCTCATAGGCGTCTTGCATGGCTTTGATCCACTGAGGCTCTCCCGTTAAATCGACATAGTCTGTACCAGTCTCGACACAGGCTTTGACCATAGGTTCGCCATATAGAGAGTAAGGGCCTACCGTTGATAGCACTACCGTTGTTTGTTCGCAAAGTGCCGTTAGAGCGGGTGCATCTGACACATCCGCTACCAAGGTAGCCACTTCAACACCATGGTCAGTTTTAATCTCGTTTTGCAGACTATTGAGTTTGGCTTGGCTGCGGCCAGCCATCGCCCACTTTAATCCGTCGTCACCGTATTGTTTGGCCAAATAATGTGAAATGATTTTGCCCACAAAACTGGTCGCCCCAAATACAATCACATCGTAGTTATTTTTTTTATCAGTCATTCTTCCACCAATGGGTTCGGCAAGCCGGTATTCCCAAGCTGCGCAGTTCCGCGTAGAGTGCTAAGCGATCCTCTAAGTTGAGGAAATGGCCTAGCTCGAGTTGTTGTTGTTTGTCGCTAATGGTTACTGTCGGCAAAGGCCAATTGTTCTCTTGCTCTGTCAGTGTTACTTCAAGTTGCGTGGCATTAAACACGCACGTTTGTTTTCGTTTGTAGCCGGTTGTTACCTGAACGTGTTGATCAGAAAAAGTGACAATTTGCTTACTGTAAGTCGCTTGGCTTACGCGATACAGCAAGAACGAAAATAACGCCAGTTCGGCGCCTGCAAACGGTAAAACAATCCATACCCCAACAATACTCCAGCCGCCTGCAACCAGTAACATGGTAAAACCAATAAACCACATAAAGTATTTACTCTGAGTCCACGTCGCTGAGCGATTGGGAGAGAGCGTGATTCTGGTGCCGGTGGATTGTTTTACTATCTCGATCATTGAGTTACCAAAGACATCGCCAAAACATAGTCGCATAAAATCATTGTTAAATAAATGTAGGCAGAAAGTGAAGCTTCGGTTCACTTCTTTAATGGAATAGGGCAGTTAAATCAATATCACTTGATCTGGATGGCGCTTAATTACATCCAGTTTATTTATTTTTACGTAACCTTCTGGCAAAGTGCACAACAAAAAGAGCTGTAATAAACGTGTTCCAACACTTCAAACTTCACTGGATTGCCCTTGGCTTGATTCCAATATGGGTCATTTTGTTTCTGCTTCAACCCAATCCGTTTTCGCTTTTGAAAGACTATGGTGCCTTTTCGTTGCTGGGCGTTATAGGCGCTATTTTTGCCAACTCAACAGGCGCTGGCGGCGGGGTGGTTTTCGTGCCTTTTTTCAACCAACTTGGATTCTCATCCGATACGATCATCGGTACAAGCTTGGGCATTCAATGTTGCGGCATGACGGCGGGCGCATTAACGTGGTGGCGGTACTATCTTACAGAGAATCGCACTAGTACAGAGTGGCAAGCGCTACCTGCGGTATTGTTGGTGACGGTGCCTGTATCTATTTTGGGAATGACGACCGTACAGTTTGCCAGTGACAAGAGCGAGTTTCTGAGTGAAGTCGCGCAGCGCACAGACACGCTACACGTTGGTTTTGGCTTGTTTTCAGTGCTCCTGAGTATCGCTATTTTTGCTTCAATCCCACTGATGCGCCGCGTAACACAATCTCAAGCATTACAAACAAAGGATAAAGTGTCACTGATTGTGATCGGCTACGTCGGGGGAATGATTACGGCTTGGTTGTCTGTAGGGGTAGGCGAGCTCGTAGCGGTTTATCTTATTATCCGTGGATTCAATGTCACCATGTCTATCGCTATCGCGGTTATGCTTACGGCATTTACGGTTTGGAGTGGCATACACTACCACGCGTTTGTGATTGCCAGTGTAAACTGGGCCATTGTCTTATTTGCCGGGGCCGGCGCTATTGCTGGTGGCATGGTAGCAAAATACGTTGTACTGGCATTCTCGCCGTCCAAACTTAAACTGTTTTTTGGTACCTGGGTATTGCTTCTGGGCTTAGCCACGTTACCCATCGGATAACATAACACCAAAGTAAAAAATATAAACACGGCAAAATGTCGCTGGTTTGCTAGGGTTAACATACAAGCTATTGTTCATCGCCTTTTTATACTTATGTCCATGCAACCCGAAAACCACTACCGTGTCGTGCAACCTGATTGGTCGAAAAGTGCCGTTATATATCAAATTAATACGAGACAATTCAGTGAGGCAGGTGATTTCGACAGTATTGCGGAGCAACTTCCACGTCTAAAAGCGTTGGGAGTCGACATTCTGTGGTTGATGCCAATTCATCCGATTGGTGAATTACACCGCAAAGGGGAGCTAGGTAGCCCATATGCCGTCAAAGACTACTATGGAGTCAATCCCGAATTCGGTGATGCGGCGTCCTTTAAAACACTAGTACACGCCATCCACCAGCACGACCTCAAGGTGATACTTGATTGGGTGCCCAACCACAGTGCCTGGGATAATGCTTTGGTTGACGCCCATCCCAATTGGTATGCCAAAGATTACAAAGGTGATTTCAGACCTTGCCCTTGGTGGGACTGGGAAGACATTATTGAATTTGATTACAGCAATGCTGACATGCGTCAATACATGGTTGATGCAATGGCGTATTGGGTAAGAGAGTTTGATATTGATGGCTTCAGGTGCGATGTCGCGGGCTATATTCCCAATGATTTTTGGCAACAGGCGTCATATACGCTCCGACAGATTAAACCGGTGTTTATGCTTGCTGAGTGGGAAAATCGAGACCTGCACGAAGACATGTTCAACATGACTTATGCGTGGTCTTGGCATGAGGTTCTTTGGGATTTGGCTCAAGGTAAGGGCAAGCTCGATAAGGTGCGGAAGTACTACGCTTGGAATGAGCGGGCGTGGCCAAAATCAGCGTATCGTATGACATTTGTTAGTAATCATGATGAAAATGCTTGGGACGGTACGCAATTTGAAAAATTTGGCAGTATTTTAGAGCCTTGCATCGTACTTAGCTGCATAGGTGAGGGCATGCCGCTCATTTACAACGGCCAAGAAGCGGGAGAATCCAAGCGCCTGGCGTTCTTTGAGAAAGACCCCATCGATTGGCAACCTCATCCTGTCGGCGAACTCTATACCAAACTGATCACATTGAAAAAAGCGATACCAGCTTTGTGGAATGGTGCATATGGTGCAACGATGATTCAGGTGCCTAACTCTATCCAAGAACACGTATTGAGTTTCGTAAGACGAAAGGGAGGGCATAAGGTCTTTGTCGTATTAAACTTCAGTCAACAAGCATTGCGCGTATCGTTTAAAGAGCGTTTGTTTCACGGCGACTATCTTGACCCCTTTGCCAACCAAACCCTGTCACTTCATGCCGATAGTAGCATTTTGCTCGGGCCGGCGAGTTACAGAGTGTTGGTGTCGGGCCCATGTCCGACATTCACGGCAACCCCCTCTAGGTGACAAAATCACTCAGTGCGCCAATGATGACCATGGCGACAAATACAAACCCCATCCGTCGCGTGAGCATAGCACCACTGGCATTGCGCTCGGCCTGTATGACAGGCAGTCGTTTAATTTGATTACGCAATAACACCATTAGCCACTCTTTTGTCGCTTGAGTGCGAAGGGCGATAGATATTGCTGCACTGGGTATGAGCTTTCGGTAAAACCATTCGACATCAAGGTTGACCGAACGCAGTTCGGGAGGGTACAGCCCTTGTTTATTGAGCCAGACAAACGCCAGCGCTGAGAAGAATAATAATTGCAGCTGTGTCAAAGTGTGGGTGATGTCATAAGGTTGGTATTGGTTATCCCATGGTAGCAATTGATAGAGTAAAGCCGGATAAATACCAATGGCGAGACAAGCAAGAGACGCTAGCCCCATCGCCCATAACATGTTGGTTGGCGCTTCCCGAACGCGTAAACCGTTGTCATGGGCAAAAAAAGCGAAAAATGGAATTTTAATACCAGCATGGTGGAACACACCCGCCGAGGCAAACAACAGCATCAACCACAAATAATCGTGGCCTTGCGCGATCAGTGCCGCCATCACCATACTTTTGCTCACAAAACCACTGAATAATGGAAATGCAGAAATCGATGCAGCGCCTATGATACAGAAGAGTGTTGTTTTGGGCATGGATTTGTAAAGGCCGCCTAAATCCGATCCTTTGACATGACCAACACGCATCAATACGGCCCCCATAGTCATAAATAACAGGCCTTTGAATATGACATCGTTGAACGCGTGGGCTACCGCTCCGTTAAGCGCAAGCGATGTCCCTATTCCGATGCCGCACACCATAAAACCGAGTTGGTTAATCAGACTATAGGCGAGTACTTTACGCAAATCGTTTTCGATAACCGCATAGAAAATGGGGAAGCATGTCATTGCGGCGCCGATGTAGACGAGTATCGCTTCACCTGCAAAGGTGCGAGCAAGCAGATACACAGCCACTTTGGTCGTAAACGCTGATAAAAATACTGTACCCGTTGCAGTTGCATTGGGGTAACCGTCTGACAGCCACGAGTGGAGACCGGGAAAGGCGCACTTGATGCCAATCGCGATGAATATCAGCCAAGACGTAAGGTTTTCAAGCGGTAGTGCTCTGACGCTAATATCATTGTCGCTTTGCACAAGCAGAACAATTCCCGCCAGCAATAAAACACCGGATAAGATTTGATATACCAAGTAGCGCATTGCCGCCGACGTTGAAGCCACTTGTCTTCTGGCCCAAATGAGACAAGCTGATGTCAGCGCCAGCAATTCCCAAAAGATGAAAACGCTGATCAGATCGCCTGAAAATATCGCTCCAAGCGCACTACCAGCATAGAGTAAACCTGCAACCTGCTGCAGTCTGTCTTTGACGTGCAATGAATAAAGCAGTGAAAGAAATGCGGCAATATGAAATAAGTAGCCAAATAGTAAGCTAAGTTTGTCAATGTGAAGCAGGTCAAGTGTGAACCCTGCAACTGAATACGTGACACTCCCCGCCCAAGTGGATGTCATAAACAAGTTAATGCCACTCCAAATCGGCAGCAATAGCAGCACAATACGCCATTTACTTGGAAGTAGAGCGGTTACGAGCGCGCCGACAAAAAACAGCAGAAAAGGGGGAATACCTTCAATCCACATGTTCGTCCTCCACGCGTTCGTAGTAGTCCTCTGAGCGCATCAGCCACAGTCGTAAGACTTTGGCGACTAATACCAATAAGACGCATGCAACAAATCCATAGAGCGCGTAAAAGGTTGGAATCTTCTCGACATCAGTATAAATATGGCGATGGACGACAAAGTCAGCGACGACGAGTAGCACACACAATAAGTAAAATACCCTCAGGATCCACTTAATTGTGTTGGGTCTATCGAAAAAACCTTGGTTTTCTGAGGGGGTCATCATTATTGGCCTATAGCGTGAGCAAGGTTGATGAAAATACCGGGGGCAAAGAAAAGCACCACACACAAAGTGGCGGGAATTGCCATGCCAATTAAACAAAGTAGTGGTGCCTCTGTGTATTTTTGCGAATCGCTGGACGCTTTGAAGAAAGCGGCGACAGGTATACTCAGCAAATAGAGAATATTGAGGAGCGAACTAAGCAGCAATACACCTAACATAACCCACTTCAGCATCAATGACGGTGCGTATTCGATCGTACCTTGAAGCAAGAACCATTTACTCCACAAACCGCCAAATATGGGAAGGCCAATAATACTCAGTGCGCCGATCGCAAAGAAAGTAAAGGTCCATGGCATGCTGCGACCCAGACCATTCAATTCACTTATGTTGGTTTTATGCGTTGCAACAAGGATGGCACCAGCAGCGAAGAACAGCGTGATTTTACCAAACGCATGCATCACGATGTGAAGGCCGCCGCCCAATATGCCCAACGAATTTGCGAGAAAAATACCCAGCACGATATAGCTCAATTGACTGACCGTACTAAAAGCCAAGCGCTCTTTAAGGTTGTCTTTTGTCATCGCGATGAAGGACGCCAAAACGATTGTTACAACCGGAAACCACAGCAATACATTGCTCGCTTGGCTGTCCAATAAAAACTGAGAACCCACAATGCCGGTGCTGACTTTGAGCACGGTGAATACACCCGCTTTTACCACGGCAACAGCATGCAACAAGGCGCTAACTGGTGTTGGGGCGACCATTGCGCTTGGCAACCATCGGTGAAATGGCATAACGCCCGCTTTACTGATACCCAGCAAAAACAACAGCATAATTGGTAATACCCATTGGATATCGATATTGCCAGCAAGAATGCCACCATTGGTGAAGGTCAACGAACCGCTGAAGTAATAGGTGATCATCATGGCCGGTAAGAAAAAGGCAATAGATGTACCCATCAATAGTGTGAGGTAGATACGACCACCGCGCTTGGCTTGCTCTGAGCCTGAGTGAGTCACGAGCGGGTAGGTAGATAATGTGATGAGTTCATAAAACAAAAAAAGCGTCAGCAGGTTACTCGACCAAGCGAGTCCCATAACGAGTCCTATTGCTACAGCGAACAATGAGTAGAAGCGCGTTTGGTTTGATTCATGGTGGCCACGCATGTAACCAATAGCGTAGATGCTAGTGACCAACCATAAGCTACTGGCTACCAAACAAAACAGCATGGCTTCAGAGGTATAGTTGAATGCGATAGGAATGCCATCTAGTGGCATTGCAAACACCAATTGGCCTTGATGGTTGTCTGACAGGTAGATCATTATATTGATAATGACTAAGCAAGATGCGCCTAAACACGTTGCGAATTCTCGCACGTCTGGATACTTGTCTAACAGGCTTACAACGAAAGCGGTGAGCAGGGGGATAATTAATGTCAGAGCCAATAAGGATTCGATATTCATTTGGCTATACCTGCCGCAAAATCACTGTAAAGTGAAGCAGAGGCAACGCTCGCCGCTTCTGTTAGCCAATGTGTTTCGAAACCAAAGTAAAGCGTAGCCAAGGTTAGTGACCAGCAAGCAACCCCCATCAATAGCGGCGTGGAACCTATAGCGGTTTGCCCTGAGCTAACGTGGTGTACGTGAGGTTTATCTTTGGGTTGAAAATACAAAGATTCAACCATTTTCCATACGTATACGACCGACAACACTGATCCCAATAAGGTTGCCGCCAAAACCCACCATTGTTCCGTTTCAATGATAGCGCGAAGCAGGTACCATTTACTGACAAAGCCTGCAGTACCCGGGACGCCAATAAGACTTAAGCCACCTATAACCATAGCTAACATTGTCCACTTCATGTCTCGGCCTAATCCGTTGAGTTCACTTAGCAAGATGGTATTTGTACGAGTTATAAAAATACCTGCCACCATAAAGAGTGCGGCCTTCATGACGCCGTGATTAAATAAGTGTAGTAATGTGGCTTGCATACCTGTCTCGTTGAGCAAACCTATACCCAAGATCATGTAACCCACCTGTGCCACACTTGAATACGCTAATAATCGTTTTAGATTGTCTTGATTCACCGCGCGTAGAGAGCCATATATAATGGCAATGCAGCCCACGCCAACTAAGATTTTCGGCAAGACAATCGCCATCCAATATTCCACAGGATACACATCAAAAAGACAGCGTATTAACACATATATCGCGACCTTAGTTGCGGTTGCCGCCAAAAACACACTGATCATTGAAGGGGCTTGCGTATAAGCGTTTGGCAGCCATGAATGCAGAGGAAAAATAGCGGCTTTTAGCGACATACCGATGACGATAAAAACAAGGGCAGTACTGACGAGTTGTTTGTCGTCGAATTCGTGAAAACGAATCGCAATATCTTCCATGTTTAGACTGCCTGATGCCGCATAGAGCAGTCCGACACCAATCAAAAAGAAGGTCGCACCTATAGTGCCCAGAACCAGATAGTTAAAGGACGAAATAAGGGCTTTTCTGTCTTTACCCATAGCAATAAGGGCATAGGATGAAAGTGATGATATTTCCAAGAACACGAATAGGTTGAATATATCGCCTGTCAACGCCATGCCAAGTAATCCAAGAATGCACAGTTGAAAGGCCGCATAGAAAAGGCCGCTCAAATGTTCTGGTATCTCGTCTTCGACGGTTTTTACACCGAATAGCGTCGTAAAAAATGCGATTCCACAAATAATCAGGGCAACCAAGCTGTTTAAAGTATCCAGTTCGTAAGCGATACCCCAAGGAGGTGCCCATCCGCCCAACTCATAATGTACTTGGGAACCATCGATTAAACTCACTAATAAGCAAACCGATAAAATAAAGAGCCCTAACGTTAGGGTTTGGGTAAGCAAGAAGGCCAACAATCGATGTCGAACTAGCGCCGTGATTGGTGCCAAACACAAGGGCAAGACAACCAGCAGAATCGACCACTGCATCAATGGTCCTCCGCGTCCAGCGCGTTAATCTCACCCTCTTCAAGGGTGTTGTACGCCTCTTTGATTCGTACTACGAGGGCAAAGCCTAACGCGGTAGTTGCGACACCAACGACGATGGCGGTGAGCATCAAAACCTGCGGTAATGGATTGGAATACGTGGTAATGCCCTCGGCAATGATAGGTGCGCTGCCACCAGCTACTTTGCCTAAACTGACATAAAACAAAATGACGGCAGTTTGAAATACACTTAATCCCGCCATTTTTTTGATGAGATGTTCTCTGCTCATCAAGGTGTAAAGTCCAATCATCATAATCGCTATGATCAGTAGATAATTGGCGTGTCCGACTAAATACGCTTTCATTGTGGTGCCACTCTCCGGGCGAAGGTGATAAAGAGTAATAGCATGACTGACGCTACCGTTATCCCAACACCTAACTCGATCAGAACAATCCCTAGATGTTGGCCACTTACAGGTGACTCAAGTAACGCACTGTAGTTGAGGAACTCGCCGCCTTTGAGCATAGACGCGACGCCAACACCAGAATACAAGAGCACGCCAAAACACGCGGCAACCATTAAGGCCCGATCAGGTATGACACGCACCATCGCATCTAGGCCATAAACCATGGCATACAAAAGAAAGCCAGATGTAAAGATGACGCCAGCTTGGAACCCGCCACCCGGGCTGTAATCACCATGGAATTGAACGTAAAACGCAAAGAGTAGCACCATAGGAATCAGCCACTTGGCGACGACTTTTAGAATAATGTTGTCAGGCATCATTGCCCCCTTTGATGTGAGGCTTTTCACGGCGAACGAGGAGCAACAACACCCCAATGCCGGCAGTAAGCACGACTGTGACTTCACCAAGGGTGTCAAAACCTCGATAGCTGGCTAGCACCGCAGTAACGAGATTGGGCACGCCGGTTTCTTCCATGCCGTTTTCAATATATCGCCTGCCAACCTCAACATGGGCTGGCGCAGTTGGATCACCTAAAGCAGGAATGTCGTGAATGCCGTATACCAACAGGGCTCCCATAACAATACAAATGACTGCTGGCGCAATGCGATTGGAGGTATGTGTTTTCGCCTCATGGCCGTTTTTAATTGAGGCGAGAGTCACTAGCATTAATACTGTAGAAATACCCGTGCCTACCGCGGCTTCAGTAAATGCAACGTCTGGCGCATCAAGCACTACAAATAGCCCTGCAACTAAAAAGCTATACAAACCGAACATCATAGACATCGCAAATAAATGGCGAACTCGAAGTAATGTAAAGGCGATGATTAAAAGAAACGAAAGTAAAACCCAGTTAACCACTAAGCTCATTGCGCTTCTCCTTGCTGTGTTTTGACTTCTGGTGATTGTGGCTTAATGCCAAAGTGCCAGGCACTGTGTCCTAATGCATAAGAAGAAGCTGGGCTTGTGAACAACAACAATCCAAAAATCATTGCTAATTTCACTGTTGTCAGGCTGAAACCAGATTGCAATGCGAGTCCAAAGAGAATCATGAACGAACACAGTGTGTCAGACACGCCAACTGCATGCAGTCGGCTGTAGATATCAGGAAGACGGATGATACCCGAGCCACCAATGATACTGAGCAATGCACCCAAAGCAATTAATCCCGTCGACAAAATATCAATCATCTTGGTCTCCGGCAGTCGTCGCTTGATGGCGAGCAAGGTGATGCCCTCGCTCTACTAACTTCAGTGCCGCAACGACACCGACGAAGTTGAGGAGTGAATACAAAAGTGAAATGTCGAGTAAATCTGACCGTCCAGAAAAAAAGGCGAACAACGCCACAAGCAACACAGCTTTAGTGCCAAACATATTCACGGCTAGAATGCGGTCAAATAGAGTGGGGCCAAGCAGCGCTCGACACAATGCGAGGGCCATGGTGACAAGGATAGCTAGCGATGCTGCGAGGTAGATATTTGACATACTAGTCCTTAGCTTTCGGAAGAATATCGGCGATGTCCCCTGCGAGAAGTGCTCGGGCACTTTCTTCACTGATAGTGTGAACTATCAATGTATTGTCCTCTATGGCGACACTTGCGGTGCCTGGCGTTAGTGTGATCGCATTGGCATAGATAACATTGGTAAGCTCATCATCGCTGGGCAGGGGTAACCGAACAAAACGAGACGTGGTGGGACGCAAGCCCGTTATCCTCAGTACAACGTCCCAGTTAGACTGAATAATTTTTACCGTCAACGTGACCATGTAGGTCAAGACGCTGAGGTTGACAGCGAGAGGGTAGGATTCTTTGTCGACAACGCGCATTCGTTGAGTTATTAACATCACGGCAGCAATCGAAAACACACCAAATGACAACATCAGTGGATTGTAGTGACCAGACAATAACAACCACACCACAGCGAGTGCTATGGAGAGCCTAACTATATGCATTGGCGCCTAGCTCCCAAAAGAGATAACCATTCCATTGGGTAGTTTTTATACCCGTTACGTCTAAACGTAGTCGAAAAAATGCCCAATTAACAAATGTGTAACAATATTTTTTGGTGAAATTCTACTCACCTGAACGAGGAATGGGTCATTTGGACGTATATGACAAACACATTCAAGCCAAAATTTGGCATAATGCCGTTTTTGTTTATTCCACAGGATCTTATGCCAACTGTTTCTTCCGTATTCGCATCAGATGGATTGCTCGCTGATTGTATTGATGGGTTTGTGCCTAGGCAGGCGCAAACTGATATGGCAAAGGCTGTGGAAAGCGCACTGAAATCCAGTAAAAGCTTGATTGTCGAGGCAGGCACCGGAACCGGTAAAACTTACGCTTATTTGGTCCCCGCTTTGCTGAGTGAGGGTAAATCAATTATTTCTACAGGGACGAAAAACCTTCAAGAGCAATTGTTTCACCGAGATTTACCCCTAGTCAAAAAAGCGCTGAAATCCAATCGAAAGACAGCTTTACTAAAAGGCAGAGCGAATTATCTTTGCCATCATCGATTGCGGCAACACGGCGGCAACTCTACGTTTGTCGACAAAGAAATACTGCAACAACTGACGGTTGTTAAACATTGGTCGACCACGACAAAAACCGGCGATATGGGCGAGTTGAAAACTTTACCAGAGGACGCCAAAGTCATTCCAATGGTAACGTCGACGGTAGACAATTGCCTCGGACGAGAATGCCCAGACTACGAAGAGTGTTACTTAGTTAAGGCGCGGCGTAACGCCCTAGAGGCGGACGTCATTGTCGTTAATCACCATCTTTTCTTTGCTGACCTCGCGTTAAAAGATACAGGCTTTGGGGAGTTAATTCCCGAAGTCGACAACATCGTGTTTGATGAAGCGCATCAAATCCCAGACATCGCCAGTGATTACTTTGGCGAAACCCTTTCTACTCGGCAAATTACAGACATGAGTAAGGACATTACCTTACTTTATCGCACAGTATTAAAAGATGCGGAGCAGCTAGATAAAGCCGCAGAAAAATGTCGATTGATCGCCGCTGATCTGCGCCTTTTGTTTCCCACTACACCACAGCGGGGTAATTGGTTTGAGGCCATGGAACGAGAAGATGTACAAGTTGAAGTAGACAAATTGGGAGACGCGCTAGGCGTGCTTCACGAAGTCTGCAAATTGCACATTGGGCGTGACAAAGATCTAGACAATTTGTACGAGCGCATTGTAGAGGCGCGTGAACGACTCGATGCCATGCGCGACGTCACCCAAGAGGGGGTGAGTTTGTGGTACGAAACGACGAACAAACACTTAGTGCTTCATATGACGCCGCTCTCCATCGCCGCTAAATTTAGGCGCATTGTTACCAACCCTCCCAGAGGCTGGATTTTCACCTCAGCAACGCTAATGGTAAATGGCGGGTTTGAACACTTTCAGCGCCGAATGGGGCTTGAAGATGCGACGACGTTAGGTCTCGATAGTCCCTTCGATTATGAGAAGCAAGCGATGCTTTGTGTCCCTCGTTATTTGCCTGAACCAAATAGTTTTGGGCTAAAAGAGGTCTTGGTTAAAACCGCAAAACGTCTTATCAAAGCGAGCAAAGGGCGCTGCTTTTTGTTGTTTACAAGTCATGCCATGCTCCGTGAGACTGCGGCTAAATTAGAAGAGCAAATTGATAACCCCTTGCTTGTCCAAGGTACGACAACCAAGCAAGCGCTATTACAAGCATATTTGGATAAACCGGATGCGGTGCTATTGGGGACAGGAGCATTTTGGGAAGGCGTGGATGTAAGAGGGTCAGATTTGGTCTGCGTAATGATTGATAAGCTGCCTTTTGCGTCTCCTGATGATCCGTTATTGCAAGCTCGTATGGAAGACTGTAAAAAACGTGGCGCAAATCCGTTTGCTGCGATTCAGATCCCTCAGGCGGTGATAACCCTGAAACAGGGGGCCGGACGACTGATACGCGATCCAAGTGATAAGGGAGTCCTAGTGATTTGCGACAATAGGCTGGTGACTAAACCCTATGGCAAAACCTTTGTAGGGTCGTTGCCGCCAATGAAGCGAACACGTGACTTGGATGCCGCAGAGTCATTTTTAGAAGCGATAGAATAATGAATGAAAACATCACTATATTAGCCATCGATACCGCCACAGAGGCATGTTCAGTGGCGGTATCTCACGAAGGACGTGTTACTAATCAATTTGAAGTGTGTCCGCAACAGCAGAGCCAAAAGTTACTGCCAATGGTTGATGATGTACTGAGCCAAGCAGGTGCAGATTTACAGCAGGTCAACTACCTAGCCTATGGCCGAGGCCCCGGCAGCTTTACAGGAGTGCGTATTGCCACAGGTATGATTCAAGGACTGGCTCTGGGTGCCAATTTGCCCGTTGTTGGCGTAAGCACCCTTGCTGCTATGGCTTACCAGGTTGCACAACAAGAGCAGGTGTCTCTGGTTGCTGTCGCCATTGATGCGCGCATGAACGAAGTTTATTTTGCTGTGTATCGTGTTGAAGATGGAAAACTCATCGAGGTTGTTGCCGAGCAAGTTTGCCCGCCTCAGGCGGCGTTGGCTCAATTGCCCGATAATGTCCAAGGCTATGCAGGTACGGGATGGTCAGCCTACGAGGCGCTGGGGCATCGTATATCGGGCAAAACCGTAACAGTACTTTACCCTAATGCTGAGTTTATGTTGCCACTTGCAAAGCAGAGTTTTGACTCTGGACTGGCAACGGCGGTTGAAGACGTCGCGCCGGTTTACCTTCGTGATACGGTGACGTGGAAGAAATTGCCCGGCAGAGAATAATTCTGCTCGCTAACTGTCTTGCATCGCTAAACGGAGTATAGTCAGATTGATGGCGTGAATTTTGCAAGTCTCGGTTAATATTTTTAGCGAGACACGTAAGTTGTATGGACGTTAATACGTCGTTTATTCTTCCTAATGCAGGCACAGCACCTCAAAAGGCGCGTTCCGCGCCTGATGCGCCATCGAAACCTGCACCGACGGTCGAAGTCAATTCACCGGCGGGGGTTGTTCGAACGTCTTCTAACCCTCAAATCACACAAGGTGCGGACCAATTTAGTCGTCAAGCGACTTACGATCAGCCCTCTGGGCGCTCTCAACAAGCATTAGCGTCATATCAAAGTTTCGAACGTGAAGAAAAACGTACGGAACTACGCAATATGTTAGGTGTCGATATATTCGCTTAATACTTGACGTAGCGATCATTTCTTTACAAATTATCGTAGTATTATGTGATAGCATCGATTCAGCTTTTATTCATATAGCGTTCAGTAAGCTACACTGGGTAATGGAAACCGTTAGTATTTACAAGGATTGAATTCGCGTGTTACGCGGAATTTGTTTTCAAGGGGGAGTCATGATTCGAATATTTTCTTTGGTAGCCGTGATGTTATTGGGTGGATGTACTGTCATTCCCGATAATATTCAAGTCCCGGAAGGGACGGATTTGGTGACGTACAACCGCGCGGTTACAGGCGGTGACGGGGTCAAAGGAAAAACGGCGCGCTGGGGCGGTGTCATCGCCGGCGTCGAGAACAAGCCAGACAAAACTTACGTGGAAGTCGTTCACTTCCCGTTAAATCACTATGGTCGCCCAAACACCAACAGTGAGACCATTGGTCGATTCAAAGTTGTGTTGGACGGTTTTGTAGAGCCCATCATTTTTGAGGAAGGGCGGTCGATAACCTTCACTGGACAAATAGCGACTCCTGTCGCAGGTATGGTAGATGAACAACCTTACATGTACCCTGCGCTAGATGGCAATGACTACCACATGTGGCGCAATCGTGTGGAATACACTGTTCAGCCTATGTTCGTTGATCCGTGGATAGGGTGGTATTCTCCATTCTTTTACTCTCATCACATCAATCACCCGTTCTATTTCAATAGACCGATATGGGGGCCGTATTGGAATTTTCCGCGACGGGTTCGTTACACCGAGACTCGGACGCCGGGACGTTCGCAACCAATTTATATAAACACGCCAACGTCGAGCACGCGCTCTACGACATCGAATACGCGCTCACCTACGACTAATCGCACTTACAATCGAGAGGTCAACACCACAAGACGTTCGTTTGAGCGCAGTGATAGACAAAATTAACCGGTGATTTATTGGCAAAAAGCCGCCTGTATAAGGCGGCTTTTTGCCATGTGGGCGGCAATACTTTGCCACAGAAGGGGAATAAATCGTGAAAGAAGTGTCTTGGTCTAACGGCGCGATGACAATAAATGGACTGGATAATGAGCAAAATGGGCCGCTTGTCTTATGCTTACATGGCTTTCTAGATAATGCCGTGAGTTTTGAACCGATGGCAGAATATTTGTCGGACTTTCACCTGATTGCCCTCGATTTTGCGGGTCATGGCAAATCTGAGCACCGCAGTGATGGCGCGCACTATCATTTACTCGATTATATTCAAGATTTATATAATTTATGTATTGAACAAGAATGGCGAGATTTCGTTCTTGTCGGTCACTCGATGGGAGGGATCGTCGCCAGTATTTTTACTGCCGCGTTTGGCGAACTAGTAAGAGGGCTGATATGCATAGATGCTGGTGGGCCATTAACGCTTCCCGCGTCCCAAAGCACGGAGCAACTGAGGGCTGCGGTAATGAGTCGGGTGCCAAAAGCTAAACGCCGTATTCCCGTTGATCTTGAAGCTGCCATTGCCGCTAGGTGTAAAGTAAGTGATATTCCTGAACACCACGCTAGAAGCATTCTACAGAGAAATATAGGTCAAGATGAAAACGGCCAATACATATGGCGTAGCGACAGTCGTTTGAGAACGAAATCGACGCTAAGGCTAACCGATGAACAGGCAGAAGACTTCATGAGAAATATTGATTGTCCAACCTGTTTTGTCGGTGCGACTAAAAGTTTCAAACAAATGGAACACGTGTATGAAAAACGCCAGGCTTGGATGAAAAGCAGCCAGTTGGTAATGCTCGAAGGTGGCCATCACATCCATATGGAACGGCCAAAGGACGTAAGTAAGGCAATTTGTTCCTTTGTTGAGCAATTGTAAACAGTAACGTTTATCTTTGTTGTAACATCCGATACTATAGATGAAGTAATCAGACCAGTTGCTTAACTTATAGTTGAATATTGATAACTGAAACGCTTGCGCTTTTGTAAGCTTTCATTTGCGGTTTCAACTGGCAGAGCGAACATTTATCAGTGAGGGAGCTTTTGTGGAAAAAACCTGGCTAGCGCATTACGACCCGCGTGTATCACCGGAAATTAATCCAGACCGTTATTCATCTGTTGTCGATATCTTCGAACAGTCGGTGAAGAAATATCAAGACGGTACGGCATACATTAACATGGGTCAAACGATGACCTTTGCTGAACTGGATAAATTGTCTGCTCAATTTGCAGCTTACCTTCAAAACTCAGGGTTAAAGCGCGGTGATGCTGTCGCAATTATGATGCCTAACATGCTGCAATACCCCGTTGCGATGTTTGGTGTACTGCGAGCTGGAATGGTTGTAGTTAATGTCAATCCCTTGTATACCGCCCGTGAATTAAAACATCAACTCAACGATGCTAACGTCAAGACGATTGTTATCGTGGAAAACTTTGCTTGTACGTTGACCGAGGTTATCAAGGAAACCAACGTTGAGAACGTCTTGTTAACGAGCCTAGGTGACATGCTGCCCGCACCGAAGCGTTGGATCGTGAACTTTGTCGTTAAAAACGTTAAAAAGATGGTGCCAGCTTTTGATTTACCGCAGGCAGTTCGATTTAACACGGCGCTGAAACAAGGCGCATCACTGAAGTACGAACGTCCAGAGATTACTAACGATGAGCTAGCATTCCTACAGTACACTGGTGGCACAACGGGTGTATCAAAAGGCGCAATGCTGACTCACAGAAATATGATCGCTAATCTGGAGCAAGTCTCAGGCATCCTGGAAACCGTTATTGAGCCTGGCAAAGATTTTGTCGTAACCGCGTTGCCGCTCTATCATATCTTCGCGCTTCTCGCGAATTGCTTGTTGTTTGTAAAGTACGGCTGTCCCAATCTTCTTATCACCAACCCGCGCGACATGCCGGGTTTTGTTAAAGAGCTTGAAAAATATCCATTTACTATTTTGCCGGGTGTTAACACCTTGTTTAATGGATTGTTGAACACACCGGGATTCAGTGAGCTAGACTTCTCTAACTTTAAATTCGGTCTGGGCGGCGGTATGGCAGTTCAGCGTCCCGTCGCTGAAAAGTGGGAAGCCGTTACAGGTACCGTATTGCTCGAAGGCTATGGTTTGACAGAGTGTTCTCCTGTTGTCACCGTCAACCCGCCGCAAATCGACGCGTACAGAGGCGCCATTGGCATGCCTGTTCCATCGACAGATATCAAGTTGATGGACGAAGAGGGGCAAGAAGTGCCATTAGGTGAGCCAGGCGAAATGTGGGTCAAAGGGCCGCAAGTCATGCAAGGCTATCTAAACCGCCAAGAAGCAACCGATGAAATTCTTCAAGATGGTTGGCTCGCGACGGGTGACATCGCCAAAGCCGATGATGAAGGATATTTCTATATTGTTGACCGTAAAAAAGATATGATCTTGGTGTCTGGCTTCAATGTCTTTCCAAACGAAATTGAAGAAGTGGCAGTGATGCACGATAGCGTTGTAGAAGCAGCGGCTGTCGGTGTACCTCATGAAGTGAGTGGGGAAGTGGTTAAGCTCTTCGTTGTAAGTAGCGATGAGAACTTAACGGCTGAAGCCGTAATCGCCCATTGTCGTCAGCATTTGACAGGTTATAAAGTACCAAAGTTAGTGGTATTTAAAGATGACTTGCCAAAAACTAATGTAGGTAAGATCCTACGCCGAGAACTTCGAGATTAAGTTAGAGCAACAATGACTTTTTGGAGCAGCCGGCAATCGCCGGCTGTTTTCGTTTTTATGGATTATAAATTAGTAACGAATCAAACTCAGTTAGAAGAGGTGTGCCAACGAGCTCGTCAGCACGATGCTGTCGCTATCGATACTGAGTTCGTGCGCACTCGTACGCTTATGCCTCAGCTGGGTTTGATTCAATTATATGACTCTGAGCAGTTGGTTTTGATTGACCCACTCGCAATCGACGATTTTTCCTCGCTGATTGACTTACTGAGTGACCAAAATGTGGTTAAAGTTTTACATTCGTGCTCTGAGGATATAGAAACCTTTCTCAATGCGTTCTCCATGGTACCTTCGCCTATTTTTGATACCCAGTTTGCGGCTGCTATCTTAGGTAAAGGCGCGACCTTGGGTTATGCTCGTTTGGTCGAAATGCAGTCAGGCGTTACTCTGGACAAAGGTGAATCAAGAACAGACTGGTTAGCCAGACCGCTGAGTGACAAACAGTGTGCCTATGCGGCCAATGATGTACTGTATTTGCTACCTGTGTATCATCAACTCAAAGATGACATCGTTGCGGCGGATAAGCTCAATTGGGTTTATGAGGAAATGGCGCTTTTAGCGAAACGCAAGCAAGCGCAAGTACCAGCCGAACTTGCTTATTTAAATCTCAAGAACCTGTGGCGATTAAATCAAACACAATTGACCGTATTACAAGCCTTAGCGAAATGGCGAATAGAGCGTGCTAGAGAAAAGGACATGGCACTTAACCATGTTTTCAAAGAGGGGAACTTATTTGAATGCGCCTCTCGATTAGTGCAAAGCAAAACGGCGATGGCAAAAATACCGACAATTTCACCGCAAGAACTCCGATTCAATGGGAGTAAGGTCGCGAGCATCATAACGCAGACCTTGATAGACATCGAACAAGGTCAACGTCCCCTTGTGAGTAAAGTAAAACGCCTAATTGATGTGAGCCAATATAAATCTCGGTTTAGTGAGCTTAAGCAGGCTTGTCAAAACGTGGCCGATGAAAATAATGTTGGTATAGAGGTTGTTGCCTCTAAGAAACAAATCAATCAAGTGTTAAAATGGACGTGGTTTGACGCCGATGAGACGAGGGCACTGGGTATTGAGCCTGATTTGCTTACTGGTTGGCGCGGGCCCCTGTTAAAATCAGCATTCACAGAAATACTCGCTAAGTAATACAAAGTAAAAGGTAACCAAGACCATGTTGTGTGCAGTTTACAAAACCCGCAAAAAGCAGGGGATGTATCTCTACGTTGAAAAAAAAGATGACTTCAGTAAAGTCCCTGAAGCGTTAATGACCCAATTTGGTTCACCCGAGTTGGTGATGGTATTGCCATTGGACAAACGCGACACTATCGCTGGTGTCGACAAACAAACCCTCAAAGAAAAGCTACTTGATCCCGGCTTTTATTTGCAAATGCCGCCCAAAGAAGAAGATTTATTGGCGACACACAGAACAGAGCTTGGTCTATCCGCGCAACCTGAGAGGCGTGAGCTTTGAAAAAACAGTTAGTTAAGGGATTATTGCTGATTGGCGCCGTCATGTGCCATGGCACGGTTTGGGCTCAATCTGAAGCGAAAAATGCTACTGGCTTTGCCAAGTATGTTGAAGAAATCAAAGCTGAAGCGGTCGCTATGGGATACGAATCCGATTGGCTTGAAAAGCAATTAGCCGGCATCGAGTATCGCGCTACCGCGGTAAAAGCAGACCGAAATCAACCTGAAAAAAAGATCACACTAGATCAATACCTAGATACGCGAGTACCGGACTGGAAAGTGAAACGAGCAGTAGCGTTGGGTGAAGAACACCGTGAATTACTTGACCGAATTTCGCAAGAGTACGGTGTTCAAACGCGTTTTATTCTCGCTTTGTGGGGTAATGAATCGAATTTCGGTAAAATCCAAGGGCGGTTCCCGGTTTTAGCAGCAACGCTCTCGCTAGCGTACGAAGGGCGTCGCGAAGTCATGTTTAAACGTCAATTCTTTGCTGCACTCGATATTCTCAAAGCCGGTCATATTGATATCGACAAAATGAAGGGCTCTTGGGCTGGCGCAATGGGCCAGAGTCAATTTATGCCAACCACCTTTATGAGCTACGCCGTCGATTATGACAAAGATGGTAAAAAAGATATTTGGTCTACGCCAGCCGATGTATTTGCCTCGATAGCCAACTTTTTAAGCAGTGAAGGGTGGCATGAGGACGGCTTGTGGGGGCGACAGGTTTCGTTACCCAGTGATGCTGACCAGCTGCCTTCTGGATTGTCCCAAGCTAATTTCAAGCCTTTGTCTTATTGGCAAACTCACGGCGTACGTCGATATGATGGCCGTGACCTGCCTAATGTAGAAGTGAAAGCGTCGTTAATCATGCCTGATGGCCCAGATGGGCGCGTCTATTTGGTTTACAACAATTTTCACACACTGATGAAATGGAATCGTTCCTCTTACTTTGGTGTGTCGGTGGGGTACTTGTCAGATAGAATCAGAGGCTTCTAGGTCCGTCATGCAACTGGAATTCAAACACGATACGTTGACGTCGTTAAAGGTTGGCAAAGTTGTTTGTGTGGGTCGTAACTACATGGACCACATTGAAGAACTCAACAATACAGTACCAAGTGAGCCATTGCTTTTCATCAAGCCCAGCACGGCTGTCTGTAACTTGGAGCAACCTCTATATATTCCCCAAGACCAAGGAGAGTGTCACAACGAGCTGGAAGTGGCACTTGTAATAGGTAAAGCCCTGACAAATGCTGATGAGAAGACGGCTTTATCGGCGATCAGAGGCGTAGGTTTAGCGCTAGATTTAACCTTGCGAGATAAACAAACGGAGCTCAAGTCAAAGGGCTACCCTTGGGAACGCGCTAAAGCGTTCGACAATAGTTGTCCCGTGTCGTCTATTATACCGCGATCGACTATACCGGATTTATCAGATTTACAGTTTCGTTTGACTATCAATGGCAAACTCCGCCAGCATGGTCATACTAAATTGATGATGAATTCAGCAGTAAGCTTGGTCAGTTACATTTCTCACTATTTTAGCTTGCAACCAGGCGATTTGGTGTTAACTGGAACGCCAAAGGGCGTAGGGCCTCTGTTTGCAGGTGATGAGGTTACGTGTGAACTCGATGGTTACATATCGGTGAATACTAAGGTAATGGCGAAATGACATCAGAACGGTTTTGGGAAACGAAACAGCTAGAAGACATGTCAGAATCGGAGTGGGAATCGCTCTGTGACGGCTGTGGAAAATGTTGCCTTCATAAATTTATTGATGATGAAAGTGTTGTAGACGAGGCACAAACCACCGATAACATCAATCCGGGTGAACAGGTGCACTATACCAATATTGTCTGCTCGTACCTCAATACTAAGACGTGTTCCTGTACTCAATATGAGAAGCGCACAGTATTGGTCCCTGATTGTGTCAAACTCACCAAAGACAATCTCAAAGATATATTCTTTATGCCACCTAGCTGTACTTATCGGAGATTGCATGAGGGAAGAGGTATGCCTTCCTGGCATCCATTGCTAAATCGTCAAAAGAAAGCCGCTATGCACAAAGCGGGTATGTCTGTTCGAAACAAAACCGTGTTTGAGACTGATGTCGATCTAAATCAATTTGAAGATTATATCGCGCTTTGGCCTCTAGAAGATCTCGATTAGTGACTGAGCGACGCAGCGTATCCGGTGTTGTTGTAAAAGGGCATGGTGTCGCATCTGGTCAAGCGAGCGACTCTCCCTATCCTCAGGGGACGATCGCACTTCAAGCCCGCCATTTCGAGAAACGCGGTTTGAGTTTAACTGGGTTTCACCATGCAACGCTGAATATTGATATCGCACCATTAGAATGGCGCTTAGTGAAGCCTGATTATTGTTTTGAGTTGGTCGAGTGGTTAGAAGGTGTGCCAGCCGAGACGTTTTCTTTTGTCCACGCTGAAATTGAAGTCTGTGGTAACGTCAATTCAGCGTTAATTTATCATCCGCACCCTGATACGAAACCGGCTCATTTTCAGGCCCCTAGTGTGATTGAAGTGTTGGCACCATTCATCCCGGGCGTAAGTTATGGTGATGTAGTCACGCTTATTCTAGATAGCCAAAAGTTGAGTTTAATACCCATTCGCGCGAATAAATAAGCGGACCAGAGCCTATATTGGTCTTTGGAGCAAAACGCAATGCCTTGTCATCAAGCTAGAATGGGTATGCGGTGTTGTCAGTCGTCATTGCGTTATGCAGAAGGGTATACCATCCCTTTGACACATAAGAAGGGCATGCCCTAGTCACTATCAAGTAATAGACTATAAAGAAAGGCATCTCGTCCAAACACGCGTTTGCGACAAAGACCTTCTTTCTGTGCCCCCATTTTTTCTGCAAGACGAATGCTTGCAACATTGGCGGGTTCAATAAATAGTTCCAACCGAATGAGATTGAGGTGGCGTTTCGCCAGCGTGATGAGGCGGTCACAGACTAGCTTTCCCAGACCTTGACCACTTGCCTCTGGTGCAATCCAGTAACCGAGATTGGCGCACCTATGAATAGGGTGGATGTAGTTGATAATGCCCATACCCAGACAGTTACCATCGTACATTGGTAAGTAGGCGATACCATAGCCAGACTGGCGGGCATTTTCGAGCTTTTCAATACAGCTTTTGGCCGCGGTAGGGTTAGTCGGGCACAGGGTGGAGCCCAACCAAGGTTTTACCGAATCCGCTGCTTTCGTACCACTTTCACACAGCGCTTTACAGTGTTGTGGTCCAATACGTTCAAGCGTAATAGGCGCCGATTGTGTTGTAATCGGCGCTAGACGAGAGGGAAGAGTGGATAAGTCAATCAAAACGGCTTTCTAGCGACGAAGCGACTGGCCAAGACAAGTACAACAGCAATGGTATAGAGACCAAAAACAATACTCATCCAATCGGCCATACCCATCGACAGAAATTGCCACGTATCTTCGTCACACAAGCCTTTGGCTTCAAACAGTACCGGGACCCACTCGTGCAGGGGAGCCCAAGAAGGAAAGTTAGGGACAAACTCACACGTCGTGACAAATGGATTACTATTGTTCAGAATACCAACGTGCTCTCGAGCAATCGCAAATCCCCAACCAGCCGAGACGGCCCAGCCAATCAAGCCTATAACCCGAGTGACAACGTTGTTGACGAGCAATACGAGTAAGGCAGATAACACTATGCCATACACTGCAACACGTTGATAAATACACATGATACAGGGTTCTAGACCCATGCCATACTGAAAGTAAAGTGCCGCTATTTGCAGTCCCAAGGCGGTGAAAAACAATACCGCCCATGAAGACTTGGTTTCTGACCATAGGGCAAGTTTATGCAATAGCTTCATTCGCGACCCTAGTGCGCACTGTCAGTTGTCGTTGCCGTAGCGCTGTGATGCTCAATTAGATGCGCGTCATACAGCATGCCCGTTGCTTCTACTAGACCAAAATACGTTGCGGCAAGTCCAACAATGGTGAGCACGATTGTGTATGGAATCGCCATCATTACCATGCGCCCGTAGGATAAACGCAATAATGGAGCAATTGCCGACGTCAGCATGAATAAGAACGCCGCTTGGCCATTTGGTGTTGCAACGGAAGGAAGGTTAGTACCTGTGTTAATTGCGACAGCAAGTAAATCAAATTGGTCGCGTGTAATCTTACCTTCTTGCAATGCCGTCATGACTTCTGTGATGTAAACAGAGCCAACAAACACATTGTCACTGACCATCGATAACACGCCGTTGGCTAGATAGAACAACACAAGCTGCGTTTTACCTTCGTAAGACAATACCCATTGAATAACAGGCGCGAACAATTGCTGGTCGATGATAACGGCTACTACGCCGAAAAATACGCAAAGCAGGGCAGTAAATGGCAAGGCTTCTTCAAACGCTTTACCAAGAGAGTGTTCTTCGATAACACCGCTCGCTGATGTCGCAAGCACAATGACCGACAGACCAATCAAGCCAACTTCTGCAAGGTGCAATGCTAAGCCAATAATTAGCCACACCCCGATGAGGGCTTGCAAAATAAGGCGAGCGTTGTCGCGAATTGTGCGGTCTTCGTCCATGTGTTTGTCATAGTCAACCAAGATAGCACGCACTGCGTCGGGCAACTGGGCACCATAGGAGAACCATTTGGTTTTTTCTAAAATAACGGTCGTTAACAATCCACAGATAAATACCGGTATTGTGATGGGAGACATACGAGTGGCGAATTCAACAAAGTTCCATCCGGCCTTTTCAGCAATGATGAGGTTTTGTGGTTCGCCTACCATTGTCATTACACCACCAAGTGCCGTACCCACTGCTGAGTGCATCATCAGGTTACGCAGGAACGCTCTGAAATCATCTAGGTCGTTTCGGCCTAAGTGCTGTACTTTATCATCAGACGTATGGTCGTGATCATGATGGAAATCCTTGCCCGATGCGACCTTGTGATAGATGGTATAGAAACCCATCCCGACACTGATAATAACGGCAACAACCGTCAGCGCATCAAGGAAGGCTGATAAAAAGGCTGATGCGGCGATAAACGCAAGAGATAGGGTCAGCTTATTTTTGACTTTGATGACCAACTTGGTGAACAAGAACATCAGCAAGTCTTTCATAAAGTAGATACCGGCGACCATGAAGACTAGCAGGAGTAGTACTTGTATGTTGACTTCTATTTCATGGTACATGTGTTTTGGGGTAGTCATCCCGATAAACAGTGCTTCTATCAGCAACAGGCCACCAGGTTGAAGCGGATAACACTTCAACGCCATGGCGAGGGTGAAGATGAACTCTAACACCAGAGCCCAACCCGCTATGTAGGGGTCTAACTGGAATAAAAATGGATTGATAATCAGAAATGCGATGATGGTCTTTTTGTACCAATCAGGTGCATGGCCAAGAAAATTTTTGTAAATCGCCCCGGTCATTGAGGTTTGCATAGGTGTTTATCCTTATACATCTTGTTGGCTTTGTAATCGGTGCTAGGAGCCGCTTGCTCAACACTGTGGTTACAATAGTTGCCCGCTGTACCGTCAAACTGACGTCTAGCGTCAACAAAGGGTACCCAAGACTACCTCATTCTGTAGTGACACGGAAGCTTTATGCTACTGATGTCTAGTGATTAATTTGAAATTGTCGACCATTTGAACAGCACCAAACTTTACAGTATGTATCCAATGCGGTGATTCAGTCGAATAGCTCCCGTTTATGTTTAAGATTAGTGTCGCTAAATGTCGTAAATAGGTTGTTAAATGCATCGATCTTTCAGCTATGCTGTCGCCAATGCTGTTTGACGTCATTTTTTGATGCTCAAGGCCTCAGTTTTAAAGGCTTTTGTTGATTCCCTACCTAATTGGCGAAGATCAGTAAATTTAGGTATTAATTGTTTGTTAAAATCGAACCGCATCTGGTACAATCAGTTAAAATAACAAGAACGTGCGAGCGAGAGAGTTATGATCTACAAAGCCCAAAGTCCTGCAGGTTTTGCCGAAGAATACATTGTTGAGTCCATTTGGAGTGGTCGGTTTCCTCCGGGCACTATTTTACCAGCAGAGCGGGAACTCTCTGAACTTATTGGCGTAACACGGACAACGTTGCGAGAAGTGTTGCAGCGTTTAGCTCGTGATGGTTGGTTGACTATCCAACACGGTAAGCCGACTAAAGTGAATAACTTCATGGAGACATGTGGGTTGAACATTTTAGAGACACTGGCTCGTCTAGACCAAGATGGTATTCCTGAACTGGTCGATAACTTATTGGCGGCGAGAACCAACTTAAGTGCGGTGTTCATTCGTGGTGCAATCAGAAACAACGCAGAACGTGCTATTGAAATTATCAGTGAGTTTGAAAACGTCGAAGAAGACGGTGCGGCATTTGCGCAGTTTGACTACAAAATGAACCACGAGCTGGCATTGGCGTCGAATAACAAGGTCTTCGTTTTAATGATGAACGGTTTCCGCAGTATTTATTCACGTATTGGTGGTTTCTTCTTCTCCTACCAAAAAGGTAGAGATATTGCGAAAAACTTCTACACACAATTACTCGAGCTAGCGCAAAAAGGCGATTTTGAAAAAGTGCCTCTTGTTATCCGCCAGTACGGTATTGACAGTGGTAAGTTTTGGCAAGAGATACGACACGAAATGCCAACCGATATCGTTGATTAACACTGGACGTCACTACATACCAACGTAGAAGACGACACAGTGTTTTTGATGCCTTGCACAAATGGTAATGGTGTCGCAGTAAGAAAACGGTCCGCTAAAATCACTATGAGTTTGTATAAGCCCGCCTTTGCGGGCTTTTTTGTGTCCTGTCGCAAAATAGAGGCAGTAAACTCACGTGGTTTCTGGAAACACTATGTGCATTGATCCAAAGGCGAAAGAGGAAATAAAGTAGCAGCGAAAATATGGCAGGAAAAAAACAGTATTTGTTTTTTACGTCACTCAAAATAGTAATGTGCTGAAATATAACGAGTTAATTGAATATATCTTTTTTTGTTGGAATAAATTTTTGTCATTTTTCAATAAAAATAGGTTTTTAGTATGCGCTTTCTAATTCTTCTGATTATTCTGTGTACAGTTAATAATTAGTTTACCTGTTACCGAGGAAGAATCATGACTACTACTGAAACGATCAAAGGCAAAATCAACGAAGCAGAAGAGTTCGCACGTAAGATTTGGCTAGCTGGCTTGGGCGCATATGGTAAAACATACGATGAAGCTCAAGGCCGTTACGAAAAACTAAGCGCTGATGCATCTAAAGTTTTCGAAGACCTAGTAAACAAAGGTGAGAGCTTAGAAGAAGAAGCGAAGACTAAGTTCAAAGCAACAACATCAGACGTTGAAACACGCGTATCTGAAGTTCGTAAAAAGCTAGGCCTAGATGCTGACCAGTCTGAGCAAAAAATCGAAGAGCTTTCAGCTAAAATCGACGCACTGACTGAAGCTGTAGCAAAGCTTGCGGCGTCTAAATAAGTCGCTTGTTCACTAGCCCAGGCAATCGTCTGGGCTTTTTTTTCTCTTCACTATATCAGGAGCCACTATGGCTAATACCAGTAATCAAAACGCATCGTCATTTGGTTGGCTTGGCGCCGGCTTCAGTTTAGTGACAGATCGCGTTGATGCAATCAATCAGCGAGTTGGAAACGAACTGACAGCAATCAATGACAGTTTAACTGCGCTCAGTCAACGCGGTGAGCAGGTAGAGGCAGCATTGTGTAAGCAGTTCCGTCCTATCGCTTCATTGGCTCAAGCCAAGAATAAACTACAGGAGTCGTCCATGCCATTTGGTATCTTTGATTCGGTCAACCCTTTCAAGGCCAAAAGCCGCAAAACAGACCAACGAATTGCGCTGTTATCGGCCAAGGTAGATTTATTAGTCGAGCAAGTCGCGTTGTTGGCGGCTAAAGAAGCGACCGCACGTCAAGCGGCAAAGAAAAAAGCCACAGCGGCAGCTAAAGCTCAAACGACGGCAAAAGAAGAGACCGCAACTAAAGCGTCGCCAGCGAAGCGCACCACACGCGCTAAAGCGACGACTAAAAAGCCGACTGCCGAAACGACAAAAGCCGCGGCGACCAAACCTGCACCTCGCAAGACAACACGTCGTGCACCTGCCAAACCAAAAGCAACGCCTGCGGCTAAGAAAGACGCCGAATAAGTCGCGCTATCAGGTTTGGCTGACTTGGCCAAACCTTACTCTATTATTCTTAGGTTCGATTCCACAAGTTTTGATATTTCTTCACTGAAAAATAGTCGCTAGGCTCCCAACAAGAGGGGACCAAGGCGTCAATATCTTCCTGTGTGAAGTTGGCTGACAAACTGCTCATAATTTCTGTCAGGCGTTCTTTTCCTATTCTCATCAATTTTTTGTGATTGGCTTTAAAATAAAGGTTGGTCGAGCGTGGTACCGTCTCGTCTGCTATCGACGTGATGTAGGTCAGCCCTCTGGTTACGGGACGACAAACTGGTTCGGCTGGGTGTTTGGGGTTGAGCTGTGTCACGATCGCGCATTCGTAGTGATCACGCTCAACACCTTTTTCATTCCTAGGAATGTATGTGACACCAAACCCTTGTGGGAAATAGCCGACGATAGCAATAAACGCTTCCGCCATTTTAGCGTTGAGTGCGCCTTTTTTGGCCAGTTGCTCGATAAGCAAATAGCCTTTTGGTAAAGCCTTACGAGAATAATCCGGTTTGGTTGATAAAATAATGGACGCGTAAATTTGGGGGATCTTAACGAGCTCACCAATACCGACCTTTGATACATAGGCGTCTTTTACGACTTGACTAATAAACTCGTTGATTTGGCGTTGGTTTTCGTTAAATGTCTCACGCTCAGCCTTGTCATTACCTATGTATTTAGGAAGCCCTAGGCCATCTTGAATATACTCTAGTGTGTAATTGTAGTTGAGTTTAAGCAGCAATTTCCGCTCGTCATTCTCAAGTACTCTGAATTCGTCTTTTTTACCGTCTTTACCGTAGAGCACTTCCAGTGCATCAGGGTGTTGCAGTCCGATATCTTGCATTAGCGCAGCAGTGATAAGTGGTACTGCTAAGTCGTTCTGCCAGCGGTTCATACACTCATGATCGCCGTGGAACCGAGAATGAGCATCGCTGAATTTAGCAAGATAGCCGTGTTTTAGTTTGTTATCCGCAATAATTTTATCTGCCAATCTCAAGGTTAACACCGCTTTGTAAAGCGGTTTTAAGCGTTGATGCAGCCGGGCAAAATTACGGTCCCGCCCCCGAGTAATCAGCATGATAGTGCCCAGAAATTTTGCGCTGAGCAATTGGGTTTCTTGATAACCGTCACCATCACACAACTCCAACAATCGAAGGGCAACTTGTCTAACTGAGCTCAAACGCGCTTGGCGGGATTCTTCTATCGTGCGAGTTAAAAATTTGTGTTTGTCTTCAAGGTCTTTCTTGCTGGCTAAATCATCCTTGCTTGCACTGAGGTTTTCTAAACGTGCTTCGATCTGTCGTTTTTCATTAATCAGTTTGATGCCCGAATAAAAGTACAACTTAGCATCATCGAACAACGAGGCTTGGCCCCATTCAGCGGGGTAAACTTGTTCGATGAGGCGTTTTACCTTTTGCGTGTAGGTGTTGTCTGGGCTCTCGACGGTTCTGTTCACTATCGTCCTTTAATCATTGTGGCACGCACTCAATGCGCCCCAATTCACTTGAACGAAAAGCGATACCGATCAGGCACTCGTTCCCGTTGCCAAAGGACGGTCAACATGCCCAAGCTCTTGCGCTTCTCGTTGTTTTAGAAGACGTAAATAATACCGCAAAGTTTCACTGATTTGGGTATTTCTATCAATAACATGTAGTTGCGGCCAAGCTGCACGTTCACCACTCTCAATCAGCGTACGGATACTGTCTACCGTAGGGTTAGCTAAAACTTGTGCCAAATTGCGAAGTTGCTTCTTAGGTATGATATTGATATCGCCAACATATTGTTGGTCAATTATAGAACGAACTTTGTGTATGGCGAGCTTCGCGCCTTTGTTATCTATCAGTTTTTCTAGTACGTCGAACGCAAATATACTGTTGGTCTTGGCAAGCTGACCAACGTGACGCATGGTCATGCTATAAATGTTGTCGGCTTCTTCTCGATTGGAAGATAAAAAGGGCACAGCTAAAGGGTTAGTTTGGCTGACGATACTGTGATTGACACCATACAAACGAGCGAGTCGCTCAAAGGGTAAATCAGCCATCAACGAACCATCAGCAAATCGACGATTGGGAATGTAGGGCACCACATCACCATTGGCAGCTTTTGCGCGAAGTTGCACCGGATTAAATACCACTGGAACAGCACATGACGCCCTAACTGCCTGCGTAATAATAGCATTGGGCGACGTCTTGGCATTGAGCAAGCGCGAGTATTGATGCAAGTCGGCGGGCGATACAGTTACCGTGATATGTCGTTTGGTTTTTTTGTACGCTTCTTCAAATGTCATCAAGTCGAATAGGTTGATCAGCGCATTTTCAAGTGCGCTACTATCAAACAGGCTCTTGTTACCAAACCCTGCCCAGATGCGCCAGTCTTTGAATTTGTCGAATATAAATTCAGGTGTCATGGCTTCGAGCAATTCATCATGTGTTCGTGTGCCGATCATTGCCGCTATAATTGACCCAGCGCTGGCTCCGGAAATGACCGTGGGTAGTAGGTTTTGTTCGTTCAACGCTTTAACGACGCCGCAGTGGAAAAAGCCCAAACCTGCGCCACCGGACAACATCAAACAACTTCTACCGTAGGCGTGTGCCGTTTCCTCGAAAAATGACAGCTTTTCATAAAAATCGACGTCACCCTCATCAGCATTGTAGATTTGTTCTATCGAGGCCATGACCTCTTTTAAAAAGGTCTCAATGAGGTGTTTAGTACCATACTTGCTCTTGTGTAACAAAGACGGTGTAGCAATATTACCTAAGTTACCGTGCAAGCCTTCGTGCAGAATAGACATTAGGGCTTGGTTGTCGCCTTTGCCTCTGGCCAATTGCAAACGCTGGACGCGTTTGCGTATTAATCGATAATCATAATCTCGGCAAGCATCCTTGGCCTTCCAATCATCAGCCCCTGAAATCGCGTCATGCTCAATACAGGCCTCTTTATACGATTGATAACTGTCCGCGTTATCAATGTCTTTTTCCAATGAAGAAAGTCGTCGGTCGAACAAAGGCATACTGCACCTCAAATAGTCAGCGCGGGCACTCTAAAATTCGACGTTAAGTGCTCTGGCTGGTGTGTTCATTTTGAATAACAATGACGTTCCAAGACGTCACTTTTACGCAACTATATTTTGCCTGAAAGAGAGTGTAATTATTAAAATTAGAAATCACTACCCAATTTCGAGGTTTGCGTTAATTTCTCTGCTTTTGACCTCTTTTTATCAACTTAGTTTTGCTTATTTCGATTATTTTTCGATAAGTGATTGACCATCTCTCACTCAGTCAGTAGCCTGAGTATTAGACCCTCGCGTTCTGTGAATGTTGTGTCAAACCAATGTGTTCGGACGGCACACCCATTGCGATGAGTGTAACCAAATAAAATGATAATGATAATAAGCGATCGAATGCCAGTATGGATTGGAATCTAAAAACCTTAGGTTTGTTGGCGTTAATACCCTTAATTAGTGGGGTAGTTGGATGGGCGACCAATTATCTGGCAGTAAAAATGATGTTTTATCCTATCGAGTTTGTTGGGATTAAACCCATTTTTGGATGGCAGGGGCTCATTCCAGCAAAGCGCAAAGAAATGGCCGAAATTGAAGTTGAGTTGGTGCTCGGCAAGTTACTGAGTGTCGAAGAACTCGCGGATCGTCTCGACCCAAAGGCGTTAACTGAAGCCATTGACCGACGCCTCAAACAAGTCATCAAAAAAGTAGTCAACGATGTGATGACAGAATCTGCGCCGAGTCTGTGGGCATCGTTGCCAGTACAGGGCAAGAATCTCGTCTATCGACGTATCGAGCATGATATCCCCAACGTCGTTGAGAAGATGGTTGATGATTTTCAACACAACGTTAATGAGATCATCGATATAAAAGAGCTCGTTGTAGAACAGCTCGTTAACAGCCCCGAGCTCATCAATGAAATCTTCTTAAGTGCAGGTGCAAAAGAATTCCCATTTATCGTAAGTTCGGGCTTTTTCTTCGGGTTACTATTCGGTATCCCGACGGCTGCAATTTGGCATTTTTACCCTCAATGGTGGATACTTCCATTAGGTGGACTCCTTGTTGGCTATGCAACGAACTGGATAGCGATCAAAATAATATTCGAACCTAAAAATCCAATCAAAATTGGCCCATTCACCCTTCAAGGCATGTTTCTGAAACGGCAGAAAGAAGTGTCTGAGGTGTATTCTCAAATCATCGAAAAGAAGCTCATTAACTCTGAGAACATTACGCACATAATTTTGCATGGCTCGGGGTCGGCGCAGCTACTTGAGTTAATCGAATTACACGTTAATGATGCGATTGAGCGGTATGTCGCTATCGCGCAGCCTTATTTTGCATTAGGGGTAGGGTCCGACAATTACTTCAAGATGAAGTCTCTAGCGGTAAAATTATTGTTCGAAAATACCGACAAATACCTCTATTACGCCTACGATTATGCAGACCAAGCGTTGCGTGTTGGCGATGACCTTTGTGAACGAATGCAAGCCTTGTCGTCTGAAGAGTTTGAGGGTGTGTTGAGGCCAGCGTACCAAGCAGATGAGTGGAAACTCATTGTCACTGGCGCCATTTTAGGGTTACTCGCGGGTTTAGCGCAGTTGAATTTCATCTTTATGTAGGAAATTTACTATGAAAACAGCTGAACGGATTTTGCTGACAGCATTGGCACTGTTTAACGAGCATGGGGAGAATGCCGTAACCAGTGTGGACATCGCCATGGAGTTGGACATCAGTCCCGGCAACCTTTATTACCATTTTAAGGGTAAAGAGGTTATGGTTGATGCGCTAACAGACTTACACAAAACCCAAATCAATACACTTCTCTCGCCAGATTTACCCCTGCATTTGTCGGGCAGTGACATTTTTTACTACTTCTATATGTTAATCGATAAGATCCAAGATTTTGGTTTTCTCTATCGCAGTCCTGCCGATTTGGCCGAAAAATACCCTCAAGCGAGCCAACAAATCAATAAATTACTAAAGGGAATCGAGCAACAAACGAAACGTTTGCTTGAGCACGCCCAAGCTCGAGGGGAGTGTGTTTTTCAACCTGCTGAGTTGGAGCTAATGGTCGAACTTGTCAGTTTAGTTGTCACGCAGTCGTGTCACTTTGATCAATGGCGCAAACATCAAGATGCTGAGGTTCAGCGATATCACGCGTTGTCATTGATTACGACCGCTTTACTGCCGCGTTTCTCTCTGGAGGCCGAAAGTTTAGGGGCATTACATCAGGCAATGCACAATCACACTATTGCGAATTTACACGAATTAAAACTTACGAGTCAGGGGCAAGACACATGGCAAAGTCGTTAACGTTTTTAGACAAGTCGTTTTGGTTAACGGAATCTGATGCCAATCCGAAGCACGTTGCTAGCCTACAACTGTTGAGCATCCCCGATGATGCGAAACCCAAAGCCTATGTAACCGAGCTATACCAAGAAATGAAAGGCTATGCCAAAGCGTGCCCACCGTTTAACTGCCGCGTGAAAACCCTGTTTGCGTATCCCGTTGGCTTACAGCCCGTTAAAAAGCTGAACATGGACTATCACGTTCAGTTGCATCGCGTTGATGATATTACCGATCGCGTTGCATTAGACGACTTTGTCGCCAGTCTGCATGAGTCGCGTTTAGACCCTGATAAACCACTTTGGCAATATCATTTTATCTACGACGAGCAACATGATACCTATGCGATATACGCCCGTGTGCACCATATTTATGGGGACGGAGCCACACTAGTTCGCTGGTTTCAGGCTGGGTATTTGCCCCAACCCCAAGATGAACAGTTTATTCCGGTATGGGCGGTCAAACGGTTACGGACAAAACGCGGCCAAAAAGGGCGGCCTGTTGTGGATTTCTTCACCTCTGTCTTTGGGTTTCTACGAATGGTGTTCGACCTAGTCGTCATTATGGTTCGTTTGTTAATGCGGCTGTGTCGATTTAATACTCACTACATGCCTGTACCCTTTACAGGAACCAAAACTCGACTGACGGGCCAGGTAAAGGCAGGTCGAGCTGTTGCAACGATGGACATTGATTTTGCGCGAGTAAAAGCCGTCGGTAAACGAGCGCGAGCCTCGGCAAATGAAGTCTTGTTAACGGCATTTGATATTGGTGTGCATCGCTTATTACAAGACCACGGTCATACATTCAAAAAAGCGTTGTATACCAACATGCCAATTAACCTTCGTAAGCCGGGAGAGAAAACGACGGGAAACAAAATTGCTATTGTCCCGGTACAACTCGCTCACGGAGAGCAAGACCCTTACCTAAGAATGAGACAGATAATCAACAACCATCGCATTGTGAAGTTTGCAGCCCAGCATGCCAGCCCAGGCACGTTTAGTGCTTACACCATTGTCATTCAGTCATTTGCTCTGGTATTTGAGCTGCTGCATATTTCGGATTTTGTGAAACCTATTGCCAATATCTTGGTATCGAATGTACCTGGGCCAGAGGACGTGCGATACCTCAAAGATTCAAAGTTATTAGCCTGTTATCCTATATCCACTATCACACCGGGCGGCGGCGTGAACATTACCTTGATGACTTATGCTGGTGTCGCCAATGTTGGTTTAGTCTGTTGTAATAAGCATATCGATAGTTTGCAGCCGCTAGCTGAATACATTATCGAAGCGTTCGATATGCTTGAAGCAAGCATTGATGATCCCACGCTCAATATTGACGATATTGGAGAGCACCCTGAAACCGTGCCGCTATCCATCGTCAGCGAGTAATCTGGCGCGCGTGAAAAACGCGCGCTAGGCTTTTTTCTCCACCAAGCATAAATAATTGCCGCAGGTATCATCAAACAAGACCATTTTGACGGTGCCCATGTCCTGAATATCGCCTTTCATTACCACGCCCTTGGACTTGAGGCGTTCTACTTCAGCTGTGATATTGTCACTATCAAATGAGGTGTAGGGAATACCCGCCTGATACAAGGCCTCTTGAAACACTTTAGCCGGCTCAAACGCCATGGGTTCTAGTAATAGCTCGATACTGTTAGTGCTGTCAGGCGAGACAACAGTTAGCCAGCGATGCTCTCCCATTGCCACATCTTCTTTTTTCTCAAAGCCGAGCTTCTCGGTATAAAACGCAAGCGCTTTAGCTTGATCGTCAACGGGAACACTAGTCAGGGTAATTTTCATAATAATCCTTGTGGGCACTGATTTGACATCTTCTAGCCTAGTGCAATTCATCATACTGTGTCTATTGCCGCGGTCTATTTTTGTACAGTGTGCGAAGGCAAGCTGTCAAACTACTAGAGACAGTGATTAGAGACAGTTGCTCAGAATAGACGACAAAAGTGGTAAACAGCACAAATGACGGTTAGGTTGATACCCAAAACTAGATTAAACGCCCCTTGACTATTAAAACAAAAATCGCAATTCCGACTCTTCTACCGCTACGGTTTTGCCAAGCTTGGCAAATAGGTGTTCACGCCATTGTGTGGCTTGCATTTGATAATCTAAATCGAAATTCGACAAGGCATCAAGCAAGGCCGTTTCAATTTGCGGTTGGTGATAATCCAAAATACGTTGCTTACTGCCGCCCACATACAGTTTTAAATAATTTAGCGCTTGGTCTGATGTCCCCGCACTTAATACGTTTAGTGCTTGCTTGATGGGCGCGCCCAATAGTCCGGTCACAGGTACAGGAAGTAATCTGTCGATTAAAAATTGCGTATCCTTAAGTAGCGAATACTCGTCATTTACAAGGTGTACGTCATCTACTTTGATATCGACAAGGGTGAGGGTGTGGCGTTCTTCTACGTAGTGGGGTAAAGCACTGACTTGGATAATGGCATGAGCGCGATAGATAGGTGACCCCATTGCTTTGATTTCAAGCCCAGCTAAACATTGCATGTGCAGTCTAGCACTATCTGTGGGCATACTGATCACACCTTCTAGGATGCGCAGTACACCTGTTCCTATGGGGACAGGCAAATCAAACTGTTGCGGGAAGTGCTCAGCGACGAGAGCGTTGAGTTCTTCTTTTGTGAATCGGTCATACTTCAACTGACCTAATTTCACCAAGCAGTACCCGACCGCGAATTTGAGCCAATCTCGATGTGAAAGTTTGTCCATTAGGGCCATTTACAACGTTTTTTTTCTATTAAGCGGAATTTGACTTGGCTTGTCAAAGCGCTTCTAACAATAGACAGAAATTCGCCGCTGTTTGTTTAATTTTTGTCTGTTTTATATTCATTTCAGTGAAAATCGCCAATAACACAAATGCTGAGCATTGCGATTTGATCGCTAGAAAGATGGCATATGGCTAGTCTTATTACACTTGAAAAACGTAAACAATTGATTCTAAATGTAAAATAAATGTAAAGTCAGGCTGACGGATACTGACAGTTTTTGTTAAACTGGTATGACATCTGATCACATTGTCGTCCAGTATTCGAGGAGATATCAGTGCAAGAACCCAGTGAGCAATTTGACTACATTGTTGTTGGTGGTGGATCCGCAGGTGCCGTTATTGCCGCAAGATTAACCGAAAACCCCGCCGTCAGCGTATGCTTAGTCGAAGCCGGAAGCCGTGATCGCAATCCTCTAATTCATATTCCCTTTGGTTTATCTTTATTGTCTCGCTTTGACGGTATCGGATGGGGATACAACACTGAACCACAGCCTGAACTGAATGACAGAGAACTCTTTTGGCCTCGCGGTAAGACGCTGGGAGGCAGCAGTTCTGTCAACGCGATGTGCTATATCCGTGGTCAGCGTGAAGACTACGATGAGTGGGAATCCATGGGCGCAGAAGGGTGGTCGTTTAATGATGTTTTGCCCTATTTCAAGCGCGCGCAGAATCAAACCCGAGGCGGCGATGAATTCCATGGCGTGGGTGGTCCACTCAATGTCGATGATTTACGTCACACCAGCCCACTGTCTCAAGCGTTTGTAGATAGCGCGTCGAGCATTGGTGTGTCGGTGTTGGATGACTTTAATCGCGCCGAGCGAGAAGGGTTGGGATTTTACCAAGTGACACAAATAGGGGGTCAACGCTGTTCGACGGCTAAAGGATATTTAACGCCCGTTTTACATCGACAAAACCTGACGGTCATGACAGGCGTTATGGCAGAGCGCGTGATTCTCAAAAACAAATGCGCTCAAGGTATTCAAGTAAGGATAAAAGGTAAAGTACGTCGACTGGAAGCGAGGCATGAAGTGCTATTATGCGGCGGTGCCATTAATTCTCCACAGCTCCTCATGCTCTCTGGCATCGGCCCAAGGCAGCATCTAGAAGACGTAGGTGTACACGTCCAGCATGAATTACCAGGGGTTGGGGAAAACTTACAAGATCACCTTGACGCGATAGTTCAGCATCATTGTAAAGCGCATGAGGGGTATGCGGTGGCTGCATCGGCCCTTCCTCAATACATCAAGGCAACGGGCCAATACCTGTTTAAACGCGATGGTATTTTCTCGTCAAATATCGCCGAAGCGGGTGGGTTCTTGCGTTCCAGTTTAGCGACCAAAGGGCCTGATATTCAGTTACATTTTTTGCCTGCAATACTAGAAGACCACGGGCGCAGTATGCAGTTTGGCTACGGGTATGGCGTGCACGTTTGTTGTTTGTATCCCAAAAGCCGCGGTACGATTCGTTTGCAAAGCAATCACCCGGCTGATCATCCTCTTATCCAGCCGAATTATCTGAGTCACCCTGATGATCAGAAAATCATGATTGAAGGGGTGAAAATGGCGAGACAAATTATGGCGTCGTCGTTGTTTGACCAATTCAACGGAACGGAAGTATTGCCTGGCGATGATGCCCAATCTGACGAGGCAATACTCGAGTTTATCCGTGAAAAATCAGAGAGCATCTATCACCCGATCGGAACCTGTAAAATGGGCAGTGCAGATGATCCACTGGCTGTAGTAGACAGTGAGTTAAATGTCATTGGTATAGACAACTTACGTGTCGTCGATGCGTCAGTGATGCCAAACTTGATAGGCGGCAATACCAATGCGCCAACGGTGATGATTGCCGAACGTGCGGTTGAGTTTATTAAGCGTCGTCATGCGGGTCTTGAAAAGGGCGCCGCATAAATAAAGATGCGGCGGTATCACACATATCATCGATATGGCTGCTATCCGCATAAATGCCATCGATTAACAGCCGAGCAATACCATGGAGTGTGCTCCACGTTACCTGAGCCAGTCGCAGAGTGTCTTTGTCCGTAGGCAGAAGCCCCTGCTTTTGCCATTCCTTCGTCATGATGACTTGAAATTGAAAAGCGGGGAAGGCCACGGATTTTAAGTCATCGGTTGGCTCACCGGATTTCCATATCGTGCGTCCAAACATTAAATCATACATCTGTGGATGCTTATCGGCGTATCCGACGTAGCCGCGAATAAAGCGTTTTAGTCGCACTTGGGGTGTTAGGCTGTCATCATCGAAAATCACTTTGGCTTCTTTATGCCACTGCTCAAACCCCTCCGCCGCAATTGCACTTAATAACGCGTTTTTGTCTTTAAAGTGGTGATAGGGCGCGGTGCGGGATACACCAGCATCTTCTGCCAGCTTCCGAAGCGATAGGCCTTCTATTCCATGAGACTCCAGCCGTTGTTTGGCTGCCTGTAGTAGGGTTTGTCGCAAATCACCGTGATGATAAGACTGTGTAGTTTTACTCATATCGCACTTTTTCATTTCACTTCGGTTACAGATTAAGGTTTATCTTGACACTGTCAACATTAACTTCTATCTTGACGCTGTCTAGTTTGCGAAATTGTTAATAAAATAGGTGCACTATGTCTCAGCAGCGCTACACAACATTGGATGTTTCGATTGACAATAAAATCGCCCATATCCAGCTAACCCGCCCAGAAAAATTGAATAGTATGGTGCCTGCGTTCTGGCATGAGCTGCCTCAGGCAGTCAGAGAAATAGATGAACAAGCCAGTGCACGAGTTATTGTTATATCGTCCCAAGGAAAACACTTTAGTGCCGGTATGGACTTGGCGGTGTTTAAAGGGATGGCGGCAGATTACACCATGGAGCCAGCCCGACGGGCTGAAAAATTGCGACGTTTGGTGTTGGAATTGCAAGACAGCTTTAATGCGCTAGAACAGGTGCGCATACCGGTACTGGCAGCGATTCAAGGTGGTGCCATTGGTGGTGCAGTAGATATGGTATGTGCGTGTGATATGCGTTACTGCACTGCAGATGCATTTTTCACAATTAAAGAGACCGCCATTGGCATGACTGCAGATTTAGGCACGTTGCAACGGATGGGACACCTAATGCCCATGGGGTTGGTCAAAGAACTCGCTTATACCGCACGCAATATGGGAGCTGAAGAAGCCAAATCATGTGGTTTTGTCAATCAGGTATTTTCTGACCAAGCTGCTATGTTAGAAGGGGTCATGAGTATTGCGCGACAGATTGCCACTCACTCTCCCGTTGCCGTTGCTGGGTGTAAGCAACATATCAATTACAGCCGTGACCACAGCGTGCCAGATAGTCTGGAATATATGGCGACATGGCAAACAGGTTTGTTTCAAATGGCAGATATTCAAGCTGCTATGGGGGCACAGGAATCAGGCACTGTCCCTCACTATGAAGAACTGTTAGACGGTGAAAGCCGTATGCAGAAACTCAATCAAAAGTAAAAATGAGTCAGGACCGAAAATGACAACATATACTGAACACCCTACGTACCCACACGTATTTCGTCCGTTAGATCTTGGTTTCACCGAGTTAAAAAATCGCGTATTGATGGGGTCAATGCACACTGGGCTTGAAGAAATGCCCAAGGGGCACAAAGCAATGGCGGCGTTTTACGCTGAACGTGCCAAAGGCGGTGTTGGCCTAATCGTAACCGGCGGCATAGGTCCAAATGACGTGGGTTCAACCCACGAAGTGACTAAACGTCTCGACTCTGATGAGGCAGTATCAAATCACAAAGAAGTGACCGATGCGGTTCATATGGAAGGCGGTAAGATTTGTATGCAGATTTTGCATACTGGTCGCTACGCCTACAACCCAAACCTAGTCGCGCCGTCAGCTGTACAAGCCCCTATCAATCCATTCAAGCCACGTGAACTCACCAGTGAAGAAATTGATGGTCAAATCGACGATTTCGTCACAACGTCACTGCAAGCTCAACGCGCGGGTTATGATGGCGTGGAAATAATGGGATCAGAAGGGTATTTCCTTAACCAGTTTATTGCTAAACGCACTAACCATCGGGATGACGAATGGGGTGGTGAGTACGAAAATCGTATTCGTTTGCCCATCGAAGTAGTGCGAAGAGTACGTGAAGCTGTCGGTACCAATTTTATTATCATTTATCGCCTTTCTATGCTCGATTTAGTCGAAGGTGGTTCAAGCTATGATGAAATTGTCGAGCTAGGACAAGCGATAGAGAAAGCCGGTGCTACGATTATCAATACTGGTATCGGCTGGCATGAGGCACGAATCCCAACCATCGCCACTAAGGTTCCTCGCGCAGCGTTCACTTGGGTGACTGCGAAATTCCGTGATGCCTTGTCGATTCCAGTTATTACATCCAACCGCATTAACACGCCTGAGGTAGCAGAAGAAGTATTGGCCCGTGGTGATGCAGATATGGTGTCGATGGCTCGTCCGTTCCTAGCCGATGCTGAATTTGTCAGAAAAGCACAACAAAGCCGAGCAGATGAAATAAACACGTGTATTGGTTGTAACCAAGCGTGTTTAGACCACGTGTTTAATGGACAATTAACAAGTTGTTTGGTCAACCCTCGTGCGTGCCACGAACTAGAGTTAGTGATTCAACCGACAGAGTCACCTAAGCACATTGCCGTTGTCGGTGCCGGACCTGCTGGCTTGGCCGCCGCTACAACAGCCGCCTCACGTGGACACAAAGTCACCTTGTTTGATGCGGCAGATGAGATTGGTGGTCAATTTAACATTGCCAAACAGATTCCGGGCAAAGAAGAGTTCTACGAGACGCTGCGATACTTTGGCAAGCAAATCGACATTCACAAAGTCGATTTACGACTCAACACCCGTGTCGATGCGGACGCACTCAATAGCGGTGAGTTTGACGAGGTTATTTTGGCAACGGGTATCGTACCGAGAACACCGCCAATCGACGGTATAGAACATGCTAAAACCATGACTTACCTTGATGTGCTCAAACATAAAAAGCCTGTTGGCAACCGTGTTGCAATCATTGGTGCTGGTGGTATTGGCTTCGATACCGCTGAATTTTTGTCCCATGGTAAGGCAACACCAAGTCAAGATATTCCCGCTTTCATGAAGGAGTGGGGGATTGATATGAATCTTGAGGCCAGAGGTGGTATCGAAGGCATGAAACCTCAACCAGAACCATCGCCTCGCGAGATCTTCTTGTTGCAACGCAAGACCACAAAAGTAGGCGCTGGGCTTGGTAAAACCACGGGGTGGGCACATAAAGCGGGTCTGCTAATGAAAGGCGTCAATATGATCGCCGGTGCTAGCTATGACAAGATTGATGACCAAGGGCTGCACATTACCGTCAATGATGAGGCGCAAGTGCTAGACGTTGATAACGTCATTATTTGTGCTGGGCAAGAGCCTTTGCGTGAACTTGCTGAACAAATCTCAGTGCCTTGTCATCTCATCGGTGGCGCCGATGAAGCGGCTGAACTCGACGCAAAACGGGCTATCGATCAAGGCACCCGTCTCGCTGCTAAATTGTAAGTAATAAGGCGTGTATAGCGAACGCTAGCACGTCCAAAAAGACACCTAGGCGCTCGCTCAGCGGCGAGCGCGTAGGTTTAACGTGTTAGCTTCTTGATCAATGGAAAAATCGAATAGCTTCAAGACGTTCATTCCCAATAGACCATCAACGTCACTCAAGTTATCGGATGGTAAGACTAACATCGAGACATCATTGATAACATAAGGCCCCAATTCAAACTCACGGACCTTTACCATTCTCGCTTGTACTTGTCCGCCCGCGGTATTGACCGTGAATAAACCAACAAATTCGAATCCAGAACGGCGACTAATGCGGTTAAATTGCCGTGCAGAGACGGCACTGGTTGTCGCGCCAGTATCAATCAACAGCGAGGCATCAACGCCGTTGATAAACACGTCTGCTATATATCGGTTGCGCTCATAGTTGAGTGCAATGCGTGTTACATCCCGACTCTCTGCTGAAGCGGGGGAGTCGGCGGCCGTTTCTGGTTCTGGCGTATACACGCGATTGCGAATGGCATTGGCACCAGAATCGTCGTCAGACAAGGTCGCCAAGACGTCCTCCATCAAGGTGTATTTTGCTTGCTGGCCATAGGCTTCAGCTAACCCCAAAATAAACACGCGGTGATCGGGGAATCGTTGAAATAGGGGTTCGATAAACTGCGCTAGCAGGTCCCATTCTGCCGCGCCTTTAAGCTGCGCGATAGCGGTTTTAATTCGGTCATTAATCAGCGTTTCGATGTCCAGGCGTTGGTCTGCTGATAATGGCTTTTCAAGCAACTCGTAATAGTGAATGACGGCTTCAGATAACGGCGCTGTTTTTAACAAGAATTGAGCTTCTAGCATTAAAAGGCGCACATCATCTGGATTACGGCGCAATTGTTCGGCAAGTCCAAGTCGCGCGTTCTCAAATTGATCATTTTCTATAGCATTTGAAATGTCGCTATACGCAGGGCTGGATATATCGGGCTGAGATTCATGAGATTGCTGGCGGTCAGGTTTGTACGTCTTGGCAGGTGTTGCGTCCGTTGGCGCGAAAGAGACGCTGTCCGAATGGTTGAGAGAGAGCGCTTTCCACAATAGGACATTACCGACTAGTGAGGCCATTAATGCAACGATGAGTACCGCTATTATGGTTCTCATCCATCGCGTCCTATGCAGGCTTTACCATAGATGTGTTTAAAGTGTTCTGGCATACGTTTGGGCGCGCCGGTTGACAGGCTTACGCAAATGAATTCGGTTTTTGCCGCAAACACCTTTTTTTGTCGTCGCGTACAATAGAACTCAAACTCTCTGACTAAGTTGAGTTTGTTATCACAAAAGGTTATCCAGGTCCCGCAAATAATCTCGTCATCAATGTGACACGGCATGAGATAATCGATTTCGTGACGGCGAATGACCATGCCTCGGTCGTGATCTTGATAGTCTTTAAATGTTAACCCAAGCGCGTTTGAATGGGACCACGCCAATGCTTCGAGCTGATTGACATACGCGCCGTTGTTGACGTGATTATAGTGGTCGATATGGGACGGTTCTATGTGCCACACAACAGTGTGAGGGCCAGCGTAACGCCATGGGAAGTGATCAAACATGAGGTAAAGGATTATCCGTTTTTAGATCGACATCATTATCAAACAAGCGATGCATGATGTCGCGCTCTCGGGAAACGACAGGGTTGATAAAGCTATGCACATCACCCAATGCTTTGAATGCCGTAAAGCCTCTTTCTAGAAACTCGTGCAGCGCCAGTAAGCCAGCCAGCTTGGCGGGACGACGCGCAAGTTTTATCAGCATGCCAATTCCGCTAATGTTAACTACGTCAGCAAGCTGTTCGCCAAGGTGTGTAATAATATCGATTTGCCGCTCACGCTTTTCGCGCTCACCGCTGTCGCGATAGGCCTGTGCATAGGTGTCTGATGTTAAGTTTTGCCCTGCCAATCGTTGTGCCAGATCCATATCCAAGTCAAAAGACAAAGCATTCAACGCCAAGGCATCATCCAGCGCTTGCATGGCCTTTTGTGGCAGCACTTTCGCGAGCTTGGGTATGACACGTGCAAGGTCCGCATCCCGTTGGCTAAAATCTTTAGGCCCATAAAGCTCTTCGACAAAAAATGCCATCGCGAGTTGATATTTAGGCTGTTCGGCTAAGTCAGCATGAGTGGCCAATAACCGTTCGCACTGCCAATTCTGTAAATCGCGAATTGGGTCCAATAAGCCCATTTTATCAGCCAAGTCACGCTTTGCATTCACGGCGTGCAAGTGGCTTATCATCTTTTGAGATGTACTCATGTTACCTCTAAGCGCTCTAGTACATAGGGTAGCTTGTCGAAATTACGACGTTTTTTCAAGTCACGTCTAGCATTTGATTAGGTGTTGAGCCACTGTGCAAATTGGCCTGGCGGTAGGGCACCAGATAGTCGTTTTTGCTCTTTGCCCTGATGGAAAATAGCAAGCGTTGGTATAGAGCGAATGTTGTGTTCACTGGCGGCCATTTGTTGGTCTTGAGTGTCTACTTTCAAAAATACCATTTTACCGTGATACAGTGCTGCAGCTTGTGCAAACGTCGTGGCAAATTGCACGCAGGGGCCGCACCATGGTGCCCAAAAATCAACGACAACAGGCATATCATTCTTGGCAAGGTGCCGGGCGAGCTCCCCGCCATTAACCGCAAGGGGCGCTTTGCCCAATACCGGTTGTTTACATTTTCCACAAGTGGCGTCGGCAGCCTGTTTTGATGAAGGAACGCGGTTTATTGCACCGCAGTGATGACAAACGATGTGCATGAAAGTGCCTCGAAACATGTTTCTGGGTAATTAAGTGGGCGCGAGTTCACTTTTTTCAAGCGTCGATAAACATTCGCAAACTCAGCCTGTCCGTAACGTTTTACTGCCATCTCCTGATGATAAGCTTGTCGACTGCGCCTCAACGTTCGATTCAGCGAAATTTTCTGATAAACTGCGCGCCCATTGAGTTGTTTGGTCCAAAGTAAATGATGGTAAACGCACAAAGCATGAATACGAATGAGCAACAGGAGTGCGATCCTGATGTGGATGTGTTGATTCAGTTGTTTGCTGAGTGTTTTTACTCGGAATTTAATACCCGCTTGGTTCGAGGCGGTGATGAACCGATTTATTTACCGGCGGGACAGGGCCAACCCTTTGCCCAAGTTGTCTTTGCTCATGGCTTTTTCTCTAGTGCTTTGCACGAAATTGCACATTGGTGTATTGCGGGTAAAGAACGAAGAGCGCTTGAAGATTATGGATATTGGTATTGCCCCGACGGAAGAGACGAAACGCAGCAAGCTGCATTTGAGCAAGTCGAGGTCAAACCTCAGGCTGTGGAATGGGCGTTGACTCATGCTTCGGGACGACTTTTTCAAGTGAGCACAGACAACCTCGACGGTGTTGAACCCGACAGGCAAGCATTCACGTGTGCCGTCCGTTCCAAGCTCATCGATTTACTACATGAAGGCTTGCCTGTGAGAGCACAGCGTCTCATCGACCGATTACAACAGACCTTCAATACTCAACCGCTAACGGTATCCGCATTGGAGCAACAACATCATGGATAACCAACGTCAGTTTAGATTAGGCGTCGTCGTCAATCCGTTCGCCGGCATTGGTGGCGCGCTGGCGCTAAAAGGGAGCGACGGCAGAGACATTCGCGAGCAAGCCTTGGCGGCGGGAGCTAAAAAACTCGCCAATGACAAGATGCGAAGAGCATTGTCCAAACTTGACGCTAATCTCGAAGATATTGATGTCATCACCGCCGCCGGCGAGATGGGTCAGGATACCTGCTTGTCCCTTGGACTAGCCACCAAAGTGGTGTATCACCCCAAGCATCAGCAGACCGAAGCATCTGATACCGAAAATGCAGTAAACGCTATTTTAGAACAAGGGGTAGATTTACTTTTGTTTGCTGGTGGCGATGGAACGGCGCGAAATATTTGTCACATTGTTCAGCAGAAAGTACCGGTATTAGGTGTCCCCGCAGGGTGTAAGATTCATTCAGGCGTTTACGCAGTCAGCCCTTCGGCGGCAGGCGAAGTGCTCAAATCTATGGTCAATGGCGATTTGGTCAGTGAGATTGATGCTGAGGTTCGAGATATCGATGAGTCGGCTTTTCGACAAGGTAAGGTGATCGCCAAACCCTATGGCGAGATGCGTGTCCCTAATGAATTGACTTACATTCAAGCGGTCAAAGCGGGAGGAAAAGAAAGCGAAGAACTCGTATTAATGGACATCGCGGCTCATGTTACCCAAATCATGGATGACGAAGACGATACCTATTTTGTCATGGGCTCTGGCTCAACGGTTGCCTCCGTAATGGAAGAAATGGGGTTGGACAACACGCTGCTTGGTGTTGATGTCGTGTTTAGAGGGGACGTAGTGATCGCAGATGCTACTGCCCAAGACTTGATATCAATTGCCCAGCGTTCTCCTGTGAAACTGGTTATTACTGTTATTGGGGGGCAAGGGCATATTTTTGGTCGAGGTAATCAACAGATCAGTCCCGCATTAATTCGCCAAGTCGGCAAAGAAAATATCTTAATTGTCGCCACAAAAAACAAATTGAATGGGCTTGAAGGACGACCTTTGCGCCTCGATACATCCGATGAGCAGCTTGACGACGCCCTCGCTGGACAGTTCACAGTGATTACCGGTTACAACGACAAAGTGCTTTATCCAGCACTTTAAATTCAGAGGACACTATGCAACACGATGCTTTAGCACCGCAAACGTATTTGACGGCTATCGAAAAAATTGAACAGGCACTCGATGGCGTGGTTGACCACGGCAGTGATGATGATTTATTCATCGCGAGTTATTTGCAAGGTCACTTTGCCGTTGAATCAAAAAGACTCGAAATGAACGAAGACGCGTCTATCGCAATGCTCAACGACATTATGCAAGCCAGTTTGGAAAACGCGTTTGCCGCTGGCGAATTAGAGGCGCAAGACCAAACTCGAGTGCTCGAACTATGGCTGTCTATGGTGTCCAAATAGAGCGGCAAATTGCCGCCACGACTGTACGTAATTAAGGCGCAGAAGGCAGTGTGTTGCCGCTTTTCTTGTACTGAGTGCGTCATACTTTAATCCATTTTCATTACCAGCTAGCCTATGCCTATCTGCGCAGGTTTGAGACGAGATGGTGAGTCAGATCGTCAGATATTCTCATCGAATCGCCACAGTACCGCTGCGCTATACAGCCCGTTTGGCAGTGATATTGCCTTAATAAGAATTCAGTACACACAATCGGTACTAAGCGGTCACAACAACGTGGCGCAAATAAAACAAACCAAGCTAGTCTGTAGTGGTACGTTTCTTGCGATTATCGGTGCAGTTAATCTATTTGGGCGCCCGTGATGCTAAAAGTCACATTTCAAAAAACAAGGTGGGCTGTTGCAAGCATATTGATTGCCTTTGTTGGCATGGGATGCAGCACCAACTCGTCAACACCAACGACAGCCGAGGTTTCTTCGGGGCTACCAATCCCCGCATTGGGCAACGTTGAATACCACACTCATGTACTAGCGAATGAATTATTCGCAGGTCTGCGACCAACGCGCCAAGCGCGCTATGCCGTCGTTGGATTTGTTCCAGTTGATACTATGGAATTCAACCAACACGAACAACGTCCACTTATGCTGTTGGGGCATCAACTTGAACAAGGGTTGATAACCGAAGCGACAAAACGAGGTTTTACGACTCAAGAGTTTAAACTTACGAACGATATAAAGATAAGCGACCAGGCTGATAGAGTGCTGTCGCGCGACATCGATTCATTATCGGGTCTTGAGCGCGTCGATTTTTACATTACGGGGACCTTGGTCTATCAAGAGGCTGGAGCCGTTGTTAATGCGCGTGTAATCAACGCACGAACCAAAGATATCGTCGCAGCGGCGACGCGATTTTTCCCAGACGATTTATTCTGGCAGACAGAACAAGTAACGAGTCGTGGCGGTAAGTTGTACAGAAAAGAGAATAAGGGGTAACGCAATGCGTCAACACATCAAATCAACGATTGCTATAGGACTCATTGTCACATTGGCGGGTTGTGCATCCTACATACCACCAGAGAAGGTCGCTTCAGAACCGGCTAAAGTTGAAGCCTTAAATATCGTCGATATTGCGGCGGTTGGAGCGCCTGCGCAGATGGACGAGGAAAGCGAAGATGGCGTTGATAATTTTGGCGCGGTAGGGCAACCCCCGTTATATAGCAGCGTGCAAGGCGCTTACAAAGGCCGCCCTCTGACAAAGCATATTGGCGATTATGTGAAGAACATGACGCAAGATTTAATTGCCAATATGGAATACGTATCGGATAAAACGCCAGTCGCAGTAACGCATTTCGCTCTGCTTGATTCAGATCTGCAATCGACGAATTTACTCGGCCATCAAATGGCAGAATCCTTTGTCCACGAGCTACACAAGTTTCGTATTCCTGTCATTGACTACAAGGCAACAGACTATATTCGCGTGACAGAAACGGGCGACTTTTTATTGTCTCGTGACTATTTAGATCTCAATAGCAGTTTACCGCTGGAATACGTATTGACGGGAACCATGACCAAACATCAAGGCGGCTTTCTTATTAATGCGCGAATTCTGGGTATTGAATCGCGCGCCGTCGTGGCCAGTGCACAAACGCTTGTACCGTTTTATGTTGTCGATGCCTTGATTCCAAGTGATAGCCAACGCGCGGGGATGCGTGATGGCGTTAAACTGAGTAAGGGCTAAGTATGAAGTATTTGGGGCTGCTTGGACTTAGCGTGGTGTTATCAGGTTGCGCTACCTTTACTCAAGATTGGGGTTATTGGGTCGACGAGGAAGGTGAGAAAATGACGGTGTCACAAGAGGTAATGCCTGCGGATGAAAGTGGCTTGGTTTATCGTCCTGACTCCAGGGACTTTTTGCGCCAACAACAAGCTCGCCAAGGAACGGATGAAAAAGGCTACAAAGACCCATTACACAGTGGGTTTTCACCCATGCGAACGCATAAGCTCCTCAATGACTATGCCAGTCAACTTGCCATGGAATTGATGGATAATGCGAACCAACTCCAGCGCCAAGAGCTGATCGGTGTGGCGAGTTTTGTTCGATTGAATCGATCGCTTCGAGAACCCACTATCTTGGGAAATCAAATGGCAGAATATTTGATGACTGAACTACAAGACTTTGGCCTAGCGGTTGTTGATTTTAAATTAGCTAATACTCTGACGGTTACCCCATACGGTGATATCGCCATGAGTAGAGAAGATATCCTGCTAGCTAACCGCGTCGCGATGGACCATATCGTGACCGGTACTATCACCGAACATCCACGTGGTGTTAACTTGAATGCCCGTATGATTTCTGTTGAAAACAAGCGAATTGTCGCCAGTGCGAGTCTGTTTATTCCAGCATTTGTAGTGACGTCGCTTAACAGTAGTATGTCGGCACAAATTCACCACGATAGCCATTGATTGGGTATCGTGGTACGTCTATTAGTCTAACTTTCCTCGAATCGCATCTCTCACCATGAACCGAGAAGGGTGGAGTGCCTGAAGCAGTACTTCTGTCATCGGTAAAGGTTGATGGGTCAGTTCACTTGCTAGAATTTCTGCTGCAAGAGGTCCCGTAGTCAAGCCCCGCGAGCCCAAAGCCGTCATCACACTAACTGCGCCAGATGAAGGCGTGTTTGAGCGATGTAGGCCAATGCCTTTTGCCAGAGGCGCGAGGGTTATCGACAGTTCATCTTTATTGGGTAGACGCCCTGATATGGGTTGATGATCCGGTGCGCCCAAGCGAATAGCCGCTCTTGCCTGACCATCGTGTTGAAGTGTTGTCGGCCAACCTGTTTTACTCAGTGCTTTGCGATGGGTGTTGAGATTGGCTTCGGACTCTTCGGTCCTCACATCGGTTTTTACATCGCGTTTCACATACGTTGAACCCAGAGCGTGCCGGCCGTTTGATACTGGCGTCATGTATCCCTTATGGCACAATACTGTCGCGAGTTTATCGAGAGGAGCTTGGGTAGGCAGGGCCTCTACTTGGCCGCGAACCGGGTTAAGTGGCAAGACATCAAGTAGTGGTAAATCAATCGATTCATGACCACACGCCAAAACAAGATGCTCATGTTGAGTCGACTTCTCGTGATTAAAGGTAAGTACAACACCATCGGCTTGGTTTTCCGTGTGACAAGCAGTGAGGCGATGGTTAGCTTTACATTGTAATCTGCCCGTTTTCTTTGCCAGGGCGATGATACTATTGACCAGTTGTGGCGGCGATAGCCAGCCCCCGTGGCGAATATACGCGCCACTGCAATGGGTTTCTATTTGAGTGATGTCAGCCATTTCGTTGATTGATTTGGCTTCAACTAGGGCATCAGGCCATACGCCGCTGTGGGTCAACTTCTTCAGCCGCGTGGTCATCTCTTCAGTAAAACCAAGTAGTGCGACTCCACACCACTGATGGTCGAATACTGCCCCTTGAGTCAAAAGACGGTCATAAAAACGTCGAGCGAATAAGAAGCCGTGAGCTTGAATTTGACTGGCGTGGCTTGCTTCAGCGTGCAGCTGGGGGTAAAAGCCACCTTGCGGGTTCCCAGATGCCCCTTGGGCTAGCACGTCGCCATCGTGATACAAGGTCACGGTAACCCCTTTTTCTGCAAGAGCGAGGGCCGTGTAGGCTGCTGCTAGGCCGCCGCCGACTACGGCGACATCGTTGACGGGCATGGCCTGCGTATACCGGTAATAACAAGGCGCTGACTGACGATGGATACGACACGCCTGCATTGTACCTATTAACATATCCCGCTTACGACCAAACCCTTTACGCTTTTTCATGGTAAAACCCACACTTTGTAAGCCGCGCTTAACAAAGCCGGCAGCGGTGAATGTTGCCAAGGTTGCGCCAGTTTTTGATACTCGTGCCATTTGTTCGAAAAGGGTCTCAGACCACATGTCCGGATTTTTACTTGGAGCAAAGCCATCGAGAAACCAAGCGTCGACGAGTCCATGCTTTGGCGAGTGCCATTGAGGCATTACGTCGTGGACATCACCAAGCCATATGTCGAGTACACAGGACCAATCGTTGAACACCAACCGATGACAGCCGTCAATGGTGACAGGGTATTGCGCAAGTAGGGCATCGGCCAACGGTTTCACGGTAGGAAAAAAGGCGAGTGCGGTCGCGATATCACTAGGAGAAAGTGGGAATTTTTCGCAGGTGATGATATTGAGTTGTTTTAACGGATGTGTCGGGTGTTGTTGACGAAATTCGGCAAAGGCCTTCATGACAACTAAGCAGTTAAGCCCGGTTCCAAAGCCCGTTTCCGCCACCACAAAATGGGCTGCGTCATGGGTTAACCAGCGCTGTTGAATGTCATTTCCTCCCAAAAATACGTATTGGGTTTCGTCGATGCCACTGTCATTGGAAAAATAGACATCATCAAATGCATCGGCAACCGGTGTACCTTGATGATTAAAGTGCACTTGAGCAGCTTTAGACTTCAAATCTATGAACCTTTCGTGAATATCTGAGTTTAGCTATGGGGCATATTGTACTCTTCATGGTAGAGTGATGATAGTAAAGTGTACACTTGTACGCTGAATTGTGCGGGTGATAAAAAGAGCAGACCAGTTTTGTTAAGAAAATGGTTAACATAAGCCCCACGCAACAAAGGGTAAGATATGAAAAGAGCAGTCATCACAGGTCTGGGAATTGTTTCCAGTATCGGTGTCAATAAACAAGAAGTACTTGCTGCCTTGCAGGAAGGTAAATCGGGAATTACGCATTCTGAAGAGTTTGCGGAAATGGGGTTGCGCAGTCACGTTTGGGGTAATGTTGATATTGACCTCAAAGAGCACATTGACCGCAAAGCGATGCGTTTCATGGGTAATGCTGCTGGATATGCCTATGTCGCTATGCAACAAGCCATAGAAGACTCTGGTTTAGAGCCTTCAGATGTATCTAACCCACGTACAGGTATCATCGCAGGTTCTGGTGGTGCTTCATCAGAAAACCAAGTGTTATCTGCCGACATTTTACGTGAGAAAGGTGTGAAGCGCGTTGGGCCTTATATGGTACCTAGGTGTATGGCATCTACGGTTTCTGCATGTTTGGCTACACCGTTCAAAATTCTGGGTGTTAACTATTCAATCGCATCTGCATGCGCAACCAGTGCACACTGTATAGGTAATGCACTTGAATTGATTCAATTGGGTAAGCAGGATGTCGTCTTTGCCGGTGGTGGTGAAGAATTGCATTGGGCGTTATCGAGCCAATTTGATGCGATGGGTGCACTATCTAGCAAATACAATGATACACCTGAGTTAGCTTCGCGCACGTATGATGCCAATCGTGACGGTTTTGTCAGCTCTGCTGGTGGCGGCATGGTTGTGGTTGAAGAGCTGGAACATGCACTAGCGCGTGGTGCCAAAATCTACGGTGAGGTAGTTGGCTATGGGGCGACGTCAGATGGCTATGATATGGTCGCGCCGTCGGGTGAAGGTGCTGTGCGTTGTATGCAAATGGCGATGCAAGGCGTCGAAGGGCCAATTGATTACCTCAACACACATGGTACCTCGACACCAGTAGGAGACGTCAAAGAGCTCGCAGCTATCCAAACGGTCTTTGGTGATAAGCAAGTCCCTATTAGTGCAACTAAAGCCATGACAGGGCACGCGCTGGGCGCGGCAGGGGTCAATGAGGCAATTTACAGTTTGTTGATGATGGAAAACAACTTTATTGCGCCATCTATCAATATTGAAACCTTAGACGATGCAGCCCAAGGGTTGGATATTGTTACTGCAAGACGTGATGCAACCCTTAATACGGTCATGTCTAACAGCTTTGGCTTTGGTGGTACTAACTCCACCTTAGTGTTCCAACGTTACGTAAAATAATGTGACTTTCGTCTATTAAAAAAACGCGCCTCAAAGGCGCGTTTTTTATTGTGGTGCAACTGAAAACCCCGTGCGTTGGCATCGACTTTTTTGCCGTTTTAACGCTTCTAATTCGCTTTCCAGTCGCTGCTTTTTGATTTGAGTTGCACTGCCTTTGAGGGCTTTTTCGATCAACTTAATGCGTTTCTCTATACCGCTACATGAGTTGGAGGTTGGCGTAAAGCCGGCACTCGCGGCTGTTGAAAAAACGATTCCTACAAAGGCAACAAATACTGTTGCTTGATGACGCATGTTCTTATCCCTGAATAAATTGAAAAAAGTTGAGCTTCAATTGCCCATATACAATCAGATAGTCCGTTATCTCCTTTAACTATAACGCGGTAGTGGGGTTAATCAAGACGTGCACTAGCCAAAAATGTTGTAATAACCCGTCGACTGCGTGATTGCTTATCGCTTTTTTGGCTCGAGCGCAGCACGTATTTTTTTCAATACCGGTTTGTGTATATCGTTATAGTGATGGCCCGCTGTTTTCGCGTAATTTAAGCAATCGTTGAGCAGGGTGTCGGCGCGTTGTTGGTTTCCGATACGTTGTAAAAATAGCGCATAATAGTAATCAGCGTCGGGCCCAGAGTAGTATTGGTGCAGGGTTTCATATTCGTGTTTGGCACCTTCATCATCTTTTAATGCATCGAGAATTCTCGCATACAACAAATGAGATACCTGGTTTTTGTAATTGGGATTGGCTTCTATCAGATTGTCTAGTGTTTTTTGGGCTTGGTCGAAGTAACCTAGACCAAACTGAGCTTCTGCCAAAGGGGCTAAAATTTCCGGATCAGTTGCTAAAGGGCCGCGAAGGCATCGCGTCAGTAACTGCTCAGCTTCCGTATACATTTCGCGGGATAGACACTGTTTTGCAAGATTGAGGTTATTCTCCACGCTATCAAGTTGTGATAACGCGTCACCAGCTTGGTCAAAGTTTTTATTTGGGGCAACAACTTGATTGAATTTAGATTTTGCTTTTCTACCGACTCTACTTTGTTGCATGCCGGGTAACACTTCAATAAAAAAATAAGCAAGAGAGCCTGCTAAAGGTAGCATGGCGACAATCCAAATCCATTTGGTGTCTCGTCCGGTTTTGACAATGTGCATAACTAGCGCCACTTGAATAATCAGTGAAAGAATAAAAAATGGCATGTCTCTCTCCTTGAGCGTAATGTTTGGCAGAGCCTAACGTTAACTTTTATACGGTATATCTAGGCTAATCGTTGTCGATTAACCAGCCTTTTTGCGTGGCAATATTGATCTGCTCTTGAACATAATCCCACAGTTTTGGTGCGCACTCAGCTAAATGCTTGTTACGGTTTAGTACCTGCTGCTTTCGAACACTATGTTGTGCCCAACTACCACCATTATTCTGCATGTTTTGGATCAAAGGTAGAACGCGATCTATCGATTTGGCAAATACGGCATCTGGGGTAAGGGCGTCTTCAAACTCCAGCCACAGTGCCAAGAACGTCTTATTCTGCGGTGCGGGTAACAAGCCAAAGATACGCTCGGCGGCTCTACGTTCTTTTTCGGCCTGCTGGGCCAAATTGTCATGATGGTCGAATGCGAAGGTATCGCCGGCATCAATTTCAACGATGTCGTGTAACAGAAGCATCAAACAAGCGCGATTGACATCAACGTTGTCTTCCACATAGGGTCTAAGCACGTGGGCGGTAAGTGCGACATGCCAACTGTGTTCAGCACTGTTTTCAAAACGGTTTTTATCCTCTTTGATCAGCGCTTTTCGATATACCGCTTTTAATTTGTCGAGTTCAGAGATAAAGGCTAACTGTGAGGCTAAATCGGTCATTCAGAGTCCTTGCTTGATTGGCGAGTCGTTTGAGATAGCACGATTTTGAGGCCATTGCGCATCAGCGATTCATCGAGATTAATAATCGTTACTCTTGACACAAGTAGGCCAACAATAATGGCGACTAAAGGTAACAAACTTGAGAAACCCGCTACAACGTAGTAAATCAATCCACATAGGGCGATACTAAAAATCGGGATAACAAAGGTAAGCGCAGAGTAGCTGATCAATTTGTATTGGCTTTCTCCTGCTTTTTTTGCTTTTTCAAGCACATTAAATTGCTCGTGGCGTTCAAGGTGAGCAATGTCATCCATTTTGTCTATGTATTGCTTTATATCCATAAAGTGGTCGCGCTAGATTAGTCATTTTAATAATGGTACTACAATATTCTGCGCCACCACCAAGGTTAATTTTAAGATTTGCCCAACATGCGTTTAAGCGTCGTATCTTTGTCAAAAATGTGATGTTTCAATGCTCCAATGACGTGCAGTGCAATCGCACCAAGTAAAACATTGCCACCAATGCCATGAAGGGTGTGGCCTAAGGCAGCCACCGTCTCATTGAGCGGCATGGTTTTACTTGGATCACTGGGATCGAGGTTGTGGTGTGCAATGACCAAACCGAAGACGTCTAAACCATGGCCTCCGGCGATTGACATCATCATGCCGGATACTGGCATCAGCAGGGTGCCGACAATTAACAACCAATGTACGAGTTTGGCGGTAATGTGCTCAATGGCTTTGTAGTTACCCGCGGCAGTAGGCCAACCGTTAATTGTGCGCCAAATAATACGTGGCAAAACGAGAAACAAAATCAGGAAGCCAAATGCTTTGTGGATAGGGTAGAGGCTGTAGACGGCAAACTCTTCCATGTAAATGCCAACCGCAAGTAGGCCTATCATTGACAAGCCAACGAGCCAATGCAGTGTAATCGTTGTACGGCTTAGTGATTGGTGAGTATCTCTGTTCATTTATTCTTCTCGTTATTATTACGTCAACGGGCCATAGTGGCTCAAAAAGCACACAGGCAAGTGCACATGTACTTTTATTATACCCCTAAAATAATTAGGTTTTTTTACTGTATCGCAGATCTTGAGGATTTTAAATGCAGAGGATTTATTGATAAAAAGCTATTGCCATTTTTTCATGTCAAACCGATACTTCGCACACTTTGCTCACTATGGCCTCGTATGAAAATATTATTTGAAGATACCATGCCCCACGGCACAACCTATTTTGAACAGTTAGGTGATGCAACCCCTTATCGTTGGCAGGATATTCGGCCTGAGGATCTCGTAGGCGTCGATATTCTTGCGGTTCGTTCGACAACCAAAGTAAACCGTGCGCTGCTAGACCAAGCAGACAAGCTACAATTTGTGACAACCGCCACCGCGGGAATCAATCACTTTGATTTGAGTCTATTAGCCGAAAAGCAGATAGAGTGGGACTCGGCAGCGGGTTGTAATGCAATTGCGGTGGCCCAATACGTAGTGAGCACCTTGCTCAACGCTGAGCGGCACAGAGGCTACGACTTATCTACAATTAAGGTGGGTATTGTTGGGGCGGGCAACGTTGGTACGGCGCTCTCTCGCATGCTTGATGCATTATCTATTGCCTATGTGTTGTGCGACCCGCTTTTAGACGCGTCAGGGGATGGTCGACAGTTTGTAGATTTAGCCACCGTCTTAACGTGCGACGTGATTACACTGCACGTTCCATTTACGCAAAATGTAGAACATGCAACGGATAAGCTTATCGGCCCAAGGGAGCTGGCAAAGTTGGGCGAGGGCCAGCTTCTTATCAATGCCTGTCGGGGAGAAGTCATCGACGAACCCGCACTGATCGACCGATTAAATGCACCAGACGCTCCCTTGGTAGTGCTTGATGTGTTTAATAATGAACCTGATATCGATATGCACTTGGTTGAGTCAGTATGGTTAGCTACACCACATATCGCCGGGCATACGATTGAAGGCAAAGTTCGAGGCACTCAGATAGTATACGAGCAGGTTTGCGCGCGTTTAGGTGTAGAGCCTAGCCTGACCTTAGCCCAATTTATGGCGCCTACAGACCCACTGATGTTTGCGGCTAAACCCAATAAAAATAAGGGTTTGAGCACCAAAGATCTCAGCCAACTGTTACTTTCGGTATATGATATCCAAGACGATGATAGGCATTTTAGAAAAAGCATGGCAGAATCAAGCCAATTCGCGTCGTTGCGCAAACAATATCGCGTCCGACGAGAATACTCGGCGTTTACTGTTCAGGTGCCCGGCTCCCTTGATGATTTGTCTCTCTCCCAATTGAGATCGCTTGGGTTTTCGGTCTGTGTTACTGAATAGGCTAATGGCCTTTTTGTTATTATTTTTGCGGGTCACTTTCCGCGTTAAGTAGAGGAGTTTTTCCCCTTATGTCACAAGCTTTTGATGTAGCCGTACTTGGTGCCACGGGTCTGGTTGGCCAGACAATGATTGATATTTTGGAGGAGCGTAAGTTCCCAATCAATAAACTTTACCCGCTTGCGAGTAAACGTTCAGCTGGTGGTACGATTAAATTCAAAGGCGAAGATGTAGAAGTGCTTGACGCTGATGAGTTTGATTGGAGCCTTGTTCAATTTGGCTTTTTCTCTGCGGGCGGAAGTATTTCAGAAAAATTTGCTCCAATGGCTGCAGAAGCGGGGTGTATCGTGATTGATAACACGTCGCAGTTCCGTTACGAGCCGGATATTCCGTTGGTCGTGCCGGAGGTCAATAGTCACGCGTTGGCAGATTTTAGAAATCGCAACATTATTGCGAACCCAAATTGTTCAACGATTCAGATGATGGTTGCGCTAAAGCCAATTCATGAAGCAGTAGGTATTGAGCGCATTAACGTGTCGACGTATCAGTCCGTTTCTGGTGCGGGGAAAAGTGCGATGGAAGAACTAGCCACGCAGACTGCTGATTTACTCAATGCGCGCGAGGTGAAAACAGAAGCGTTTTCTCGTCAAATCGCGTTCAACGCTATCCCGCAAATTGACGTATTCCTTGATAATGACTACACCAAGGAAGAAATGAAAATGTCTTGGGAAACCAAGAAGATTCTGGGCGATGATTCAGTTGAAGTGAACGCAACAGCAGTGCGTATCCCGGTCTTTTATGGCCACGGTGAAGCGATTCATCTTGAAACCCGTCAACCGATTGATGCAGAAGAAGTAAAGCGTCTTCTTGCAGAAGCGCCGGGGATTAAACTGCATGACCCTCGTGAAGAATTTCCTACGCAGGTCAGTAGTGCCAGTGGCAATGATTTGACGCACGTCGGTCGCGTGAGAAACGATATCACGCATCCAAATGGTATTAACCTATGGGTAGTATCAGACAATATTCGCAAAGGTGCAGCCACCAACAGCGTTCAAATCGCTGAAACCCTCATTGCCGAGTACCTATAATACACTCTAAGAAAAGCGCGCGATGCAGCGCGCTTTTTTTTCTGTGTTGGCGCAGTTGTTTTTAATTCTCATCATTGTCGTTTAAATTTCTGTTTGTGAACCCAAGTCTCAATCCACTTGTGTGTCACCGCCAAATCTCCCCGACGCTTGACGTTCAATAAGGCTAAAGTCTACCTGTTTCACCCTACAATTCGGCGTTAATATGCACGATTAATTCAGACTGAATGAGAAATCCGCCGCATTCCCTAGATTGCTGGTGGTAAGTGGTTTATATTTCTTAGATATAAGACTTCATTTTTTGCTGGACTAATATTTGCATAATTCAGTAAAAATTTGCCTAAGTTTATGAAGGTAGTCAAAAAACTGCCGATAACGGTTAGGAATAGTGAAAGCTCGAACAAAACAATAATGTGTGTTTGGCCATACGTAGTGAAAACACACGCTGATGAAGCGCATCGCCGGCTTCATTTATGGGGTAAATAGGAACGCTATGAAATTGCATTTGATAGGGACACTGGTTCTCCTGCTGGTTTTGGCAGTCCAGTCTTCCGCTCTTGACGCACAGGAACAACGTGCGCAAATAAAAGGGCCTAAAAACAGCACGGACCAATATTCTGGTGCTGTGTATGGTCCCATTGACTCAAATGACACTATGTGGCGAATCGCAAATAGGTATCGCCAGAATCAAAATTTATCTGTCTACCAAATCATGGTAGCCATTCAAGAACTCAACCCTGATGCATTTGAAGATGGCAACCTCAACCTTCTAGTTGACGGTGCGACCTTACGTCTTCCCTCTGAGCGCTATATATCTCGTATCGACCCCGACTTAGCAAGGGCGCGTGCAGAGCAAGATGACAACGCCTGGGCGCAACGTGTGAATCAACCCGGTAGTAGCCTTAAAAACCTCAAACCGCCCGTGCCTTTGGTGAATCAAGCTGATTTAAATCAAACCAAAAGCGAGCTAGAGGAACAATTAACAGAGCTCGATACGGAACAAACTCGCCAGTTTGAGGAAGTACAGCGGCAACTTGCTGCATCAATTGACAATTTTGAAGCGTTATTAAGCGAAAACCAAAAGCTATTTGAACGAATCGACCAAGTTAACAATGACTTGATGAACCTGAAAACTGAGGTGGAAGGGGATGTCAAAGTTCAAATGGACGAGCAATTGGCGTTGCAGCGAGAGTTGCTTGACTTGTTCAAACAAGAACAACAAAACCAGCAGACTCGTGAACAAGCGTCCTTTATCAATAAAATCAATCAACCACTCACTTGGATTATTGCATCTATCGTCCTAACACTCATCGCTATAGTGTGGTTGGTGATGTGGATTTTGAGACGGGGTCAAGCACCAACTGATAGCGCACCACAGCCTGAAGCACCTGCCCAGCAAGAAATGGCGCCGCCGCCATCGACGGATATGGATGATTTAGCAACGGCCATTACCGATGACTTAGGGGCGACGGATTTAGGCGATGATGACCTGTTTAGCGACGATGACCTGCTTGACGATGTATTGTCTACGGAACTTGAAGATGCCCTAGATGACGACTTGGAAACGTTTGCCGAAATTTCAGAAGACGACATGCTGGTCCCAGCGGATGAAGATAATGTCTTCGAAGAGGGAGACAGTGAACTCGGTCAAGATGATCTTGATAGCTTGTTTGACGATGAGCTTGTCGGCGATGCGGATATTGGCCTTGATGACTCGTCCGATTTAGAGGATGAATTAGACGGCATTGATATCTCTGGTGATGAAACTGATTTACTGGACGAGATGGCCCAAGATTCTGAGTCAGACCTCATGGGAGATATTCTCGATGACAATGAAATCGAAGATATCGCAATGGCGTCGAGTGAAATCGATGAGCCCAGTGATGAAATGGTCGACCCTGATGATATTGATGCGTTGCTTGCAGGTAATGAGCCCAAGACAGAAAATAGCGAAACCGAAAATGATGAAGACGCCGGGCTGGCCTTGCCTGACGTCGACGACGATGATGAAAAGCCAGAAATCAGTATTGATGAATTGCTCGATGGAGACGATGACGCGGAACCCGCGGTAGCGATAGAAGATGGCGTAGTCGACGATTCGATGCTGGATAAGCTGGATGAAGAGATTACCCAGCAAAATCAGGATTTAGATAAGATTACTGATGAGCTTATTCAGGAAATTGACCAGCTCGAAGCCATGGGAATCACGGGGGAGGATGAGGACTTTGAGGAAGAGATCGATACAACCTCATCCGAAGCTGGTGATTCCATGGGATTACAAGATATCGATGCATTCGCAGAAGAATTAGAAAATGTCGATATTGAAAACGCTGATGAATTCGACGACCCGCTATCAGATGACCTGATCGCGGAATTACAAGCACAAGATCCCGTTGAAGACGAATCCCTTGACGCCGATATTGATGAACTGGATGCGTTGTCTAGCGAGCTACTCGGCGAGCTAGAAACGGAAGAGCAACAAGCCGAAGAAAACGCTGACGCCTTGACCGAAGAGTTACTTGCCGAGTTAGAGGAAGATACGGCGGGCGAAGTGTCCGCGTCCTCTTTGGCTAATGACGATGCCGACGCGTTGGCAGATGAGTTACTTGCCGAAATGGGCGTAACCGATGACTCGCCCAGTGAGCCAATCGCTGATGAGACAGATGCATTGGCCGATGAATTGCTGGCTGAACTTGAAAATGAGATTGAAGATGATGTCGCGATAGGCGAAGACGCGCCTATCGATGAAACGGATTTGCTCGCTGCTGAGCTATTAGCCGAATTGGAAGAAGCGGCTTCGGACCCAGAAGCGCCTGCAGAAAACGATGACGATGATTTTGAGTTTGACGAGCTAGAGAGTGACTCTGATGCTGAAGATGACATCGAGTATGAAACCGATGACGCCGAAGATTCACCGTCAGATGAGCTTGATGATATTGAAATTGAAGAAGATGAGCCCGAGCTAGAAGTAGAAGAACCGTTAGAAATTGACGAGCCTGTCGACGAGAGCGAGCCAGAATCGGAAGAAACGTTTGAACTAGACGAGCTAGCTGATGACAGTGAGCTAGAAACGGAAGAAACGGAAGAAACGGAAGAAACGGAAGAAACGGAAGAAACGGAA
>CAWUJV010000007.1:0-81500 GCA_963922845.1 uncultured Alteromonas sp.
TGGTATTACCCTTGGTCTTTCCCTCTGTATTGCGTGGGCGTTTGGTCAAAATGTTTTTTGAAAATGGCATACATGTACTGAAGTGACGGGTATCCACATAACGCCGCCACCTCTTTGGTGGGCATATCGGTTTCGGTGAGTAACTTACAAGCGCGCTGTAACTTTTCATTGTGTATCGCAAGGTGAACCGTATGGTTGCATTCTTCAAGAAACCGCTGCTCTAAGTTAGACCGAGAAATACCGACATAATCGGTCACTTGCTCGACCTTAATACCTCTTGTCGCATTCTGGCGAATAAACTGCATCGCCTGAATAACGTACGGGTCGGTCAGCGCTTTATAATCAGTTGATTGTCTTCCTACAACCCCTGCTGGTGGCACCAACACTCGCGGTAGCGTTTCTGTTTCACGGGTGAGACGCTTGTGTAGTAACTTTGCAGCCTTGTATCCCATATCAACGCAACCTTGCGTGACGGAACTCAAACCAACGCGGCTCAGAAACCGAGCTATATCATCATCGTCTATGCCGATAACTGAGACTTTATCTGGCACGGCAATACCGGTCTGTTCACACGCTTGAAGCAAGTGCCTTGCTCGGCTATCGGTTACCGCTACAATACCAATGGGTTTTGGCAAACCTTGAACCCAATCTGCCAGTCTGTTCATGGCGTACTGCCATGTGTCTGGGGTGGTTTGTATTCCGCGATAAACATGGCATGCATAACCATCAGCTTCGGTGTGCCTTTGCAGCGCCAACTCTCTCTCATGAGCCCAGCGGTGTGAGGTATCCGCCGGCAAGCCATAAAAAGCAAACCGCTCTAGTCCTTTTGATTTAAGGTGCTGATAAGCCTCTCTTATTACAGCGTCATTGTCGGTAGCAACGTAAGGGACACTAGGATAATCTTCCGGATTGGTATAGGACCCGCCTACCCCGATGACAGGCTTGTCTGTGTGTTGTAACGCCTCTCGGATATTTGCGTCATCAAAATCAGCAATAATGCCGTCGCCCGACCAATCATCGATGCGTTCTAATCGGGTTAAAAAGTCTTCTTCAAGATAAACATCCCAATTGACTTTCGTCACCTGAAGGTAATTGCCAATCCCCTCGATGACCTGTCTGTCATACACTTTATTCGCATTAAAAAGCAGCGTTATGCTGTGTCTAACATCAAACATACTTCGTTTCCTAACACCCTGAATTTACACGTCTGCTACGCCAGACTTACTCAGCGTGATCGCTATTGATGACTATCAGAATACTCAATTTTTACTAATTCACCAGAATAGTAAGAGAAATGTAAATAAAAATAATGATTTTCGTAATTGCAGCAAATTTTACCCTCCCTACTCTTAAGTAAAAATGAGTTTGGAAATGAATATGTCGTATTTAGGAATTGATTTAGGCACCTCGGGCATCAAGGTAATAGTCTGTGATGAGCAAGGGCGCGTTATTGCCTCTGAAACGTCACCTTTAGAGGTCACATCTGTCCAACCGCTTTGGTCAGAACAAAGCCCAGAATCGTGGTGGCAAGCATTGGATGCGTGCATGACGGGGCTAAAACTCGCAGGTTTTACCCAAGATATAGAGGCTATTGCAATTGCTGGACAAATGCACGGAGCGGTATTACTGGACGATCAGAACGCGATTTTACGCCCAGCCATTTTATGGAATGATGGCCGAAGTGCTAAAGAGTGCGAAGACATCATGGAAGCGACACCCGAAGCAAAAAACATAACGGGTAACTTAGTTATGCCCGGGTTTACGGCACCAAAACTGAAATGGTTGGAAAAAAATGAACCTGATATTTTCCAGCGCACGGCAAAAGTACTGCTGCCTAAAGACTACCTGCGTTTTAGACTAACCGGTAGTTTTGTCAGTGACATGTCTGATGCGGCGGGCACCAGTTGGCTTGATACCGAAAAACGCTGTTGGTCAACCACCATGCTTCGCGCAACTAATATGACTGAAGCGCAAATGCCTCAATTGTGCGAGGGTCCTGATGTCACGGGTCATCTTCACAAATCAATTGCCGATCAATGGGGCTTGGCGAATGTTCCCGTAATGGGTGGCGCTGGCGACAATGCTGCCGGCGCGATCGGAAGTGGCATTATTCAATCCGGTCAGGCTATGTTATCGCTCGGCACATCGGGCGTTATTTTCGCGGTAACCGACAAGTATGTAGCCAATCCGGATGGTGCGCTGCACAGTTTCTGTCACGCTCTGCCTAACACTTGGCACGTTATGTCGGTTCATCTGAGCGCCGCATCATGCTTGCAGTGGTTTGCTAATATCGCCGCAAATGGAGACGTTGGCAGTCTAATTGAAGAAGTACAGTCGTCCACATTCGATATAGCAAACGCGCCCTATTTCCTTCCCTACCTAAGCGGCGAACGCACACCACATAACAACCCAAATTTGGGCGGGGAGTTCTCAGGTCTGACCATGTCCACATCGCGAGCTGAAATGACCTACGCGATTTTGGAAGGTGTGGCATTTTCGTTAAAAGACGGATTGGGCGTTATCGAGGAAGCCGGTATTAATTTAGACAAGATTGCCATTATCGGCGGCGGTGCAAAAAGTGATTACTGGCGACAGCTCATTACCAATGTATTAGGCGTTAACTGCAATTATCATCAAGGGGGCGATGTGGGTCCTGCTTTAGGCGCCGCTCGCTTGGCCATGTTAGGCGCCAATCCTTCAGTTCCGATTGAGCAAATTTGTCCCGTACCGCCAATCCTCTCTGAACACGAACCTGATCCTAAAGCCCAGGTGCTAAATGACATTCGATATCGCCAATTTACCGCTTTAGCCCAAGCGGCAAATGATCGAACGACACAACTCAACAACGCCGTTTGATACTGCGCCTATTCAACCCTTATTGGACGTATGGCAATAAATAGCGATACGTCAATGAGCCCAACATAACGGGTGGCTGATACGTCAATTTGCACAAGTGGGAAAGCAAATAACGTAATTGTGGGGCAACCAACAAACGCCAATAATGACAACATACCCACAGTAATAGAACAGGAGTACACCATCGTGTCTCAATATTTTGAAAACGTGAATAAAATTCAATTTGAAGGACCAGATTCTGATAATCCACTTGCATTTCGTCACTATGATGCGAAGCAAGAAATTTTAGGTAAAACCATGGAAGAGCACCTGCGTTTTGCAGCGTGTTACTGGCACAACTTCTGTTGGGACGGCGCTGACGTATTTGGACAGGGTACATTTGGCCGCCCGTGGCTACAACCTGGTGATGCGATGGAGCGCGCTATGCAAAAAGCGGACGTCGCGTTTGAGTTTTTCGAAAAACTGGGTGTCCCCTATTATTGCTTCCACGATGTCGACGTTGCCCCAGAAGGTAACAACATCAAGGAATACACAGAGAACTTTGCACGTATTACCGATGTGCTAGAACAAAAACAAGAAGAAACTGGCCTCAAACTTTTATGGGGAACAGCTAACTTGTTCAGCAACCCGCGCTATGCCGGCGGAGCGGCGACTAGCCCGAACCCAGAAGTCTTTGCCTATGGTGCGACACAAGTGTTCAACGCCATGAATGCAACCAAGCGTTTAGGTGGCGAAAACTATGTACTTTGGGGTGGTAGAGAAGGCTACGAAACTCTACTAAACACCGATTTACGACAAGAACGGGAGCAACTTGGCCGTTTCATGCAAATGGTCGTGGACCACAAGCACAAAATTGGTTTCAAAGGCACACTGCTTATAGAACCGAAACCACAAGAGCCAACCAAGCATCAATATGACTATGATTCAGCAACTGTGTATGGCTTCCTAAAACAGTATGGCCTTGAAAACGAATTTGCCGTCAATATTGAGGTGAATCACGCAACATTGGCGGGGCATTCTTTCCACCACGAAGTAGCAACCGCAATCTCATTGGGCATATTTGGTAGCGTGGATGCCAACCGAGGTGATGAGCAAAATGGCTGGGATACCGACCAGTTCCCGATCAATGTCGATGAGCTATCACTGGTCATGTACGACATCATCAAGTCTGGCGGCTTTAAAACAGGTGGCTTCAACTTTGATACTAAACTACGTCGTCAAAGCAGTGATCCTGTCGACCTATTTTATGGTCACATTGGCGGCATGGACCACTTAGCGATGGCCCTAAAACGGGCAGCTAAATTCATCGAGAATGACTTTTTGTCTGAGGCAGTTGCCAATCGTTACAAAGGCTGGAGTTCAGATTTCGGCCGAGAGGTAATGGCTGGTGAGTTCTCTCTTGAAAAACTTGCACACTATACAGCAGATAAGGACCTAAGTCCGAAGCACCAAAGTGGCCAACAAGAGCTACTCGAGAACAAAGTAAACCGTATCATCTACGGCTAATGTTCTCTACACACAGCTGAACACGCGATAGCAAAAGGGCCGATTAGTCGGCCCTTTTTTTCATCGAAATACTGATATAAACGTGTCTGGATGAGGTCTAACGCGATAGTTATCTGTTTCGTCACCAAATATCACCTTTGTGTTATCATCAAGTGCAACGACGGTGGCCATCACTGTGTCTGAAGGATAACCGGGCATACCAGCAGGCGCGCCGCCCATATCTTCAATCCCCAGCGTTTTAGCAGCCACGAGATCGTCGTCCTGTAAAACCTCAAAGTGCGCCGGCATATTGAGTTTGGCCGCTAGCTTTTTAGAATGGCTTGCGCCTTGATTAGAGACAAATTTGACGTTAACACCCAACGTTTTGAGCTCATCAGCGTACTTGAGCACTTCTTTCAATTGGTTCATACAAAACGGGCACCAGTTAGCGCGGAAGAACACGAGAAGCGTTTTATTACCTTTTAATGACGTTGATGTCACCGTTTTGCCTTTCATGTCGCGTAACTCAAACTCGGGTATGCGATTGCCTTTGACAAGGTGGCGACTATTCGTGCGTTGATAGCGCGAAAACACCCACACATACCACTGTACAAATACCACACCATAAGATGCCATCATCACAGCGACTATTTGATAAGTCCTATCACTATCGGCTCCTGACAGCATGTCATAAATTGATATCCCGATACCTAACACACTAAGTATCTGAATGATAGGTAGTCGTTGTGAGGTTCTAGCGATACTCAATACACTCGATAGTACCAACAAGAAAAACGGCAGTGGGAAGGTGGCCAAAAAAGCGCCTAGCCATTTCACGTCAAAATGACTGCTAAAAAACATGAACGCCGAGCTAGCACCACTAATAAAGCTCAGCAAGAGAAAAGGAACAATTAATTTTTTCATGATATTCACTCTGTTATACAAATAACGTAGAACGTCATTTTGTGACAATTCTTTCATCGACACCGAGGCCCCGTCTAACCGCTCACTGAGGCACTCGGTAATGGGTGAACAAACTAGACTAGCCTCGCAGTCCGTCTAACACAGGAAAGAGATCGCTGGGTTCTGGACGCTGCGTATAATCAGGATTAACCTCCGCGTAAGCCACAACACCATCTGTGCCAATGACATAGCGTGCCGGCATCGGTAAATTCCATTGCCCATCGCCATGAATTTCTGGCAGCACGACATTGAACATTTTTTTAAATTCAATCACGTAATCTTGTACGGCCCAGCGAATACCAAACTGCTCAGCTAGCTCCCCTGCAGTGTCCGTAAGGATTGGAAAGCTGAGATTATTATCCCGTTTAGACTTACGACTATCCGCTTGTCGCTGCATCGATATCGCGACTAAGCTTGCGCCTTTTTCGCGAATATCCTTGGCCACCGCCTCCAATGCCTGCAATTCAATATTGCAGTAAGGACACCAGACGCCACGATAAAAGCTTACAACCACGGGCCCTTTGTCTAACAAAGCCTGCAAGGACACGGGGTTACCATCTTGGTCATTCAAGGTAAAAGTGGGCGCCGTATCGCCTTTTTTCAGCGCACTGGACGCTTGATTGGAATCAATCAATTCCTGAGTAGAACGGGCAAACGCATTGAATGCCGCTTCAGGAGCTTGTTGTTTGAATTGCGCTTTAAATGCATCAAGTTGTTGTTGTAAAGACATTGTCTTTTCCTCATCGTTGGAGTCGCCGTTTGACCATTGACTCAGGTTATTTTGGGCTTAGGTCGGCACGTCACCTACTTCATAAAAAGTGCTACAGCAAGACCTTGAGGAAAGGTTAGTTGTTTACCAAGAATTGATAAACATGCTAAATTGAAACTTATTGTATCAGCACAGGACACAATAATGTTTCAGCAAGCCTTGTTAAATGAAATACTGGTGTTTCTGTCTGTTGCGGATCACGGCAGTTTTACCGCAGCGGCGTCATCACTCAATTCCACCAAATCAGGGACGGGTAAAGCCGTCAAAAGACTGGAATCAGCGATGGGCTTAACACTGTTTAACCGAACTACGCGTTCGGTTCGGCTAACAGAAGAAGGCAAGATATTCTACGATGCGGCTAAAATGGCGATGGACACAATCAACGAAGCGAAGGTTGTACTTGATTCGCGCAAAGCGGAGCCCGCTGGACGATTAAGAGTAAACTTACCCATTGGTATCGGCAGTAGTATCGTACATAGCTTGCAAGAATTTACCCAAACCTACCCCAAAGTCACACTCGAACTTTCATTATCAGATCGTTTCGAAGATGCGGTGAAAGGCGAATGGGATATTTTAGTCAGAATTGGAGAACTAGAAGACAGTTCATTTATTGCTAAACCGCTGGGACACACTCGGCGAATTTTATGTGCATCACCCGATTATCTTGCCCAATTCGGCATTCCCAGCGACCTGGATGACCTTACCTCGCACCATGCGCTTTTGTACCGTTTACACACAGGAAAGTTACGCCAATGGGCGTTCCACCAACAGGATGGCAATATCAGAACACTCTCACCAACGCCTTTAGCTATTTTTAATGACGCTCGTTCTTTTATCGACGCGGTATCTGCGGGTCTTGGGATAGCACAAATCTATGACAAAGCAGTGTTGCGTTCCTTAGACCAAGGCACTATTGTGGAAGTATTACCGGACTTCGCGTCAGATGGTGCCCCAATCAACGCATTGATCCCCAGTGGTAGAGTTATGCCAGCGAAAACCAAAGCGTTTATCGGTTTCCTCCAACGTAAACTCAATTAACATTTGGAAAACTTGCTAGTCGGTGTCGCTTGATGAAAAACCACTTTCCAACCTTGTTCGTGCCTTCGCCATAACGATGTTCTGTAGGCATAGCGGCTCATATTGCCATCAGTATCAATACTGGCGGACTTGTACCTCAACTGCACTAGGTCAGAGCATAATGCTACCGCATCAAATTCTTGTGACCACAATATTGCGTGAACGCCCTCATTTGACTGCATATCCTCAATAATGCTGTCGAAGGTAAACCGCCGACCAGAATAGCCAAACTCAACAAAGTCGCTATCGATAAGCAGACGCAATGCATCAATGTCTCCGCGAATTGATGAGTGGTGAAGCGATTGTTCAAGTTCAATGATGTGTTTAAAAACGGAATGCAACGCCTTTATACCTGCTTTTACTGAATAACTACCACTTCACCATAAAGCATTTGACCTTAATACCAAAGCGGCCAAGTCTGCGTGCTGGCCACCTTGCGGTAAAAAAGATGAGTTAACGCTTATTGTGACTCGCTATTGCGTTTTACTTTCTTTATAAGCCACAGAGAAAAATGAAGCGGGTAATTGTTGCCCTGTTAAGTCTTGGCAACAGATACCGACAAAACTCCCGGTAAAATTAGCGTCTGCGCCACCATCGCCCACTTCATCACTTAACAGACTATAGTCCAGTGTAAGACCGAGTTGTACCCACTCTTCGTTCTCTATACGATAAGCAAAACGAACCGCGTCATGATCCACCATTGCTTTAAGCGATACCTTGCCCGACGCTGGGATTGAAATAGGCTCATCCAATGGATACTGACTGTGCCAGTTGTTTAAGCACATGGACAAATCAATTACCCTTCCCCTCTCTTCATCATGTGTAACATGTAAGTAGTAGTATTTTTTACTGTTGTAATAGCAGGTTAGTCCCGCCATCTGCTGAAATGAAGTCGGCGCAAAATCTAGTGTAGTTTCGTAGGTAAAACAAAACTGCTGTTGGCGTCTCGCCAGTAGCGATTGCTCAAACCAGCTCCCTATGCTCTCCTGCCCCTTTAGTACAAAAGCGCTATCGGTTTGGTAAGCGATACTGTTAGGTAATGGATAACGTAAGCTGTGGTAAGTGTCAGGCATCGGATCCACAGAAAAATCGATGCGCTCCTCAACGACCCGAGGCTCGCTGCTGATATCAATGTCAATAGATGGTTGTTGCCCGCCATGAGATAAATAAGGCCAATCATCGTCAGTCCAGGATAGAAACTGTAACGCAGTTTCACGACCCATTACCGAACGGCCGCGATATGGTAAAGGACGACTACACAAGTGAACCAACACCGTTTTGCCATCAGGCGTATCGCACCAATCACCGTGCCCCGCACGCTTGAGTGCCGTTTGTGCAGCGTTAGCACTTGTTACGATAGGATTATTGGGCGCCGTCACATAGTCTCCTAATATCTGCTCGGCTCTTGCTATCGTAACCGCATGGTCTTTACCCGTCCCACCCTCTGCTACAGTCAGATAGTAATACCCATTCTTTTTGTGGATGTGGGGGCCTTCGGTTAAGCCAATATTTGACCCCTTATATATCATGCTGGGCTTGCCCAATAATTCACCTTTGTCCAAATTAATCTCTTGGCACACGACGCCACCGAAAAAGCGATTGGGCGAGAAATTGTTACGCCCCGCTACCGGTCGATGGTCCCAAATCATATTGAGCCAGTAGCTTTTGCCATCATCATCGTGAAACAACGAGGGGTCAAAACCACTGCTATTGACATAAATAGGGTCAGACCATGGCCCGCCGATGTTCGCCGCAACAGTGAAATAGTTTGGCGTATCCTTAAAATCACCGGCAAAGCGTTTGGTATTGGTAAACGCCAAGTAAAACAAGCCGTCTTTGACCGTTAAACACGGCGCCCAAACCCCGCACGAGTCAGGGTTGCCACGCATGTCCAGTAACGTAGTGGTCGACAGTGGTCGAGACACAAGTGTCCAATTGACTAAGTCCTTTGAATGGTAAATACAAACGCCCGGGTACCATTCAAATGTCGATGTTGCCACGTAGTAATCTTGTCCTACGCGAATGATGGATGGATCAGGATGAAAGCCTGGCAATATCGGATTTTTTGTTGTTGGCATGTTAATTTTTCTATATCACTTTATATCGGTCTAGCGTCTAAAACTTCGGCCTAGCTCACAATTATTTTATTTTCTTTTTGGGTTTCTCATTTTTAGTAAAACACCTTTACAGACTTTTATCCAACAGCCTTTCTTGTTACCTATAATATAACCAAGACGAGGTAGTAGATGATGCACAACGCCATTTTTAAACGCATTGCTAGCGCAGCAATTGTTGCCACAGTGTTAACGCAAACAGGGTGCAGCCCAACGCAACCTGGGATCGAAACCGGTGAAATAACCCAAAAACCATTGTCCTTTGAAGATAACAAAACTCTGCTGATTATCGGTCAAGATAGCGACACCATTTCCGCCTATCAAGCGGCGATCCCAGAAGATACCCTCGAAGGCGTAACCTTGTATACGCAAATCAAGTCAGCCGACCCCACAGACACTTTTTTTGGCTTGCGCGAAACGGGAAACTGGGGCTCAGGTGATGTCAATTTTGCTAAAACGCTAGAAAATGCGCCTGATGCAGCACTTGCGATAGGCCTAGCCTTCGATAGCTGTAATGATGTTCATCATGGTCAAAAAATAGCAGAGGGTACCTATGATGCGTCCATTTTGTTCTTAGCTGAATCGCTAAAAGCCATGGCGCCTCGTCCTATTTTTTTGCGAATCGGCTATGAATTTGATGGGCCTTGGAACTGCTATCAACAGTCTAGTTTTAAAGCGGCGTTTCGTCGTATTTCACAAACCATCAAACAAGTTGGTGCCGACAACGTCATCACAGTTTGGCATTCTGCTACTTGGCCGGACCCGACAATTGCAGGCGAGCGACAAGACGACTACGACCACAGGCGCTCTGATCATCTGAACGACTGGTATCCAGGTGATGATGCCGTGGATTGGATTGGCATCTCCGTGTTCTATCGCGACCTTCACCAATGGGAACGGCCACCGGTTGATACCCCCCAACACGCGCAAGAAAAAGCGATTAACTTTGCTCGCGATCACAAAAAGCCCGTCATTATTGCAGAAGCGGCCCCCCAAGCTTACCGAATTGGCGCATTAAAAAGAGGTTACATCGTTGTCAACCAACAGGTAAATGTAAGCGCTTTCGAAATCTGGCATAAATGGTATAGTCCTGTATTCGAGTTTATTGATAACAACCGAGATGTCATTAAAGCACTTGCTTATATCAATACCGATTGGGAAAGCCAACCACTGTGGCGTTGCGACGAAGGACAACGCGCGGGAACGCCTGAATGCCCGCAAGGGTTTTGGGGAGATAGCCGCGTTCAAGCCAACGATGAAATTAAGCAGAAGTGGTTAGACGAAATTCACAATTCGGACAAATGGGTACAAGGTAAGTGGTGGTGATAACAACAACGATAAAACAACAAAGGTGCGATAAATGAAGTTAAATCCGATTATTTTTTATACCGTCATTGTTTCCCTCGGAGGATTTATATTCGGGTTTGATGCATCTGTGGTGTCTGGCACTATTGGCCAAATAACAACAGAATTCGGTTTATCTCCCATCGATCAGGGATTGGTCGTCGCCGCCCCTACGCTTGGCGCTATCATCTCGACGTTAACAGCTGGCTATATCAGCGATACCATTGGTCGTCGCACAACACTGATGATTATTGCGTTGTTGTATCTCGTCAGCGCTTTGGCTTCGGCGTTTGCCCCCAGTTATGATGCCCTTGTGGTTGCGCGATTTATCGGTGGCTTGGCTTTCTGTTCTTTGATGATTGCACCCATGTACATTGCTGAGATTAGCCCCGCTGAATCACGCGGCAAGATGGTATCGGTCAATCAACTCAATATCGTTGTTGGTTTCTCCGCCGCATATTTCGCTAATTATTACATCTTGAACCTGAGCCAACAGCCATTGGAATGGGTGTCTGCGATTCAGTTGGATACGCAAACGTGGCGCTGGATGCTTGGGGTCGAAATTGTACCGGCCGCCCTTTACTTTTTGTGCCTGTTTTTGATTCCTCGCAGCCCTCGTTGGTTGGTGGTTCAGAATCGTCATGAAGAGGCCAAGTCAGTATTAGGCAGGCTGTATCCCGGTGTTTCTTCTTCGAAACTTGATGACAATATAGAAGAAATCAAAAGCACGGTAGATGAGAAGGCTCAGCCACTATTGAGTCGATTAAAAGAGATATTTGGCTCGAAAGTTCGCGTTGCGCTTGTTGTTGGTTTTATCCTTGCTATTGCTCAACAAGCTACTGGGGTAAATGTTATCTATTTTTATGCCCCGAGCATTTTTGAACAAAGTGGCGTCGGCACAAACGCGGCGTTTGCCCAGGCCATTTGGTTGGGCTTAACCAATGTTGTCTTTACAATTGTCGCCATGGTATTGATTGATAAACTTGGTAGAAAACCACTGCTTTTAATTGGTCTCAGTGGCGTTTTCGTTAGTATGGCCATCTGTTCTTACGGCTACAATCAGGCAACGTATCAACTATCCACGGAAAGCTTAAATACCCTATCGTCATCGTTTGACAGCACCCCGTTGGTCAACATCGTTGAACAACCGTTTACTCACGACGTAGACTTTAAAAATGCCGTCATTGGTGCCATCGGCGAGAGTGCGTTTCAAGAGCATCAAGGGGCAATTATTCAACAAGCGGTAACCATGAACGCCCCACTCGTGCTATTTGGTATTTTATTGTTTGTTGCATCTTTTGCTATTTCTCTTGGTCCCGTCATGTGGGTTATGTTCTCTGAGATTTTTCCCAATCATTTACGAGGGCTCGCTATTTCCATTGTGGGAGTGGTGAACAGCATGGTAAGTTTTACCACTCAACTTGTCTTCCCGTGGGAACTTGCTACTTTTGGCGCCGCGTTTGCGTTTGGTGTATTTGGGCTTTTCGCCCTGCTAGGCCTGTTTTTTGTTATTAAGAAAGTGCCTGAAACCAAAGGTAAATCACTTGAAGATATCGAACATGAGCTACTTGGCGAACGCCACTGATTAAGGACAAAAAATGAATCAGCAAGTTATCAAATGGGGAGTGGTCACAGCAGGACGCATCACCCATACGTTTGCTAAAGATATTGCGTTTTGTAACGACACTTACATACACGCCATCGCTGCAAGAAAGCTTTCGGATGCCGAAGCATTTGCGGCTAAATATGGCATCGACAATGCCTATGAGGGCTATGATGCGCTTTATGATGATCCAGAAATAGATGCCATTTATATCGCGTCACCCCACACATTTCACAAAGAACAAGCCGCCAATGCGCTGCGTGCAGGCAAACACGTATTGTGCGAAAAACCCATCACGACTAATGTAGCTGATTTAGACTACTTAATTGCGCTGGCTAAAGAACACAAGGTCTTTTTAATGGAAGCCATGTGGACCTATTTTTTACCTGCCATTGTGCAAGCGAAAAAGTGGGTAGAGTCCGGTGAGATTGGAGAGCTTGTCAACCTCAGAGCTGATTTTGGCTACCCCATTGAATACACGCCGGACTGCCGCGAATACAATGCCGATTGGGCTGGCGGGTGTGTGTTCGATATGGGTATTTACCCCATTGCCTTTAACTGGCTATTTCACAAAGCGACACCCTCAGCATTTTCAAGAAAGATTCACCATGCTCCAAATGGTGTTGAAGACGATGTAGTTTGGCAGTGGCAATATGACGATTCAGCGGCAGCGCTGCATACGTCGTTCCGTTCAAAATTGCCGAATATTGCCTACTTAATTGGCACAAAGGGCACAATTGAAATACCCGATTTTTGGCGCTCCACAGAAGCCAAACTGTATGAATTGGAGCAGCCAAAGATGCACTTTGTCGATCGACGTCTAGGCAGTGGTTTCGAGTTTCAAATAGACCATGCTTGTGAGTGTATCCGAGCGGGGAAAATTGAATCTGATGTGGTGTCTTTTGCCGATTCCATTGCGTTTCAACAGGCGATTGATCAAGTACGCCACTAACACAACGTTGAGTAATCAGGGCGCAATGTGCGCGCCCTGCCGTTATTTAAAAAACAGTGTCGCGCGACGAGCGTACGTACCGTCATATCCTTTTTCGTCATCTTGAAAAGCGATATGAAGACCTTCTAGACAGCCTTGCCGATGGAACCGACCGAGCAAAACATCACGGCTAACGACGAGCTTTACTGCGCTTAGATCACATTAATGGGGATTGGGAGATTATTTCGCTTGCGGAATACAGGCCAACAAGTCGGTGACACCTACATCGATGCCCGATTGACTTAATAAGGTCGTCACTTGACCTCGATGATGGGTTTGGTGATTGAAAAAGTGTTGAATGAGCTGGGCAAGAGGACGAGACTGGGCCTCACCTTGGGTATTGTAATAATCCAACGATGACGACAATACTGTATCGGTTAACTCGATAACAAAATCGCAAATACAGTCATCGACCTTAACCCTGGCCTCTTGAAGCTTTGCAATATCGTTAAACAACATGGTGTCGAGCGTTGCGGGGCCGGTCATCAGTCTAATGTCGTCTAGAGACAAAAAGTGCGACGGATGCTCAGCGAAACGTTGAAGCCATATTAGGTCGCCAACCATTATGTGATTCAATGTACCTAATATGGAGTTGAAAAACGCCCCTTTGTCTTGCACCAAAACGTCATTGGGAAGCTGCCGAGCGGCTTTGTAAACTTGCTCGTTAATCCATCGATTGTAGGTTGCCATCAATTCAAAATTTACGCGTAATGACATACACAGCGCCTCTTTTACCGTCCATCTTTATGAAGTATAGATATATCACAGGCGAGAAAGATTAGCCGATAACAATTTGGCATGACTAAAAAGCAAGAGATGTTATGGGACTAAGGGGGAAAATGCGCCATGAAAAACAAGGCTGGCGCATCAACTGATCGACTTAGTATTCTTCCAATACCGTTGAGGTTGAAAATTGATAGCGCATATTGCGGTAAACGCAGATATCCGTAATGTTTTCTGGCACGTCAACTGGCGCGGCGCGATAATTGGTAGAAACACGATACTCCCCTTTTATTTCACCAATGCGGTGCCAACAATGACCGTGTAGCAATACCAAAGTACCTTTTGTTGGTCTCAAGACAACCTGGTCTTCGAAATCTTCGAATAACTCCCCAGGAGTCAAAGCGCCCGCTCTATGACTACCCGGCTTGATATAGACTTGTCCACCCAGCTCATCATTCACATCCATGGTATAAACCAATCGATTTAAATTAAACTGTGACGCATGCTCTGGTGGGCAATCCTGATGCCAAGCTTGGCCTTTAGTGCCCATTTTTGAGAACATGACCATACAGTATTGGCTCCCCCACCCCTCGCCAAGAATGGCCTGTGACAAGGCGCGAAGTGCGTCATTGTTTTCGATATCATCAAACAAGGCTTCACCTTCACGCTGTGGAAACCAAGGCACAACTTCCACTTGAGATTTTTCTATAAAGGCTGGGTCGTGAGTAAAATCTGGTGTTTCACCAAAATGTGACATGATAGTGGTCTGACACCTGTCCATTAAGCTTTGATCAAAAAAGTCTTCTAACACCAGATACCCTTGCTGCCAAAACTGCTCAGCCAATGCGTTTAGTTTTCGTACATCCATAAGCTCACCTTTTATGTCAATGCGCAGTGCAATTATTCGCTTAACTCGTGCAGTCTCGCTTCGATCAACCCTTCAAGTTCAAGCTGATCTTTAGCAAATTGCGCTATTCCCTCGGCCAGTTTCTCATTTGCCATCGGGTCTTGCGTAAAAGACCACCTAAACTCGGCCTCTGTAAGAACCGGGTCTTTGGCGACGACATCTGCCGGCATCGTAAGTTGCGCAGGGACGTGTTTACTTAATGTTTGCAGTTCACTGATGATGTTCGGTGATATGGTCAATTTATCGCACCCGGCAAGGGCTAACACTTGTTCCTTAGTTCGAAAGCTTGCTCCCATGACTATGGTTTGAAAATCGTGAGATTTCAAATAGTGATACACCTGCTTTACCGATGCCACACCAAAATCATCGCCACCCGCTTCAGGTTTAATATCGCGCGCGTTATACCAATCGTAAATTCGCCCAACAAAAGGGGAAATTAAATACACGCCGGCTTCGCCACAGGCCCTAGCTTGCGCTAGGTTAAAGATCAACGTTAGATTGCACTGAATATTTTCTGCTTCGAGTATTTCTGCCGCACGAATTCCTTCCCATGTCGCAGCAAGTTTTATTAAGATTCGATCTCGCTTAACCCCTAACGATTCGTACCAGTCGATAATACGACGGGCTTCATTAAGCATACTTACCGTATCAAAAGACAACCGTGCATCCACTTCTGTCGATACTCTACCCGGCACTAAGTCGACCAGTTCTTTTCCCACCAATACAGATAAATAGTATCCAGCGTGGGTAATCGTGTGTGACCTTGTTTGTGAAAATGCGCTGACCGTTTTAATGGCTTGATCAAGTAAAGGCTGATAGCTGGGCTGCTTAGCCACTTTTAATAACAATGAGGGATTGGTTGTTGCATCAGTTGGTTTTAACCTCGCAATCGCTTCAAAGTCTCCTGTATCAGCGACAACGGTCGTTAAAGCTTGAAGTTGGGCTAATGTCGACATAGGCTTCTCTCAGTTCGTTTTATGTTAACAAAAGGCTAACGGTGATCTGCTTTTTAAACAGTTACGAATTTTGTGGTTTTGTTTATGTTTATTGATTGCAAATTAGACATAAATTACATAAACACCATCATTCACCCAAGTTATAAAGAACATTAGCAACAACGCCAGAATAAAAACATAAACACCTGTTTTCATTACAGTTTTACCCAATCCGCACGAATAAAAGCGGTATTTTTGTGCAACCATAAAACATAATCAAGCCAACTAAAAATCGTAAAAACATGACATTGACGTTATATTCACAATACTGCTAATTTGTTAGCGTTAACATTTATTTCACAACACTTGAATTACAAGAACAGTTGAAACAAATGATTAACAACACTCACGGGACACACGTAACCAAAGCTATTGCTCACATCGCTCAGTGCAGACAATAGTCGGAGAAACAATAATGAAGAAGCACACGCCTTTTCGGCCCACAGTACTCGCCGCTACAATAGCCACTGTTTGTAGTGGTGTTAGCGCCAATGTTATAGCACAAGAAGCAGATACCGCTGCTCAAGACAGTGAATATGAAGTCATTGAAGTATCGGGTATTCGTCGAAGCCTAGTACAAGCAATGGATATCAAGCGCAGCTCTGACGGTGTCGTAGATGCTATCTCAGCGGAAGATATCGGCAAATTCCCAGACACCAACCTTGCTGAGTCACTACAACGCATCACTGGTGTATCGATTGATCGCCAAAACAATGAAGGTTCAAGAGTGACCGTCAGGGGTTGGGGGCCGCAGTTTAACCTCATCACTTTAAACGGCCGTCAGATGCCCGCTGCCAACTTAACGGCAACCGCAATCAATACCGACCGTTCATTTGATTTCGCCAACTTAGCGTCTGAATCGGTAACCGGTGTAGAAGTCTACAAAACAGGACGTGCAGACATTACCACAGGTGGTATCGGCGCTACGATCAATATCTCTACTCACAAACCTTTGAGTAACCCTGGTACACGAGCAACCGTTGCCGTAAAAGCAATCAATGATGATACGCGCGTCGGCGACAGTGTAACGCCAGAAATTTCAGGATTGTTTAGCAAAACATTTGCGGATGACACAATTGGTGTATCTGTTGTCGCAAGTCGTTCAGAACGTGATAACTTCGCGGCGTCTGGGCAGGTAACGTCTGGTTGGAATACCTCTCAAGTCACCGGACAAGTGCTTGATAACGCCGGTGATCCACTGCTCAATGTCGGCAGTGGCACGGCCATTCTCGCTGCACCGCAAAACTTTATGTATGTCTTTGAAGACCTCAGCCGTACACGCACTAACGCGCAAGTGACGTTACAATATGCCCCTTCTGACAAAGTAAAAGCGACGCTCGACTATACCTATTCGGAGTTTGAACAAGACGTAAACCGTCAAGAGCTCTCTGCATGGTTCGGCGGCGGTAACTACGCTGGCACTACGTTTACGGATATCGATGCTGCGGGTGTTGTTTCTCCACTCGTTTTGAACAATACCGATTGCTGTGACTACGGTTACGGTGTCGGGTCTTGGGGGACAACGAACGAAAATAAATCATTTGGTTTCAATGTTGAATGGCAAGCCACAGATAACTTGAAAGTCGTTTTCGATGCGCATAGTTCAGAAGCAGAAGCACAACCCAAAGACCACAGAGGTAGTAACAATATTGTAACGGCAGGTACCTTCCGTCGTGTCTCAACGATGGTTGATTTTACCCGAGACATTCCTGTTATGATTGGGAACATGAACGAAAACTTGGATCCCAGCGCGATTATCGCATCGGGTAATAGTTTCCGTAACGGCTATATGAAAACCGATATCGATCAATTCCAAATCAACGGCACCTATACCTTTGACGACGGCATAGTCTCGAGTATTGATTTCGGCGCATCTCGCTTAACCATGGAGAACCGCACCGCATTTAGCCTCAACCAAGGCGGTGACTGGGGTGGTTTGGGCTATACCGGTCACACAACAGGTGGCGACTGGAACGCACCTGCGGGTGACGGCGATGGTAACTTCTCCGATGCAGCATTTACGATTGCAGATCTCAATGATATTCCTGGACCCGATAATATTGGTATTAATGGTCAAATGGTGTGGGTCGATTTCAATCAATTTACCAGCGATATTGCTGCACTTTACTCAAACTACCCCACTCTACCGGGCAATGTCTTTGCTAACTGCCCAACAGGGACACTGTGTGTGAACCCTGAATACTCGAATGATTTGCGATTAGAAGAAGAACAAACAGCATTTTATCTACAAGCAAACCTCGTGTTTGATATAGGTGAAATGCCAGCGAGAATGAAGGTGGGCGTGCGTCACGAGTCCACTGATGTGACGTCAAACTCGTTGATCCCAAATTATGTTGATCAAGAATGGCGCACACCAAACGAACTTATCTTGGTTCAAGATGGCGGCGTATTCGCCAGTGGTGAAGGCGACTACAGCAGTTTCTTACCCAATGTCGACTTCCAAGTAGACTTAACCGACGACATAGTAGCAAGGGCGTCCTATAGCCATACATTGGCGCGTCCAGAGTACGATGACCTACAAGCGGGTGCTGTACCTGGTAGCAGTCAAGCGCGAACCTTTGATGCAAGCGTTGCATCTGCGGGCGACCCTAGCCTAGACCCTTTTGAGTCGAAAAATATCGATCTGTCGTTGGAGTTTTACTATGCAGAGGGAAGTTACGCTTCCATCGGTTACTACACAAAAGACGTCGAAAACTTTATCGGAACAAGCGTAGAACAGCGGGTTATTTATCCAGATTTGGTTAACCCTGCAACGGGCGAGCGTTTAGCTGAAGCGCAGGCAACTGTGGTTAACGATGGCAACGCAGCGCAAGAAATCCGAGATTACTATGTCGCGCAGGGCTGGGTAACAGCTAATGGTCAATTGGTCGGAGATACGAGTAGTTATGACCCACTGGTTCATACCGTAACGGTGCCGGTGAACAGTGAAGATGCCACAATTGACGGTTTCGAGTTTGCGGTTCAGCATATCTTTGGTGAATCAGGCTTTGGCTTTAACGCTAACTACACCATCGTCGATGGAGATGTAGGCTATGACAACAGTACAATTGGAGAAGACCAGTTTGCTTTGTTGGGCCTCAGTGACTCAGCGAACTTAGTTGCCTTCTACGACAAAGACGGTCTGCAAATCAGGCTCGCTTATAACTGGCGAGATGAGTTTTTAAGTGGCACCGTCGGTGGAAACGGTCAACAAGAACCCGCTTACACTGAAGCATACTCTCAATTAGATATCAGTATTAACTATGAAGTTACTGAAAACTTAATTGTGAGTTTGGAAGGTATCAATATCACGGAAGAAGACAGACGTGTCCACGCCCGCGGTAACAGTATGGTGATTTTTGCCGGAGAGCAAAGCGCACGTTACGCGCTGGGAGTGAGATACAACTTCTAACCGATTACGACATCAAGAAAGTGGCAGAAGTGACTGCCGCTTTCTTTGTCGATGTCGTATTAAAAAGATGAAGCAGTACAATGAATCAAGTAAAGATCCTCAATAATATTGAGCATGCCAATCTCCATGTTGTGACACAACAACGTGCCGAGTTTGGCGATAATAAAATGTGTGTCGCCGTAACACTCAGTGAATTGCGAAACGTCCAAAACCATTATCCCATTTTGTTTTACCCCGACGCGACAAGTCAAAAATACCACCCAATGGCGATATTTGGATTCGAACAAAACGAAAATTTATTTCTAACATCCAAGCAATGGCCTGACACCTACGTACCTGCAATGATGCGAAAAGGGCCATTTAGTGTCGGCATGCAACATACCTCTGATGGACAAGAAAATTTTATCATTAGCATTGATGAATCCGATCCTCGCGTATCGCCATCACAAGGCGAGCCATTGTTTTTACCGCACGGTGGTGCCAGCGACTACACGCTGAGCATTGCTGAGTGCTTAAATCAATTGCGAGAAGATCAACCCATTACCGATGAGTTTACCCAATTTTTACATGCCAACGCGCTGCTTATGCCGGTTAACATCGAATTTGAAACCGAGGGTTTCGCCGGTATCAAACTCACGGGTTTCTATACCATCGATGAAGAAAAGCTGACCGCTTTATCGCCGCAACAATTGGCGGTGATGGCTCAAAAAGGTTTTCTTCACGGGGCGTATTTTGCTATCGCATCATTATCAAACCTTGCTACGCTAATGAAAATGAAACAGTCGTTGGGCCAAGCCTATGCCAAAAATTAGTCGTGTTGTCATTGTAGGTGGAGGGACCGCGGGCTGGATGACAGCAGCAGCATTGTCTAAGTCCATTCCTTCACTGGACATAACACTCGTCGAATCGGATAGCATTGGCACCATAGGTGTTGGCGAAGCCACGATTCCCACACTTCAGTTCTTTAACGGTTTAATCGGTATATCGCCTGCACAATTTATCAAATGTACGTCGGGGTCATTTAAACTGGGGATCAACTTTGAAAACTGGCGCAATGTCGGTGAGGACTATTTTCACGCTTTCGGAACGACAGGAAAAGCCTTTTGGGCCGCTGGGTTTCACGACTTTTGGACCCGAGGTCAGAAGCAAGGTATCGGTCAAGATTTTGGCCACTACAACTTTGAGGCGCAGGCCGCAAAAGCTTACAAATTCGCCATTTCGCCCCAAGGTCTGAATTACGCTTACCACCTTGATGCCGGCAAATATGCGAGTTTATTACGAGAAAAATCAGAAGCAAACGGCGTACGCCGAATAGAAGGGAAAATTAACCGCGTCAGTCAATGTCCTGACTCAGGTCATATTGTAGCGGTCTCGTTAGAAGATGGAATGGCTGTCGAGGGCGATTTATTTATCGACTGTTCGGGGTTCAGAAGCCTGTTGCTGGGCGATAAACTCGCGGTTCCCTTTGTCGACTTTTCCGAGTGGTTGTTTAACGACAGTGCTATTGCTATTCAAACCGAAAAATACGGTCAAACCGCACCATACACGCGATCAATTGCTAACAAAGCGGGCTGGCAATGGCGTATCCCACTGCAACATCGAATGGGCAATGGCATTGTTTATGCGAGTGAATACTTGTCTGATGATGAAGCAATAGCCATATTGCTCAACAGTGTCGACGGGAAACCCTTAACGACACCGCGCCCCATTCGTTTTAAAACAGGCTATCGACAACAACTTTGGTCTAAAAACGTGGTGGCAATAGGTTTGGCTGGAGGCTTTATTGAACCCCTTGAATCAACCGCCATTCACCTTATCCAACAGGGCATACTCAGGCTGATTAAGCTGTTCCCCTGTGATGTTATCAATCAAAAAGACAGAGACGAATACAATTTATCGGCTCAAATCGACTATGAACAAATTCGCGACTTTATCGTTTTGCATTACAAACAAACAAACCGATCTGATTCGCCCTATTGGGAACGATGTAAAGCAATGTCAATCCCGCCTTCTCTAGCGGACAGAATGGCATTGTTCAAAGAAACTGGCCGCTTCATTCAACGCAGCGAAGAACTGTTTGTTGATTCGTGGTTACAAGTGATGATCGGTCAAGGTCTCATCCCACAGCAATACCACCGAATCGTCGACGAAATGTCAGATGATCAATTGACACAATACCTTGGCAAACTTCAAGCTGATATTACGCAGCGTGTGAGTAAACTGCCCAATCACGATGATTTTATCTCTGGGTTAATCAAAGGCCTATAACCGCTGAACTGTGGTATCTTAGGTTTTTGAGTACCAATAGGGTGTGAGAAAGTTTTCGATTGTGAAGCCCAAGATAACCATAGCTGACGTCGCGAAAAAAGCAGGTGTGTCAATGATGACCGTCTCTCGCGTCATTAATCATCACGATAGCGTTAAACCCAACACCAAAAAGCGGGTCGAAAAGGCAATGAAGACGTTGGGTTATCAGCCCAATCTTGCTGCACAACGCCTGTCATCTGGTAAAAATGGATTGATTGGCGTGGTGTGCTATGAGTCAAACTCGGCCTATGTCTCTCAATTTATTTATGGATGTGTTAGGCGAATTTCGTCGCTCGGTTTGCACTTAGTGATTGAAGAGTTTGACCATGAAAAACCCCTTGGACCTCAAATGCAAACGCTGTGCGAACGAGTTCAGGGCGTCATCATATTGCCTCCGATGCACGAGATTAAAGACATCATGCAGACAGCAGAACAATACAATCTGCCTACGGCGTTGATCGGCTGCGACCTCGATTTTGATTCGTCTTTGAACTTTTTGTCGTTACACATTGAGGATGAAAAGGCCTCTCGCCTACTCACTCGTCACCTCATTGGTGAAGGACACACGCGCATTGGGTTTATTACCGGAGACAAAAAACAAAAGGTCTCTGGACAGCGTTTACTTGGCTACACAAACGCACTAAAAAAAGCGTCGATTCCCTACAATCCTCAATTTGTCGAAGAAGGAGACTTTAGTTATCGTTCTGCATTGCTGGCCGCAGAAAACTTAATTGCATTGAACCCAAGACCCACGGCTATCGTTGCAAGTAACGATGATATGGCTGCAGCTGTTATTGCCATTGCCAACAAACATCAACTTCGCGTACCGGAAGACTTATCCTTGGTGGGGTTTGATGATATCAACACGGCCACCTTGGTATGGCCGCAGTTGACGACAATATTTCAGCCTCTTCAAGATATGGCGATCAATGCTTTAGAGTTTGTCACCAATCAAAGAGGAGCAAAACGCCAAACGCTGGCGTTTAAGATGATTGAGAGGGAGTCGACTGCTCCCCCATTGATTTAAGCTTCTGCTGTCACTAAACGCTCAGGCATCGACGGGCATAACTTTTTTATCGCTTGCACTACTGACGCACGGGTTCGGTATTGCACCATACCGACGACCCTATCACGGTGAGGCCAAAGACCCGTATTCAATACATCTATTTCATCACCGCCCAACTGCCTGGTATCAAGGTAGACTTCAACCACCTTTCTTTGTTGCGCCGTCTTTGTGGCGACGGCATCGGTTATCAAATGGCAAGGCACCATAATGAATTGTCTCAAGTGAGGGTCTTGGACGAAGCCGACACATTGCTGGTCTAGAATAATCGCTGGCCAACCTTCAGAAATACGGCTTTGTCCAAAAATAACAAACGTAAAAAGGAGAAGAACAGAAATCGTCATTCCGACAAAGGTTGCGGACAGTTGCGGGGCACCAATGACAACCAAGGCGACCACCATAATAAAAAATAACCATCCGCTAAAGACACGCCTTAACACCTTGGGGCTAACCCCTGAAATGATGTTAACACGAGCAAGTTCACTCTTTGTGAACTCACGTACATGCACTTTATTTTCAGATAACATAGGCAACTACTCTCAACTACGTGCTTGGTTAAATACATGACCAAGCTGCTGTTTAGCCAACGCGTCCAAATTTGTTTAAAGCTACTTCCATGTAAACGTTAATAAAATATTAATAAAAAAGCGCATAAAAAGCGATTAGCCTATGGTCTAACTAAGCAAATTTTCGACGAATGACATCTGCACGACCAGATTGCGCTAAGTATAGGAACAAGGGTTCACGTACGCTTAGCCAACGTCCCCTCCTTTACTTTAAGCCTTCCAAATCACGAAAGTTGTGACAAAAACCTAAATCAAAGGTTGCCAATCTTTTAATAAGACCTGTTATCTTGAAAAAAGTTTACTTGCCATGAGCGCGCCATAAGCAAGTCTCAAAGGTTGGCTGTGAAAACGTCGCTTCAAATGATGAGGCCGACGGGCTACACGCATAAATACCAAAACGTACAGGAAGTTCAGCGTTAAGAGGCGGCTGTGCCGTGCCCATTTGCAATGTGGTGTCTCCCAACTTATGAAGATGAAAGATACGCATCTGCTCAAATGCCTTCCCGTCAACAGAGGTTTCAACAAGAAAATCAGGGCCTCTGCGACTCAGGCGGTACCACATCGACGTAGTCAGTGGAATATCCGTCGTCGCCCAGTCTGAATACCCATTATTTGTGACGACACTGCCGAGCCGAGAATACTTGCCGTTTTCAAATTCAATAGAGGCCTTAAACCAGTTTTCACTGTCGAGGTAAATCACGATGCCGCTTTGATCAAAGAGTTCGCGATATTGGAATTCAGTTTTTATCGTGAATGTGAAGTTGTGTGTAGTATCAAACAATAAACTCGGCGCATTGTCGTTGCGAAAGCCATAGTAAGTTCGCTGCCAAAAGTCAGTATGAGGTTCAGTGACGATTTGGACCTTCGCCGCTGATATCGCATGATGTTTGGGCTCAAACAACCATCGCCCTTCAGTCAAATCAAACATTGGCCATCCCTATTTACGTAAAAGTTCATTATAAACAACATATCACGGTCAAGGTGGCGAAGCGATGACGGCTAAAATCAACGCAAAATCCACTTTATCTGACGCAACGGAATTTATATGATAACGACAATATCGATGCACCATACTCACCCTGTGTAGAATATATCCAGCGAATCCATTGGGTACGACATAATAAAAAGGATTTTTCCATGTCAGTAATAGGAATAGATCTAGGAACGACAAACAGTCTCGTGTGTTACTTTGATGGCGAGAAGTCTACGCTCATTCCCAACGCGCTAGGCGAACTACTTACGCCATCAGTGGTTAGTTATGATGACAAAACCAACGAATTACTTTTTGGCAAAATAGCAAAAGATAGGCTGGTCTCTCACCCAGCATTAACCGCCGCCTGCTTCAAGCGAGCAATGGGCACAAACTATCAGTATAAGTTAGGTAAAAAAGCGTTTTCAGCGGTTGAATTGTCCGCGTTGCTGCTCAAACAATTGAAAGCGGATGCACAAGCCCATCTTGGCCACGAAGTAAGTGAAGCCATCATCAGTGTGCCAGCCTATTTTAGCGATGGGCAACGCAATGCCACAAAACAAGCCGGACAACTCGCAGGTCTAAAGGTTAGCCGATTAATAAACGAACCTACCGCCGCTGCCCTAGCCTACGGTGTCATCGACAACAGTGAAGAGCAGATGTTTATGGTAGTCGACATGGGCGGTGGCACACTCGACATTTCAATTCTCGACGTATTTGAAAGCGTGGTTGAAGTGCGCGCGTCTGCTGGCGACAATTATCTTGGTGGCGAAGATTTTTCGCTCGCATTGCGAGACAAATTTATCGAAGACAATCGAATAAAATTAAAAAAGCTCAGCGGTGCAGACTTAGGGCGACTTGCAACGCAAATTGATAAGATGAAACACACGTTGTCCCGCGCACATGAGGCCGAGTTTGCTATCGAGTTACAAGGCAAAGACTACCAATTTGCGCTGACGCGAGACGAATTCCAACAGACTATCAAGCCGCTAATCAAACGTTTTGTCGCACCGATAGAACGTGCTATGCGAGACTCAGACCTCTCTCCTAATGAGCTCGATAATGTATTTTTAGTCGGCGGTGCCACGCGCATGCCCTGGATTCGCGCAGAAGTATCCAAGTTGTTTAAACTAATGCCAATGAGTCACATTGACCCAGACCAAGTGGTAGGCCTAGGCACAGGTGTCCAGGTTGCACTGAAAAATAGAGATAGTGCAATTGATGATATTGTTTTAACCGATGTTTGCCCATACACGCTTGGCGTGTCAATGGCCGTTGAAACAGGCAGAAACCAACACGAGTCGGGGCATTTCTTACCCATTATTGAACGCAATATGACAGTGCCCATTAGCCGTGAAGAAAGACTGTATACCCTGCACGACAATCAAACCAAAGTCGTATGTACTGTGTATCAAGGTGAAAGCCGTTTAACTAAAAACAACGTTGAATTGGGCGAAGTCGAGGTGACAGTACCAAAAGCAAAAGCGGGCGAACAATATGTCGACATCCGGTTCACGTATGATATCAATGGTATATTGGAAGTCATTGTCAATGTTGGCGAAGGTGGTGAGACAAAACGTGCAATTATCAACAACGGTAATACCCACTTAAGTGATGCCGAAATCGACGCCAGTATGGCAAAGTTAGCTGAGTTAAAAATCCATCCACGAGACAATGAAGAAAACAGACAAATCGTCGCCAGGCTCGAACGCCTGTACGAAGAATACATCGGTGATCACCGACCATTTATCGCGTCAGTGCTGCGCTCGTTCGAGCAAGCGTTGAATACGCAAAATTTAGACATCATTGCCCAAGTCAAAGAGGACACAGTGGCAATCATTAAAGAATACGAGAAGATCTAGTTGACGAATTTATATTGGCAAAAACTTGGCATAACGCCTACTTCAGACAAACGAACCATCAAGCGCGCCTACAGTATTGCGTTGAAATCCTGTCATCCTGAAGATGACCCAGAGGGTTTCCAACAGCTCAATGAAGCTTATCAATGGGCGCTTTCCTATGCCGCAGACGCTGTGGCAGAAGATGAAGCCCCTGCCCCTCAAAATTCAGATGACATTCCTTCTGAATTGCACCTTGATGAATCCTCGCTCAATGGGGATGATACTGGCCACAGTGAAGAGACGTCAGCAACGATTCAGGACTTCAAGAGCGATACCGCTTTGTATGATGACACTGAGTCAAACAATGAAAAAAGCTGTGACATCGCTGACACACGGGCACCTGAAGGCGCATCAGACGCGCTCGATGACCCAACCGATGTTATTGACGCAGAGCATTTAGCAATTAATCAGTTCATCCGACAATTTCAATATGCTCTGCAAGAACCCAATGCACGAAAAGACAAACGCGTCTGGGCCGAACTCATCCAGACACTAGAAGAGGCAGGATTTAGCTTCAAAGAAGGTGTATTTTTCGCCGTATTTGCTGGTTTTATTGAGCACTTTAGCGATCCAGATGTGGCAACCAGTGGCGCGTTTATTCCCAAAGGCGTTGTCATCGAATTTGCTGAAAACCTCAATTGGAAAGCCAATGAACTCACATTGCTCAAAACCTTTGAGCGCGAAGACATTACACTAGTGATGACTAAGGCCTATGGGCACAGCGAATCAAATGCTGAGTATGAGGAACAAACAGGGTGGCGTCGCTATTCGTCTATATTAGCAAATGTCGCCATGGGTCTTGGCCTAATGATTGCCCTTACAGCAGTGTTTAGTTATCTAGTTGGTGACAAGACACAAGAGCAGGCGCAACAAGATAATGAGCAACCTCAAGTCGTCGATAAAACAGCATGGGCAGACTCGCTATCGGTGTGTACGAGTATGTCCGAGCCTGAGCCTGGAGACGCGCTCGATGCCTGCGAGCAACTCGCCGTTGATGGTTGGCTAAAAGCGCAATATGCGCTAGCGTGGCTGTATTCGCGTGACACTGACTATCGCGACTGGCAAAAATCATTTGAATACCTCAAAGCAGCAAGTCAGTTTGATACCCATGCAGAGCTTTTGAGCCAAATCATGCTATTCAGATTGGGCAATGACGAAGACGACACGATCAGTGGAGAAAAAGGGATCAAAGCGCTTGCAAACGAAGGGTTTGCACCAGCACAAGCGTTTCAGGCCGTTATGTATTTTCGTGATGACCATGTACTCAAAGCCACATCAAATCCCGTTTATTTGCTCGAAACAGCCTATAAGTCTGGTCGGTCGCTAGTCACCGAATTTGAAATGGCGACGTTTTATATTAACGGATTTAGCAATCGTTCTGAGCCATACCAACGTGCGCTCAACTTGTTGATGGACATTGCAAAGCAAGACTTTCCGGTTGGTACCAACAATGTGGCGTGGTTTCTTGCAACACTCGATGAAAACCCGCTTACCACCCCAGACTACGCCGTTGAACTTGCATCTGAAGTCGTCAATGACCCGGATTACGCCAAAAACATCGCTTACATAGACACACTTGCGGCGACCTATGCAGCGGCGGGAGATTTCGAACAAGCCGTGAGATATCAATCTCAAGCCATTGATTTAATTAATCAGTCCAACGTATCGGAGCAGACCAAACAAGCGCAAATTTCTAGCTTTAGCGAACGCTTAGCACTGTATGAAGACCAACAAAGAACCGTTGAATATGCGTTGAAGACGGAAAAACAGGCGTTTTTCGATAACCTCAATAGGCAGTTGAGTAACCGCCTGTTTTTGCGCTTACGCCAACTCGCTCAGCAACAAAACTGAGCGAGTCCCTGAAGACAAGGGCGTAGCAACCTAATTAGTAATGTTCAGATCCATCCAAACGAGGCGATGATCTGAACTTGCTTCTCTAGATTCAACTAATCTGTATTTTTCGTCGGCTTTGGACGGCCAGAAGACCCCCGCTCCAACAGGTTCAAATCCATACCGGCTAGGCAGAACATAATCTGCTCTTGCGCCCCAATAGGCCGTGTAGCGTTGGCTATACTCAGCTTCATCACTCTCATCACCGCCTGTACTCGTCGGAATCACACTGTTGTTGACCAAAGGACTCTCCGTCAATTGTTCAATTGCGTGGGCCCGATATCTAGGTCCAATGTCAGCCGCATTAAAATCACCAACAAGTACGAAACGACTGTGCTTAGGAAGGTGGCCTTTTCGACCTTGGTCATCATAGAGATATGGCGTTTGCTCCGAATCGATGTAATCAGCGAACAATCTGATTTCATCTTGATTGCGTTTGCCATTGCGGTCTTCTTCGCCGTCGAACACTGGTGGCGTGGGATGCATAGCCAATATATGCACCCATTCGCCATTCACATTCACTGGCACATCCCAATGAGACTTTGAACTAAGGCGAAAAACATCCCATGCTTCGTTGGAGTACCAGGGTTCGCCCGAGGGCTTGACGGTCAGTTGCGCATCAGGCATATCTTGCCATTTAAAGTACTGGAAGGTTCTCACGTTGTCGGTATCAATGGGATATTTTGATAATAACGCCATACCGTATTGGCCGGGGTACAGGCCAAAACCAAAAGCATCCGCGCCAGCCCCGCTTGCCTTTCCATCGTTATCTAGGTCATGGCCTGAATCAACGCCTGTGTTGACTGGTGCAATATAAAAATAAGGATAATCTATCGCAGCTTGACCATTTTGGCTTTTCGCTAAATAGCCTGTTACGAAGGCTTTTATGCCCTTTTCCGCATTTGGAATATAGTCGAATTCATTGAGCAAAATAATATCAGGGCGTGTGATTTGAATAATTTCGGCAATGTTCTTTATTTGCTGGTTTTCACCAGACGCAAGCAGACCCGTTAGTGTATCGAGAGAAGGGTTTTGCTTTACATAATTTGTCGCTTCCATACTGACATTGAATGTCGCTACGCGCAGTGACTCAGCATTAGCGATACTGTTGCCAAGCAATAACAATGTACTCATCGCAATTCTTTTAAGCACAATCTGATTCCCGTGTTCTTGGTTTGTAATCCAATCAAAAAGGCATGGTAATCAGTGTCGCGGTGTGGAGCAACGGATACTCATTAAAAAAACCACTGCAATCCATAAATAAAATTTATGATGCGAAATAAAAATATAATCAAAAGAAAGAAAAAAAGCGCCTCTTGTTATAAATTACGCCCTTTTCCTATGGCGTACACACTAGCCCTCCTCCCTAAAACTCGCCTTTTTTACGACAAGCAAAACAAAAATCCAGATTAGTGATTATTTCATATAATATTTTTCTATTTCCCACACTCTCACCCCCACAATACACTCAACAAATATGTCACATCATTTATATAAATGACGGACATGTCTAAATGTATTGGCGACACTGAATGGTTTTGGTGTATTCCTATACTGGTCAGACATCTTTTGTGACGTTCGAGCGAAGAGCTCTATAACAATAATAATTAAAAATAACGACAGATGTACCAAAGGTGCGGTTTATAAGAAGTAGCGGTTATTAGCATTTGCCTGTGCGTAATCGTCAACTGAAAAAATGGGAACAACCTATGAACATAGTCGTTTTACGAGAATGCGAGCTGGACTCTGTCCCAGCAAACGCGACGGACGTGGAAAGGCGTTGTGCAGCAACGCCATCTACCGTAGAAAAATACATTAGCGCTGGCGCTACTGTCAGTGTGGAACAAGGTGCGGGAACACTCGCAGGGTTCAGTGACGAGGCCTACAGAACGGTTGGGGCGACGGTGCTTAGTGACCGTCAACAACTAGTGTCAACGGCCGACATCCTGTTGTATGTGAACCGCCCTTCTGATGCTGATATTGAAAACATCAAACACGGTACGCTGGTTATTGGTCACCTAGACCCGTTTTTTCAAAAACCGTTGATTGAGAAATTGGTCGCCAAAGGTGTGACGGCGATTAGTGTAGAGATGATCCCTCGTACTACACGGTCGCAAAAAATGGATGCATTGAGTTCGCAGAGCAACCTAGCGGGTTATGTCATGGTCATGAATGCCGCATCAGAACTAGATTCCATCCTTCCTATGATGATGACACCAGCAGGCACGGTTAACCCGGCAAAGGTATTTATCATCGGAGCAGGCGTCGCAGGATTACAGGCCATCGCTACCGCCAAACGTCTGGGCGCTCAAGTCACCGCCTTCGACACCCGCCCTGTAGTGGAAGAGCAAGTAAAGTCACTCGGTGCAAAGTTCCTCAATATAGATTTGGGTGACACCGGACAAACCAATCAGGGTTACGCCAATGCGTTAACTGAAGCACAGCAAGAAAAGCAAAAAGAAGGTCAGCGCAAAGCCATCGCTGATTCCGATATCGTCATTACTACTGCAAAACTGTTTGGCCGCAAACCACCCCTTATCGTCAGTGATGCCGATATTCAAGGCATGAAGCCCGGTAGCGTCATCGTCGATATGGCAGCGGAAGACGGTGGCAATGTAGAGGGCTCTAAATCAGGTTCCACAACGGTTGTTCATGGTGTCAAAGTCGTTGGTACAGGCAACTGGGCCAATCAGGTGCCTGCTGATGCCACTAATCTGTATGCCAATAATCTCTTTAATCTAGTCGACGACTATTGGGACAAAGAGTCCAAAGCATTTGTCCTAGATTTGTCGGACGATATTTTGGAAGGCTGTGTCATTTGCAATGATGGACAACTCATCAATGGCATGCTCAAAAAACACTACGGCCATGCACAGGAGGCATAATCATGGACACTATTAATCTCATTTTTATCCTCATACTGGCTGGCTTTCTAGGCTTCGAACTGATTAAAAAAGTACCTGCAACCCTTCATACTCCGCTCATGTCCGGAGCAAACGCCATTTCAGGCGTGACACTGATCGGCGCCTTGGCGGCATCAGGCAGTGAACAAAACACACTCACGACCATCCTGGGTACAGTCTCGATTGTGTTTGCCACAATGAACGTGGTTGGCGGTTATATGGTGACAGATCGTATGCTGGCCATGTTCAAATCAAAGTCGAAAGACTAAGGAGATACCTATGACTTCTTCAATGATGGTAAATATCTCTTACGTCGTCGCAGCGACCTGTTTTATTTTTGGGTTAAAGCTGTTAAGCCACCCCTCCAGTGCTCGAAAAGGCAATCTGGTCTCCGCTGTCGGTATGTTGATTGGCGTACTCGTTACGTTAATTGACCAACAAATTTTAACGTATGAGTGGATAGCCGCGGGTATTGTACTGGGCACAATTCCGGGAGTCTGGTTAGCCAAGCGCGTTGAAATGACCGCGATGCCCGAGCTGGTATCGATATTTAACGGCTTCGGTGGCCTTGCCAGTCTGTTACTTGGCGTTTCGTCACTCACGCAAACCAATACCGAAATCACCAGCGTGATGAGCATTCTTGCTTACCTTGCTGTGATTATTGGGGGTATCACGTTCACTGGAAGTATTATCGCTTGGGCCAAGCTTGGCGAACACATGCCTACTCGTGCGATAGTCTTTCCTTTGCAACGCTGGCTATACGGCGTTTTGATAGTCGCAGTCGTTGTGCTGGCTGGTTTTGCTGCCACGAACCCAGGCTACATGCCCTACTTCTACATCGCGATAGGCCTTGCACTGGTGTTTGGTGTTTTGGCCACCCTGCCAATCGGTGGCGCAGACATGCCGGTTGTCATTTCATTACTCAACAGTTATTCAGGTGTCGCAGCTACGCTCGCGGGTCTCGCCATTAACAATAACATCCTTATTGTCGCGGGTTTGCTAGTTGGCGCAAGCGGTCTAATTCTGACCCAAATTATGTGTAAGGCAATGAATCGCTCGTTGATGAATATACTGCTGTCTGGGTTTGCTAAGCCAAGTGCAAAAATGGCTAAGCTTGAGGGCGAAATACGCTCAATGAGCGCCGATGATGCGTTCTACGTGTTAGAAGCAGCAAAAAGCGTCGTGGTTATTCCAGGGTATGGTATGGCTGTTGCCCAAGCCCAACATGCCGTCAAAGAGCTTCAAGCACTTTTAGAAGACAATGATGCCAGCGTCGCATACGCCATTCACCCCGTTGCCGGACGTATGCCCGGGCATATGAATGTACTGCTAGCCGAAGCAGACATCCCATACGAACAGCTGTATGAAATGGACGCCATCAACCCGCGTATGGATAGTTTTGATGTGGCTATTATCATTGGTGCCAATGACGTAGTTAACCCTGCGGCAAAAGAAGTGAAAGACAGTCCCATTTACGGAATGCCGATCATTGAAGCGCACAGAGCAAAGAATGTATTTGTAATGAAACGCTCTGCGTCAGCTGGTTTTGCCGGTGTAGACAACCCACTGTTTTTCAAAGAAAACACGCGAATGATCTACGGTGATGCCAAAGACACACTAAACAATATCATTCGGGAATTTGGCGACTAGTCTTCCCGAGCCCAATGTAAATAAAAAAGCCATCGTAGGGTTTGCCTAACGATGGCTTTTTTCGCGAAGGGAACTGTGTTGTAGCGGTATCACTGACACCACCATGTGGCTATAACATTTTAATAATAGAGGAAAAGTCGAGCTTAGCGCCCTCACCTTCACACCATTTTTCATAGAGTGCTTGTGCTTTTTCACCCATGGGTACATCTGCATCCACGTCTTTAGCACTCATCAACGCAAGAGTAAGATCTTTCAACATCAAAGGAGAGGCAAAGCCACCTTCATACTGGTTATCCGAGGGACTTTGAGGTCCTACACCTGCGACGGGACAATAGCTTGTCATCGACCAATTTTGGCCCGATGCATTTGACGAGATGTCAAAAAACACTTGAGGATCAAGTCCTAACTTCTGTGCCAATCGAAACGTTTCACATGTTGCGACCATGCTGGCACCAAGCAGCATATTATTACAAATTTTTGCCGCTTGCCCCGCACCGTGTTCTCCTGCATGTACGATTTTACGTCCCATGGCTTCAAGTACACCTTGGGCCTGCTCAAACCCCGTATTCGAACCACCGACCATAAATGTGAGTGTGCCATCTGCCGCCGCTTTCGTCCCGCCAGACACTGGGGCGTCGACCATTTCAAAGCCTTGAGACTGGGCAGAAGCGGATACTTTCTTCGCTGTTGCTACGTCAATTGTTGAACAATCCACCAACAAGGTGCCCGGTTTAGCATTGGGCAGAACATCACTGTGGTATACCGTATCCACGTGTTTTCCTGCTGGCAGCATAGTCACAACAATATTCGCCTGAGCAACCGCTTCAGGTCCGGAACGTGCGAGTGAACATCCATTCGCTTTAGCGGCGTTCATTGCCGTTTCACTTAAATCGAAGGCAAGCACTTCAAAGCCATGTTTAACCAAGTTGTCGGCCATGCCCGACCCCATGTTACCCAATCCAATAAATGCTACTGTTGTCATTGCTTTCCCCTTATCCGCTTAAGCCGGCACCCAGGTTTTTAACCCTGTATTATTCGAGAACAATTCAGTGATTTGCGTCTCTGTTACATCACGCACATCTGAATGTGCCCATTTAGGCTGATTGTCCTTATCAACAAGCAAGGCTCTCACGCCCTCTTTAAAATCTGGGTGAGAGGTTAGGTTACACGCCAAGATATACTCTCGTGCCATCTCTTGCTCAAATGACTCCGCTTCCGCACCCAACGCCAGTGCTCTCATACTGGCCATTGTCGATAAAGGGCTTTTCGCTTTTATCGACGTAAGTATTGCATTTGCTATCTCAGAACCATCCGCATTGAGGCGGCTTAAGATGTCATCGAGATTGAAGCCCCCTAGCATTGCACCGCAAAAAGCAATAACGGGATCAAAGTCGGTATCGCCTGCGTCTTCACAAAAATCAGCTAAAATAGCATCAACTTGGCTTGGGTTAGCAAGCAATGCTCGCTCTAATTCAGGCAGTTTCTCACTTGGTACATAATGCGTAGCTAGGCCTAATTTTAGGCAATTTACGCCACGAACAGGTTCACCTGTCAGTGTCATGTACGTACCCATGTTGTGTGCCAAACGAGGGAGATACCAGGTTCCACCAACGTCCGGAAACAGCCCAATGCCAGTTTCAGGCATGGCGAAACGCGTACGTTCCGTTGCCACGCGATAACGACAAGGCATTGCAATACCTACGCCGCCCCCCATCGTAATACCATCCATCAGTACCAAGGTGGGCTTGTCGTAGTGAAACAAAGCGTGATTTAGTTGATACTCGGTGAAAAAGAATGACTGCGAATACTGTCCACCTTCATCGACACTGTCGTACATAGAACGAATGTCGCCACCAGCGCAGAAGCCTCGTCCCTCACTGTGTTTTAACATCACCAGTTCGATTTGCTGATCGCTCTGCCACGATTGCGCAGCCGATAGCATGTCTTCACACATGTCTAGGTTAAGCGTATGCAGGGCTTTGGGACGATTTAACTGCAATACACCAACGCTACCGATGGTTTCGATAATAACGTCGTTAGACATTTTTCATCATCTCCCGCGCGATGATTACCCGCATAACTTGATTCGTTCCCTCAAGAATTGAATGAACACGAAGGTCACGCCAGAATCGTTCAATGGGGTAGTCCATTAAATAACCGTAGCCGCCAAACAATTGCAATGCACGGTCAACAACACTCGACCCCGTATCGGTTGCAAAGCGCTTTGCCATTGCCGCATATTGTGTTTTATCAGGTGAGTTATAGGTGACTTTTTCAGCTGCGGTATACAACAAGGTTCGCGCAGCACTTAATTCAGTTGCCATATCCGCCAACGTAAATTGGGTGTTTTGAAAATCAATGATGCGGTTGCCAAACTGTTTGCGGTCATTGGTATATTGCAATGCCTCATCTAGACAGCGCTGGGCACCGCCCAACGAACATGCGCCAATATTGAGACGACCTCCATCTAACCCTTGCATAGCAATTTTGAAGCCCTCGCCTTCAGCCCCCAAACGATTTCCTACTGGGACGCGAACATTGTCAAAATTAACTTGCGCCGTCGGTTGAGAATGCCAGCCCAGCTTTTTCTCATTCGCACCAAAACTGACGCCGTCAAATGTTTTATCAATCAGAAGACAGCTAATTCCTTTTGGTCCAGGCTCACCTGTTCTTACCATCACAACGTAAACTTCACTTTCACCGCCCCCAGAAATAAAGGCTTTCGAGCCGTTAACCACATAGTGATCACCGTCAAGTTTAGCGGTTGTGCGAAGTGCTGCGGCGTCTGAACCGGAACCCGGCTCAGTGAGACAGTAACTTGCCAGCTTTTTCATCGTTATTAGATCAGGCAAGTACGTCTCTTTCACACCTTCTGTCGCGTAGGTGTCAATCATTTTGCTGGCCATGTTATGAATCGAAATAAAGGCCGATGTCGAAGGACAGCCATAAGCCATCGCTTCCATAATCAACGCGGCCTCTAAGCGCCCCATACCAATACCGCCAGACTCTTCGCTGACGTAAATCGAGCCAAAACCCAACTCGGCGGCGGCTTCAAATACGTGACGCGGAAACACGTGCTCTTCATCCCATTGCGCGGCAAAAGGAGTGATGTTATCTGCCGTAAACTTAGTGGCAGATTCAACGATAAACTGTTGTTCTTCTGTTAGCGTAAACTGCATGACGCCTACCTCATTGTTGGAATAACAAACGCATTATCATTCGATTCTGAGCCATCTGGCCAGCGTTGCGTTACGGTTTTAATCTTGGTCCAGAACTTAACACCTTCCATACCGTGTTGGTTGGTATCGCCAAATGCTGAACGCTTCCACCCACCAAATGTGTGGTAGGCAACTGGCACGGGAATCGGTACATTAATCCCCACCATGCCGACATTGACACGTTGAGCAAATTCACGGGCGGCATGGCCATTGCGGGTATAAATCGCCACACCGTTACCGTATTGATGATCACTGGCTAAATTGACGGCCTCATTGAAATCTCCCGCTCTCACCATTTGTAAAACGGGGCCAAAGATTTCTTCTTGATAGGATTGCATCGCTGGTTTGACGTGATCAAAAAACGTTGGACCGATGAAAAAGCCATTCGCATGTTCATTGGGTACGTGTGATTCACGACCGTCATAGACCAGCTCTGCCCCTTCACCAATACACATATCAATGTAACTCTCGACCCGTGCTTTGTGCGCGGCGGTCACCACTGGGCCATAATGGGCAGACGCATCTTCCGAATGGCTTACCTTGATGGCTTCAATGGCCGGGATCAGTTTTTCCCGTAGACGATTTGCTGTGTCTTCTCCCACGGGCACAACCACGGGCAATGCCATGCAACGCTCACCAGCCGAACCGTAAGCCGCACCGACAAGGTCTGTCACAACTTGGTCAAGATCCGCATCGGGCATGACGATACCGTGGTTTTTCGCCCCGCCCATCGCTTGTACACGTTTGCCATTAGATGCGCCGCGTTCATAAACATAGTTGGCAATATCCGATGAGCCGACAAAACTTACGGCTTTAATGTCAGGATGGTCTAAGATGGCATCCACCGCGACTTTGTCGCCATGTACAACATTCAACACACCAGCAGGTAAACCCGCCTCAAGCATTAGCTTCGCAAGCTCGAGTGGCACTGATGGATCGCGCTCAGAGGGCTTCAAAATAAATGCATTGCCGCAGGCAATAGCCACACCGAACATCCACATCGGGATCATCGCAGGGAAATTAAATGGTGTAATCCCAGCGACCACACCAAGGGGTTGACGCAAAGAGTACACATCGATACCCGGCCCTGCGCCTTCGGTATATTCACCTTTCTGTGCATGTGGGATTCCACATGCAAATTCGATGACTTCTAGTCCGCGCTGAATGTCACCTTGGGCATCTGACAATACTTTGCCATGCTCGCTAGACAACAACGCTGCCAGTCTATCCTTATTCATTTCAACCAGTCGTTTGAACTCAAACATAACGCGAGCACGTCGTTGGGGATTCGCCATGGCCCACTCTTTTTGTGCTTCTTTAGCCACCACAACGGCGTGGTTTAGCGTTTGTTCTGTCGCGAGTCCAACCTGAGCTTGTACTTCACCTGTGTTAGGCGCGAACACATCTGCTTGGCGCTCACCATCAACGTGGTAGCTTTCACCTTTAATAAAATGAGAAATTTGTTTCATGATGCACCTCTTACACGTTTTTAACAATTTTGAAACTTTGCCTTTCCATTCGCAAGATAATATAGTTGCAGCTAAGTACTGCAAAAATGCATGAGCAAAAGATGAACTGGGATGATTTAAGAGTCTTTCTCGCACTGGCCAGAAATGGCCGCGTAAGTAAAGCATCACAAAGCTTAGAGATGGATTCAACGACATTAATAAGGCGTGTAAAAAAGCTGGAAGAGTCCCTAAACTGCTCTTTATTTGAACTAAGCAAGAAGGGCTACTTATTGACCGACCACGGTTTGCGGCTCGTACAGTACATAGAAAAGGCGGAACACTTCGTACTCGAGGCCCAGCACGACTTAACCAATGAACGAAAAGAGCTGTCTGGCACAATACGCGTGAGTGTATCCGAAGGTTTTGGCACTTGGTTTCTCGCGCCTCTGCTGCCTCAGTTTAAATCTCACTTCCCAAATATTTCTATAGAGCTCGTCGCAACCAGTGGTTTCCTGAACATTAACAAGCGAGAAGCAGATATTGCCATATTGCTAGAAAAACCCACAAAAGGCTTGTTGTATACCAAGCGACTAACGGACTACAGCCTCAGGCTCTACATACATAAAGCACTCATCGCGTCTCAACCCACGCCCACAACTTATGAGCAGCTAACACCGTTTCCTGTCGTCAGTTATGTGCCTGATTTACTCTATGCCCCCCAACTCAAATTTATCGAAGAAAATTTACTGTCGCCCATGCATACATTAAGTAGTACCAGCATTAACGCGCAATATCAGATGCTAGACAATCGCGCGGGCGTCGGTATTTTGCCGTGCTTTATTGCAAATCATTCTGAGAACTTGCAGGCAGTGCTTGAGAACAAAGTAAAGATAACGCGGACGTTTTGGGTTGCAACGCACCGCGACGTACGCCACCTTGCGCGTATTCAGGCGTTTTTAGACTGGTTGTCAGAAATGGTTGAAGCGCACCAAAGTGCGCTTATAAGCGATTAATAATAGCAGGGCTCAGCAGCGTGCTTAGCGTTTCAAATCGAGTGCGGCTTGAATATCATCAAGCTCTTCCTGTGTGAATTCGCCCATTTCAATCATCTTCGTTATCGCTGAGGTGTGACCTTTTAATGTCGTTTCACTGTCAGCGAAAAACACTTTGTGTTTAAACACATTGTCACCCTCTCCAATCACTTTGACGACGTTTCCTTCGCCTTTGTTCAGCACGACAACCTTGTGCAATGATTCAGAGATAAGCTCATCCTCTGAGAGTTCACCATCGGTAAACAGTCGTACATTGTCCAACGCATCCATAATCGTTTGCTGTGTTTCAGGGTCTAAATCCGACAATTTTTCTAATATGGTCGCGTCGTCTGACAGCTCGGCTTCAGTCAATACCAGTGCGCGTTTGTCAGCATTATCTTCAACAAACACGTTAACGCCATCTTTGTTGACTGACTTTATCTCAATGACTTTGTGTTTCACATCCTCAGCTGACGCCATAAAGCCAGCAGAAAGGCAGGTGCTAAGAGCTAGTGCAAGAACAGAAGGTTTAAGCAATTTCATTGTTTTTCCTTGTAAATCGAAAGTGAGTTGATTCACACTTGAAATTACAAGTCCTGTGCCAAAGTCATTTTTTAACAATATTTCAATCAGTTACTGATTTTTGACGTCAGAATGACAAGCCGTAAACTAAAAATTTCCCGATATGAGGAAATTCATTTGCTTATATGAGGAATGTTTTTCTACACTAAACCTTAGTGATCTTTAAATATGGGTAAAATCATACACTTACCAACTAAGACTACTGGCCTGTTATTTGAATACTGTTATGTATACCCCTGTTTCGCTTTATTGCTGTAAGAGATGACACTATGTCCCTAAGACAATACGCCTTTGTCCTTTTTTCCTTGTTTCTGGTGATCACGGCATCAGTACAAGTGGTCTTTATCTACTACGTGCAGAACAAAATGTCAGAGGAGATCCGGCAAAAAAGCCAGGCGATTTCCGAGCAAACCATCAAGTTATTACTTGATGAAACCGGACAAGGCGAACCCAAAACGTGGTCAGAAAAAGTCGCTGGGGGCGTCGTCATCAAAATTGAAGATGCCCCAAAAGAACTCGTCAAGCTCAATGAGGACTATGTATTTCAGTCCGGTGACGAAACGAAAAGAATTGAGATAAAACATATCAAGCAAAGTGCTCCAACGTCTGTTTTTATGGAAAAGTTGGAAAACATCAAGGTTAGCCCGCTTAACGAACACTTAGCCTACTCCATCAATATTCAAAGTCCAGATGTCAATCGCAATCAAATTATCCAGTTTTCGTCTAATGATTCTGTTGTCAGTCAATATTTTAATTGGCTCACAATAGCGACGATTGGATTAGCACTAGTTGGGGTATTTTTCGCATTTTGGTTAGCTAAGCATTTAAGTACGCCTTTATCATCACTCGCTAAAGGGTTTCATGAACTAGAACAAGGTGGATTTGGTACTCAGCTTCACCCAAGTGGTATCGGCGAGGTCAAGCAAACCTTAGTACGCTTTAATCAAATGAGCGAACGATTAGCTATGCTCAATGCCATCGAAAAACAGTTCGTACAGCAACAACAATTGGCAAATCTAGGCGAAATGACTCGAGGACTGGCCCACACCCTTCGCAATCCCCTCAATACCATTGGCCTCGCAATTGAACAACTGGTTAATCACCAACAATCCGAACAGGACAAACGCATTTTGGCGGAGCAAATACGGGGAAAAATGAGCCACCTCGACAATACGATTAAATCGCTGTTAAGCATGTCGACCTCAGGTGTAGAGCGGCATCAACCGAATGACATCGCAACCATAGTGCAAGACATTATTATGGAATTGAGTATGGCTTCGCCTGTGAGTATTCAATACGCCGCACCGAGCAACCTGATTTTTTGTTGTTCAGCACAAGACATTCGCACCATGTTTCAGGCACTCATCGCAAACGCGGTAGAAGCATCTAAACCTGAGCAAACCGTTTCAGTATTCACCGAACTCAGTGGTACTGAACTCACGATGATAGTGATTGACCAAGGCCCTGGACTCGACCCCCAAATTACCGAGGCATTATTCACGCCGCACTCGACGACAAAAGCGGAAGGTGCTGGCATGGGACTGTTTATCGTTAGACAAATCGCCGAAAGCTATTATCAAGGTAAGGTATCCTTAACCAATATGTCACCTTTGGGTTGCAAAGCCACCCTTACACTGACGTCTCAAGAGAATCGACATGAAGCGTAACCCACTACAGATTTTATTGGTTGAAGATGACGCCCAACAACGTCAGTTAGTCGCAAATATATTGTCCCAAGAAGGACACGACGTCGTGGATGTCGACGGTGTTGAGTCAGCAATACTTGCAATAAAACAGCGAGTACCCGATGTCGTTTTTTGCGATTGGAAGTTAGGTGCACTGACTGGCCTATCGTTGCTTAATTACGTCCGTCAACATCACCCTGAAGTGGGGTTTGCCATCGCAACAGCCTATGGGACCATCGCTCATGCCGTAGAGGCGATTGACGCAGGGGCTGACGATTATCTAGCGAAGCCGTTTCAACGCCAAGCACTGTTATTGTGTATCGATAAAATTGCTAAAGCACGATTGTTGCGACTTGAAAATATTCAACTCAATTCGGCACTGTCGTCCCAGCATAAAATGGTCGATTTGGTCGGCAATGCACCAAGTATGCAGAAAGTCTATGAACGTATAGAGCGCGTATCAAATACCGATGCCACCGTTTTGGTTCTTGGTGAGAGCGGAACGGGCAAAGAGCTTGTCGCCCGAGCTTTACACAAAATGTCGTCCCGTGTTCAACATCAATTTGTCGCCGTAAACTGTGGCGCGATACCGGAAACACTGGCGGAAGCGGAATTTTTTGGTGCGAAAAAGGGAGCCTTTACCGGGGCAACCGCAGATAAACCTGGCAAATTTCAACTGGCCCACAATGGCACGTTATTCCTCGACGAGATCGGTGAGCTGCCTCTGTCCCTTCAAGCCAAAATACTGCGCTTCCTACAAGAAGGGACAATCTCCCCCTTGGGTGATACCCAAGAAATAGAGCTTAATGTAAGAGTGATTGCTGCAACGCACCGCGACCTCAAGGCCATGATCAAAGACGGGACGTTTAGAGAAGACTTGTTCTACCGACTCAATATCGTGCCTATCGATATGCCACCGCTACGAGAGCGAACCGAAGATATTGCGCCATTGGTAGAGTTTTTTAGACAAAAATTTCATCAGCAGTATCGCATTCCCATCGCCGCTCTTCCCGATGCGTTATTAACAAAAATGTGTCAATACCCATGGCCGGGCAATGTGCGAGAGTTATCAAATCGCGTTGAACGCTTTGTTTTGCTCGGCGATGAAACCGAACTGGTACCAGACAAATCGTCTGAATCACACAGCCCCAGCGAAACAGGGTCGTCACGTTTTACTTTGCCAGACAATGGGATTGACTGGGAGACGTTTGAGCGAGATATTCTCGGCCAAGCGTTAATCCGGGCCGAGGGCAATCGCACTCGGGCCGCACAATTACTTTCGCTCAGTTACAAAGCGTTCTTATATCGTCTTGAAAAACACAATTTAGTTTAATAGCAATTAGTCGAAACGGCCCAGAATCTCAATTATCTTGTCGATGTCAGTTCGAGAGGTATAAATGTGAGGTGAAAGCCTCATGCCTAAGGGCCTCACATCAAATTTAACGTTCGCACAGTTCAGGGCATCCGCTACCGCGTCCTGCTGTTGAAATTTTAGTACCAAGGTTCCGCCCCGCTTGTCGCTATGGGTTGGGGAAACGAGTGCATAGTCAGGAACGTTATCAACCACATGTTGTGTCAAAGTCTGATTGTGACGCCTAATCTTTTCGATGCCAATATTTAGCAAGGTCTCTATTCCATTAGTCGCGACAACATAAGGCATGACCGACGGCGTGCCCCCCCAAAAACGACTCGCATCATCGGCGTACTCGAAATGGTTAATATCGAATTCAAACGGATTTTTGTGAGAAAACCATCCCACGTCTTTGGGCTCAAAACGCGTTAGCGACGCTTTATTGAACCAAATAAAGCCGGCGCCAGGCCCACCGCAAAGCCATTTGACACATGATCCTAAAACGATATCAGCTCGCCACTCTGTCAAATCGATCGGCACAACACCACTAGATTGAGCAACGTCGACAATCGATAAAATGTCTCGTTCGTGTGCCATCCTTGTAATAGTACTGACGGGCGTAAGTTTACTCGTATTGTAATGTGAATGGGTGATGAACACGGCGACGACGTCATCGGTCAAGTAGTGAGACCACACGTCTGGGTCTAACACGTCCTCAGATTTGGGAATAAAGCGCACATCATAGCCTTCAGGCAGCGATTGACGAGCGACAAACCCCATCGAAGGAAAATCATTCTCAGTCATCAACACGGTTTTGCGTGAGATCGGCGTCGGTAAGGCGCCAAACAGCTTGCTAAGGCCACTGGATAAATTGACCTGCGGACAAAACTGTTCAGACTGCGAATGAAAAAGCGCTGATAAAGCCTGTTGAAAACGGTTAAACACCCCCATCCATTGTCCCCAAGGATCTGGCGTACCTTCACGCCAAGGTGAGAAAAAGTGTTTTTCCAAGTATGCTGGTGTTGATTTAGGTAAACGCCCAACAGAGTGATTGAGCAGATAGATCCCATCGCCCATCTCAAACTTCGAATGACTCATCAAAGTTCTCCTTGAATTAACCGAGCGCGAAGCGTCGCCACATCCTGGTATCGAGTGGGAATGTCATCTCGATTGGCAGCCGTGCGTAAATCGTGAAGTTTCTTGAGCGCAGCAATCAGCACATCAAGCGGCGGCCCACTGGCAGTCATATCTTGCTTTGCGGTTAATGCATTGTCCTTCGCTGGTTGCACAATAAACTTGGATATCAACGCGTCATGATGTTGCATCGCGGTTTTGCCATGGGCCTCACACACCGAAAGAAATGCACGTAAGTTGCGTTGATACCAATCACTATTTTGGGATGATATGGGTACGTTTAGAAACTCATCCATCAAGCTTTGACGTCGCATACAATCACGCAATATGAGTTGATCTTGAGGACGCATAAACAAAAATTTATCAACTAACAACTGAGAGTAGTAAGGATCGTCGCCACGACACAAGCCAAGTAGCAAATCAATCACATTGATACCGGCAAAATCTCCCGCGTTAGCGCCGCGATATTCGTGTCGCCCGACTCGATGAGTTTTGTAATACGGTCTTACACTGTAAAAAAAGCGGTCGACATCCAGTTGCGCAAACAAAGCTTGATTATTGTTATAAACGTCTTCCAATGCGACTTCGGCTACGTGAAGTAAATCCCCGGTAACAGGGTGAGATACGCCTAAAGGCAAACAGTGCAATAGCGCTTCTGATGCCCGTATGAAGGCAAATACGCCACGTGTATTGTAATCAAGAAACGTTTTTTCATCGGGCAAAGACGTAAACGTTTTGTACTGCCCGTCTATTGCACGATTGTGCGTTTCTAAATGCGCAGATGCGAATCGAGGCACGACACCCAGTGACGCCCCCAACTGCATAGCGAGGGCGGATGCGTCTTTTAGGCTATCATCACTGTGATCCATTGCACCGGGGACTTCATGTCGTCTACATGCCGCAAGAAAAAAGCCGACATTGCCCAACAAATCAAAACCACTGTCAAAGCCCTCATCCGTATTGCCCTCTCTCAATAATTGAGCAATAAATACCTTGCCATCATCTACTAATGTTTGTTTTAAACCCGCCCCTAAACCTGACACATTTTCACGCGCTTGCTGAGCAAAGTACAGCGTCTCAAGTTCAGTATTGATGGCTTTAAACTCGGTTCGAATCCAATTGTCAAAAGCGATGGATAGAGGGGTTCCCAAGGCTAATCTCCCGTGCTGTTGTATCCGAACAGTATAGGAGGTTCACACGAGCAATATCGACCAAAATAAATTGATTACGCATCAATAATTAGCATAATGCGCTATAAACAAATCATCATTTAGATAATTATGCCAAACTCAATCGATCACATAGACCGGGCTATTCTTGAAGCCTTGCAAACTGACGCAAAATTGAGCAATGCCGAGCTCGCTGCATCGGTCAACTTGTCTCCTACACCGTGTCTGCGCAGGGTAAAACGGCTGGAACAAGAGGGATTCATTACGCGCTATAACGCCGAGCTCAGCAAAGAAAAGCTGGGGTTTCAAATATCGGCTTTTGTCTTTGTTCAATTGGTGCGAAACAGCAAAGAAAATGCCGCCGCGTTTGAACAGGCGATCATGGCTTTTGACGAAGTGATGGATTGTTATGTGTTAACCGGGGAGCATGATTATTTACTCAATGTGGTGTCAAAAAGCCTTTCGTCTTACGATGTTTTTGTAAAAGAAAAGCTGGCAAGCGTGAAACAGATCGCCAAGATTGATACCACTATCGTTTTGAATCAAGTCAAAAGTAAGCGCGCATTACCGCTCCCCTTTTAGCGACGTTATTCGGGGCAATTACGTTAACATCGCCCCGGCAAACTCACTTGCGGGAGCTATCGCCCCCGGACACTGGATAACAAATCCCGACGCTTTGCAACCCAACGAGACCGCTTCAGCAACTGGCCTTCCAGTAATTCGCGCTCCCAGATAAGCGCCATTAAATGCGTCACCGGCAGAGGTTGTATCCACAACATTATCAACGGTGGGTACATCGAATGGCTGTTGCTTTTCATCTCTGTACACAATCACTTGCTCAGCGCCATTTTTCACCACAACTTCATCGATACCTAGCGGTTTGCAAAATTCAATCACGGCTTGTGCCGAGGAAACCCCAAACAGCTGTTCAAAATCGTCAACCCCGGGAAGCACGATATCCGCCAACGCCAGTGCGTGTCCAATCGCCTCTTGCGCTTCTTCTTTATCAGCCCACAAACGCGGTCGATAATTAGGGTCGAAGGCAATGGTAACGCCCGCTTGCCTGAGTTTTGTTAGCATATTCCAAAATTGCGCCCGCTGCTCTGGCATCAACACGGCAACGGTTATACCGCTATAGAAAAACACATCAGCCCCCGTGAGAGACTTAACAACGCCAGCATCAAGGTGTTGCATGCACTGTCTAGCGGCGGCATCTGATCGCCAATAGGTGAAGGAACGCTCTCCCTCAGCATCAGTTTGTACCAAGTATGCCCCTATGGTTTTGGTCGAGTGCTGATAAACGTATTGATTGTTGAGTTGTTCTTGCTCAAAAGCACTTAACATCGTACAGCTGATGTCATCGATACCGATGGCTGTCATAAAGTTAACATCGAACCCGCTAAACAGACGTTTCATGTATACGGCAGTATTATAAACATCGCCGGCAAAAGAGCGCGTGTAAGTATCCTTTTGCTGGCTTACCAGCTCAAGCATACATTCTCCCATCAATACGACTTTGGACTGTGGATATCGACTCACTTTGCACTTCCTTTAACCGGTTCGATTTTACCTGCGACGAACCACACACATGCCAGCATCAAGGGCACGAGCGATGCGCCTAAGATGAAAAACGGTGGGTAGTAAGTTCCGTCTTGCGTAATAACGGGTACCATTTGAATAGCCGTAATGACACTGATCACCCCTACCGCACCACTGATACCTGCCAAGGACGCAACACTTTTACCTGAAAAGAAGTCACTCGGTAGTGTCTGAATATTGTTAATCGCTGTTTGAAAACCGAATAGAATCACCGCAATAAGGCCTAATGCTAGCGCGGGCGTACTGGCAACGGTCGTGATCAACAAGGCCACCAACATCAATACGCCACCAAATGAAATGACTGATTTTCTGGCTAAGTTCACAGACCAACCCCGTTTAATCAACTGGCCGCTCAACCAGCCACCGAACAGAGCGCCTAACGCAGCCCCTACGTAAGGAATCCAAGCCGATGCGCCAATTGCTTTTACATCAAAGCCAAATTTGTCGTTAAGATACAAAGGCAGCCATGCCACAAACAACCACCAGATTGGCTCGATGAAAAAGCGTGCACCGATTACCGACCAGCTTTGTCGGTGTGACAATAACGCCTTGTAACTTGGCACATACTCCTGCTCAACGGTATCCGTCGACTCGGCTTTTTGACCCGTTAATATGTATTCCTTTTCTTCTTCTGTAATCCAAGGGTGAGCATTAGGGGCCGCTTTATAAAGAACAAGCCAAGGGATTAACCATAAGAACCCAAAGCTAGCGATAAGAATAAATGTGGCTTTCCAGCCCATCAATGCAAACAACACCGCTACGAGAGGCGGCGATACAATACCGCCAATCGATGCACCTGCACCAAATATACCTTGTGCGAGTGCGCGCTCCTTGATCGGAAACCATTCGGCATTGGCCTTAGTCGCGCCGGGCCAGTTTCCCGCTTCGCCAAAACCGAGCAACACTCTAAATATACTGAATGACATGACTGAACTGGCAACGGCGTGTAAGGCAATGGAAACCGACCACACCACTATCGATAATACGAAGCCGAAACGCGTACCAATAAGGTCAAAAATTCGGCCAAACACGGCTTGGCCTATCGCATAAGAAATGAGAAAGACACTCATTATGTTGGCGTAGTCGGTACTGTCGAAACCCATATCTTCGGCAATGCTTGGCCACATGACAGTTAGCGCCGTGCGATCGACGTAGTTAATGACAGTTGCGATAGCAACTAAGCTGACGATAAACCAGCGTAGTCCTTTCACTTTCATTTTGGTTCTCCCATTTGGCTTGGGTACTGTATGCACCGAACACCATTGTACTGCTTATAATTTTTGCAACTGGCTAGCTAAGCAAATTGCCCTAAATTCTGACTCGACACACCGACATCACAACGGGACCAACGCACTATTGCCGTCCAATTCAAACGACTGCCCCTCAATACTCAATGCGATGTTACCTGCGACTTGGTCTGGTTTACGCCACACCAACGCATAACGCCCCTGCCCCGCTAGTTCGAACACGACAGCGTTAGCCTCATCGTACTCATACTCAGCCAACGCTATGAGTTGGCTTTTGCTGGCCAAAGTGAACTCTTTGCTGCCGTTATATTCTCCATGAGGTTCTAACAAACTGACAAACCGCGCTTGTTTTTTGCCCGTTTGACGAAGTATGACGGCGTTTTCGCGACGCAAATTGAAGTTGGGATCATTGGCACCAAGTTCGGTAAATAGCATTTCACCATCGCGAGGAAGTAGTGTGTTCAACGAATAAAAGCGGTTGTCTTTAAGCCAGGTTACACGCGTGACAGCATCTTTGGGCTCGCCCGTCGCTTTCAGCCACAAGTGTTCATAGCCCGATGCTTTGCCCAGAGGCGCAAGATGCTGAGTCTTAGTATCGAGATGAGCACTCGAGTCTATCAACTGACCTGCATAGTGAAATGGCAAGTCATATTGATGTGTGTTTGTCGAAACAACATCTAATACATCAATGACAATGGGTAAGGCGTCCCCAACACTTACAAGTGCGACAGTGCGAGTAAAAGACGCATCCTCATAGGCTTGGTTCATTGTCGCATGTGCGATCTGTAAGTCGTCTTTGTTTTCTACAAAGTGAACGTGCGGAAAATAGCGATTACCTGTCTTAGTTTTGCCTTTGAAATGGCTTGTCTCATCAATGACTAGCGTATTGTGTGCAACTGTCTGCTTGGCATAGGATTTGTTTTCAGGCAAATAGTGACCACCGTACTTCGCTTCTACATTGAGATAACGCGCTGCGCCATAATCGGTCAAAATTTCATTGCCGTTGTCGTAAAACTGAATATTGAGTTTGTCGAAATGGCCGTGTCCAAGACCTTGTGACGTCGCTTTGAAAACGAGAGCCTGCCCTAAACCGCCTTTAGCCTGTGTATCGCGCATTACAATTAATGCACCTTGCTCTCCTTGTGCGCCGTCACCAAATCGCTTCGACTGGAACACATAAGGTTGCGCCAGCTGATTCTCCAAGCCTTCAGCAATAGCTAAGCCGTAGCCGGTAAGCAAAATTTGGTCTTGCTGCCGCGCGATATCAAGTAACCCTTTTTCCGCTAACTTGTTGTAAGCAATGGCGACCCCATGGACGAGTTCAACTGTATCAATTCCTTTGTCTTTAATGGCGTCATTGATTGGAAAAAAGAGACCGGCGTAACTCAATTGAATTGTGGTTTCAATGGCCTTGAGCAAGATACCATCGCGGTACTCGAAGATCCGCCGTTGAGGCTGGTTGATATCAAGCGCTTGAGCAAACAACACAAATGGCATCAACGCATAGCGCTGATAATATGGGCCTTCGTTGTAATAACCCTGCGGAGAAAACAATTGGTCCAGTTGGCGTAAAAAGCCTCCCTTCCCGGAGAGATCTAGGCCAAGAAGGGCTTTTTCTACCCATTCTGGCTTTTCTAATACTAAGCCGGCCATACCTACCGCAGCCGTTGCCCAGGTACCGTGATTATGCACCTTATTAAAGGTCTGTGGCGATTCATCAGAAAGAAAGTTGGCCATCGGCACAAAAAGGCGTGACTCAATATAGTCGCGTTGTTCAGGTGTTAAGTCTTCACGAATGTCAGCATAGCCCTGAATCGCATACACTAACCACACCGCCTCATTGAGACTTTGCCAAAATAGGCGTCCTGGTGATTGTTCTTTTTTCTTAGGATGAGGACCGAGCGTGGGATAAAGAGCAGCATAGTCGTTAAAAATCGCGACGGCTTTGTCTTTGTATATGGTATCTCGAGTTAGGGTATATAAACGCCCTAGGTCGCGAAGTTGCGCATAATTGCGCTTGTGTACTTCATGGGTATAACCGCCACCCGCATCCTTCGGTACAGGAACAGTAATCGGTGAGTTCAAACTACTATCAATGGCGCTTTTACGCTGTTCAAAAGTCGCTGTAAACAACGCGTTTTGTTCTACTGCCTCGCGCATTGCCTCTTTTTGCTGTGGGGTTTCCAATAAAAACTCGTTCCCCATGACCATGGTAGTGCACATTGCAGCCGTCAAGGCCGACACTCGAACAAACACCTTAAACACTCAATACTACTCCTCACGTAGTCACGACACAGAGGTGGCCTAAATTGGTCAGCAACTTAATACCGTGTCAATCTTTACTGTCACCTAAGTTAACCAACCAACAAACAAAATGTCAACCACTTATTAACAAATAAACTTACCAATAAAACCAAAAACAAATAAAAAATGGTAAGTAAGAAAATCACGAAAATGACGATTAAAAGAAGAAAATAGGCGAGCAAAAAAAAGAAGCGGCCGCACAAGGCGGCCTCCGCAGGGTACGCGGTGAAGCGAAATGCTGCTTAAAGCCTGTAGCAGTAATTCGAACAGTGAGCGCGAAATTAGTCCATGCAAAAAAGGACAGGCACACGGATTAACTCGACGAACAAAAGACTAACCAAATCACTCCCCATTGTCAAACAATTAATAACAATTGGTAATAACATAATGATAATATCAATTGAAATTAGTCGTATATTTACCGTGAAACCAATACGTAACAACGTTATTCAGGGCAAAAAAAAGCGGCTACCAAAGGTAGCCGCTCGGTTCTAAACCCGCGTTGTTTTTTAGTTCAAATCAAAACGATCGGCTTGCATGACTTTCACCCATGCATTGACAAAGTCATCGACGAAGCGCTGTTTAGACGTATCAAACGCGTAAACTTCTGCTACTGCACGAAGTTCACTATTTGACCCGAAGATCAAATCAACTGGCGTCGCCGTGTACTTCACTTGCCCAGAGCTGCGGTCAACTCCTTCATACAAACCATTGTCGCCAGCTTTGCGCCATTGCGTTGACATATCGAGCAGGTTAACGAAAAAGTCGTTAGACAATGTGCCCGGTTTATCAGTAAAGACGCCTGTTGTACTGCCATCTGTATTGGCAGCGAGCGACCTCATACCACCAACAAGTACCGTCATCTCGGGTACGGTCAAGGCCAGTTGATCAGCTTTGTCAATCAAGGCTTCCGTTGGCGAGAGGTAGTAGTCAGCACTGTAGAAGTTTCTGAATCCATCTGCTTTCGGCTCCAAGAACGAGAACGAATTGGTATCCGTTTGGGCTTGCGTTGCATCGCCGCGTCCGGGCACAAAAGGTACGCTAACCGACATTCCGGCATCCTTCGCCGCTTTCTCTATTGCTGCCGCACCACCGAGAACGATGAGATCCGCCAAAGAGACCTTAGTCTTACTAAAGAAGCTATCGTTAAAGTCTTCTTGAATTGCTTTGAGCTTATCAATGACCTTAGCCGTTTGAGCAGGATTATTAACAGCCCAGTTATTTTGCGGCGCCAACGCGATACGCGCACCATTTGCACCACCACGCATGTCAGAATCTCGGTAGGATGCAGCTGCGCCCCACGCTGTACTGACTAGCTCTGATACAGATAACCCACTGTCTAAAATTTCCTTTTTCAATTTAGCGATATCTTTATCACTCACTAATTTGTAATCTGGCGCGGGAATGGGGTCTTGCCACACTAGCTCTTCTTGAGGAAATGCATCACCAAGATAATTTGCTCTTGGGCCCATGTCGCGGTGAGTCAGCTTGTACCACGCTTTTGCAAAGGCAAGTCGGTATGCTTCTGGGTCAGCCAAAAATCGTTCGGCGATCTTGCGATACTCGGGGTCAAACTTGAATGCTAAGTCGGCGGTTGTCATTACCGGCGGATTAAATTTACCTTCCACGTGCGCATCAGGCACCGCTTTGTGAAGAGACTCATCGGTAGGGATCCACTGAATCGCACCAGCAGGACTGCGAGTTTGCTTCCACTCGAAGTTCAACAAGTTAGACAGATACAGTGACGTCCAACGCGTTGGCGCTTGCGTCCACGCGCCTTCAAGGCCACTTGTTACTGTATCTTCTGAATGGCCTTTTCCACAGGTATTTTTCCAACCAAGCCCCTGCTCTTCGATTGGTGCCGCGCCAGGTTCTGCACCTACGCAATCTGACGGTTTGTGCGCGCCGTGCATTTTACCGAAGGTGTGACCACCGGCAGCAAGTGCGAGTGTTTCTTCATCATTCATCGCCATGCGCGCAAAAGATGAGCGAATATTTTTGGCTGAGCCAATTGGATCAGGCACTCCACCAGGTCCTTCCGGATTGACGTAAATCAATCCCATATGAACCGCAGCAAGAGGACGTTTAATTTCGCCATCGGTATCACGACGATCACTGGCTAACATTTCCACTTCTGGGCCCCAGTAAACCATGTCTGGTTCCCAATCGTCATCACGACCCGCAGCAAAGCCATAGGTCTCAAACCCCATGTTCTCCAACGCAACATTACCCGCAAGTACAATGAGGTCACCCCAAGAAATTTGCTCGCCGTACTTTTGCTTAACGGGCCACAACAGTCGGCGCGCTTTATCTAGGTTTCCGTTGTCAGGCCAGCTGTTTAGCGGATCAAAGCGCTGCTGACCACCACCCGCACCGCCGCGACCATCTAACGTACGGTAGGTCCCCGCTGCGTGCCATGTCATACGAATGAAGAAAGGACCATAATTGCCCCAATCAGCTGGCCACCAAGCTTGGGAATCTGTAAGAACAGTATCGATGTCTTTTTTCAAGGCCGCCATATCAAGCTGTTCGAAAGCCTTTTTGTAACTGAAGTCTTCACCTAGAGGGTTTGAGCGAGAATCGTGGTCACGTAGACGGCTCAAATCCAATTGATCTGGCCACCAAAACAAATTGGATTTGGCTTGGTTTGGTGCGACTTTACCCATGCCTACGGCGCCTTTGGGTTTAGTCATATCATCGGCCATTGCGGCACCAGACAGCGACATCGCTACAACGCTTGCAATCGCAGTAACTTTGCAGAAGCTTAAGGTCTTCATTCGTTATGTCCTCATTAAAAAGTATGAAATTGACAAATATCAAGTATCCATGCTTCGCAACTGAGGCCTAACCTCGCCAAATAACAACGCTGTTATTGGTTTGATAAACAATACATTCACTTGGAAATATTGCTCTGCCCGCCTGATGTGCAATGCACGATGACTCAAGATGTCTCACACAAAAGTAGGCAGAGGAACGGTTTAAGTCGAATTGGTTTTTCCTATTGCATTGATTGAATAATTAAATTGTTCACATTTTGATAACCTTTCAAGGCATAACAGAAAAACACCTAAACCTTTGATTTAATAAAAATAAAACACCAAATTAGCGCGTAATCAGAGCATCCACGCGAAGGTGGTTGAGGATTTTTTCAGCGGTATTCCCGATGATTAATCCCGAGAGCCCAGTCCGACCGACGTTACCAATTACCGCTAAATTCGCATTAATTCGCTTTGCTGTAGATTGGATTTCTTCGTAGGGAGCACCGGCTTCTACATATTGGGTATAAGGTTGAGTTAATGCGAGTTGTGAGTACACACGTTGCTGTTTATCCATGACGTCTGCTAGCTTTTTGTTTCTGACTTCTTCCTGGCTCAAGATCTCTAGTTCTAGCGTAAAAAATGACATAGGGACAACAGACAACAGGTGTAGGCTTCCATCTAGTTTCTCAACTTGCTCTGCTGCTCTTGCCACGACAACACTGTCTAATTGTTGCTGTTCTTTACTCTCATCCAAGACATCGATAGCGGCCATCACGCAAGGTTTGCTGGACCATTTTGCGTGGCCCATCAGGTAAATTGAATGGCAATGCGTGTCACTAAACAATGCTTTTATTAAATCAGTTTCATCGGAAGTCATTGGCCAACTACGCGGCAAAAATACACGTGTGTCAGCGCGATAAATCACCGCATCTTTTATAAACGAAACGACTCTTGGTTCACTATTGAAATGATATGACGTGACAGATTCATCAAAGGATTGGGGGAATGCTGAGATGGCGCTTTTAATGGATTGATACTCTTGTTCGTCGCACAACGCGATAACGTCAAAGCGCGAACAGGACAAACGCGTCACTTTTTCTGCGATGGCGTGAAGTTGCTCAGCATTGAAAACAACAACCAAATCTTGCGAAACACTTGAATAATTCATCACTTATTCCTTGTTGGGATTTTGAACAATGTCACTCTGCCATATCACCCACCTTCATTTATTGACACAAATCAAAAAACACAACCCATTGAATTTATTAAAATAAATAACATAATAAAGAAAAGTAAATAAAACACCCTGAAAGCGTAAATCTTCAACCAATTGAAATATTTTGAATAGAAAATAATCACCTATACTCTACGTACAGCCACATTCATATACTCATCAGCTATGGCCAAAACGGAATTTCTAAAAGACCTGCCGCCCTTAAAAACCGGCGATTTATTATTATTCAGTGGTAAGGGCAACATCCCACGAGTTATCAAAGCTGTGACACTCAATAGATGGTCACATGTCGGAATTGTGATTAACACACCGGAGAGCTCTGAGCCCCTTCTCTATGAATCTACGCATTGTAACAAGCTAAAGTGTCGCTACACTGGCGTGCACCACAGTGGCGTTCAACTCGTTTCTTTTAATGATCGATACGAGATGTACCCTGGCAAAGTTGCAGTTAGACAGTTGCAGGGGCTTGAACTTAACGAAAGAGATTACAGCGCCATCAAAAACACGATGGAACTGTTGAAGGGAAAGCACTTTGAAGTCAGTAAACGTCAATTATTAAAAGCGGCGTATGATGGCCCAATGGGGCAAAATGAACGAGACCTTTCAACGGTGTTTTGCTCGGAGCTCGTCGCTGAAGTATTGATGGCACTTGCCATGCTAGATGCAAATGACGGGCCCTCCAATGAATACGTCCCTGCTGACTTTGCGAGTAAAAAACTTCATGTGTTAAGAGGCCATTACGGGCCACTTCAGCGGATAAAGTAGCAATAACACTCGTTAGGTATGACTCATAACAATCCACATAGATTGATACTCGCCCCGCGTTTGTATTCGAGTGGAAAAAGCGCGTCCCAACGCCCCGCACATAGGCTTTGGATTCTGCGTTACCGTTAATTTATTAGCATTTAGCATGGCTGCCAAACGGGCCCTAAATCTAAAGATCTTTGCGTGCTGTGAGTCGCTCCTCGAGCCATTCGGATTGGTATTAAGACAAACTATACACGTTTGTAAATTGAACAAGCGTATCACTCAGTGTTATATAGGACGTCAATACTTCGTTGGCCGTTTATAAGCTACTACTATCAGTCAGTCACTGTGTATGAACATTTTACTTGTCGAAGATAATGATGAAACTGCGGCTTTTATCGTCAGAGGGATAAAAGAAGCAGGTGACTCAGTTACTCACGTTTCAGATGGTAAGCAAGGCGTCAGCAGCGCTATCGCGCAAGACTACGACGTTGTCGTGTTTGACCGAATGTTGCCAGAACTGGATGGACTCAGTGCGGTGCAACAAATACGTTCGGCTAATATCGACACGCCAATCATCATCCTAACCGCGATGACAGGTATCGACGATCGCGTAGCCGGTCTCAATGCCGGTGCCGATGACTACATGGTCAAGCCATTCGCATTTGAAGAACTTTATGCCCGTTTGAAAGCACAATGCCGAAGACAGTCTCTAGACCAGGCACAAACGACGTTGAAAGTCGGTGCGATAACACTAGATAGAACGACTCATGAAGTATTTCGTGAAGATATTCCGCTTGATTTGCTACCAAGAGAATACAAAATTTTAGAGTATCTGATGTTGCATCAGAACCAGCTTGTTACACGGCAGATGTTGTTGGAAAACGTGTGGGGATATAGCTTTGATCCCAAAACCAGTTTGGTTCAAACTCACGTGAGTCGTCTGCGCGCCAAGCTAGATAAACCGTTCAGTTACGACATGATTAAAACCAGCCGCGGTGAAGGGTATATTCTCAATGACGATCTTTAGTCGGTCATTTCTTGGCTCAAGTAGTCTCAAGGTGATGCTTAGAAGCGTAACGCTCACGGCGGTGTTGAGTATCTTACTGATGTGGTTAATCAGTAGTGCGGTGCTTAAGGAACTTCGCAACAAAGAGAAGCAAGCGTTACTTCAAGAAGTCGAATGGATACAAGAGCTCTATGAGGAAGAAGGTGCCAGACACGTTCTGAAAACCCTAACCAATGAGAATGAACGAATTCTAGACGTCGATGAGATTTTTCACCTTTACGAAACAAACAGTGTCTTTTTTCAATTGCGTAATTCGATGGGCGCAGTCATTGCAGGTTATCCACTACTCGAGGCAGATCTGGGCTGGTCTCTCCACCAAGTTGAGCAAAAAGCCTTAACGCGTCCGTTGCTTCAATATGCCGTCGAAGCTGATAATGGTTTCACTCTGACCGTCGCAAAATTTCGAGACAACAGCTTTTCCATAGTAAAGCGGCTAAGGATGCTGTTCACCATCGGCTGTCTTGCTGTCATTATCCCCATTTCTATCACAGTGGGTTACCTGTTTAGTCGAAGGTTGTACCAACGTATTATTAGCATGTCGGACATCGCTGAAAAAGTCGGCGAAGGCGAAACAGAGAGGCGTATCCCCGTCAAAAAGAGCCAAGATGAGCTAGACCGCCTGAGTCTCAATATCAACCAAATGCTCGACTACCTACATGGGCTGCAAAGAAATATCGATAGTGTGTCGATTGGCATTGCACACGATCTGAAAACGCCCGTCACTCATCTAAGTGGCAGACTTCAGTTAATTAGACAAGATATTGACGACAAGGCTGCTGTTGAGCGTCATATAGACGCAGCAGATCGCAATATCAATAAAATACTAACGACCTTTAATGCGCTTCTTAGACTCGGAGAAATTGAAGCGGGCAAGCGACGCCACGACTTTTCCGTTTTTAATCTCTCAGACCTAACGCAAGACATTGCTGAAAGTTACGAGCCTGTATTTATCGATTCCGGGCGAACTCTCGATATTTCTATTGTGAAGTCCATAGACGTTCTTGGCGATGAGGATTTGTTTAGCCAACTTATCGTTAATCTGTTAGAGAATATTATCGAACACAGCAAACCCAATGCTAACGCTTGGATACGACTACAGGGCTCCAAAGATGGCGCGACGTTGCAAATTGGAGACGACGGACCCGGGATCCCTCCCCAACATCACGCTAGAATTTTTGAACGTTTCTACCGAGTAGACAATTCCCGCAACAAAGGTGGAAATGGATTGGGACTCAGCTTGGTCAAGTCCATAGCAGACTTACACGATGCCGAATTGGTTTTGCTCGACAACCAAGGTGGCACCGTGTTCGATTTATACATATCTGTAACACCCGCAATATTAGCGACAAAATAGATAATTATTTATAAATTTCAATAAGATAAAAAACACCACCACTAGTATACATTTTTGTAATCTCCATAACGCCTCCCTTCTCTTTCAAGCCAAATTCAATGGGATATAGTTAAAGCACATTGAACGTTACAGGCCAGAACTTGTGCAGTAGCGTTCAATCTGCTCGATTAATCTGTGAAATTGAAAGGTGTTCCCATGGAAACAGTTAACCATTTCAACGTATTGAGGAGTCAATCAATGTGGTCGTTACTATCCACACGAGTTGTCTTTTTCGTATTGTGCGCGTTATTTGTATCGGCGTGCGGAGGCGGTTCAAGCGAGACAAATGGGCCCCATTCGACCACGCCCCCCTCAGCGTCAGAACCCGAACCGACTCCTAATCCAGAACCTGAGCCTGAACCTGAGCCTGAGCCTGAGCCAAACGAGCAAGATATGGCTCCGTTTAAAGATCAAACTTCAACAGCGTACTTCCTCACTCAGGCAACATTTGGCCCTACGCCTGAAGACTTAGAAACACTGACCGGATCATCCGTATCCAATTGGCTTGTTGGACAGTTCAATATGCCCATCACCAAGCACATTCCTCGGATCAACACTTACGATGAGGAATGGCTCGGTGGCGAAGCTGATTTGGGTTTGTTTTTCCCTTCAACGACCACGTTTACATTTTGGCATGACGCCATCGACGGCCCTGACCAGCTCCGTCAACGTATGGTGTTCGCCTTATCGCAGCTCCTCGTTGTGTCAAATGACGGCGGCGACTTACTGTTTGATGTGCCACACGCAGTGGGTTTCCATCAAGATATCCTCAATGATCATGCTTTTGGCAACTACCGTGATTTACTTGAAGCCATAACCTACTCCCCAGCAATGGGATTCTATTTGACGTATATGGGAAATGAAAAAGCCAACCCAGAGACCGGCAGCATGCCTGACGAAAATTATGCACGCGAAATACTTCAACTTTTCTCTGTGGGATTACTTGCTCTTAACATGGACGGCAGTGTGCAAACTGATGCTCAAGCTCGACCTATCGAACTCTTTAACAATGATGATATTACTGGACTGGCAAAAGTCTTTACCGGTCTGGTAGCAGATATACCTGACAATCAAGACCTAGAAGAAAGCGACGGCATAGCGCAGGTTTTCTCAACGCCTATGGTTATCGATGCGTCAAACCACTCCAGCGCAGAGAAACGCTTTCTCGGGATGACAATACCCGAAAATACCGATGCGACATCGAGTATTTCGATGGCGTTAGATCACATTATGCAACAGCCCAGCGTCGCCCCTTTTATCTCGCGACAATTGATACAGCGCTTTGTAACCAGCCATCCTTCACCGGCATACATCGAACGCGTTGCTCAAGCCTTCGAGAACGGACGTTTTCAACTGCCCAATGGTGTCATTGTTGGCGATGGACGCAAAGGGGATCTGCAAGCCACAATCAGTGCGATTTTGTTGGACAGTGACGCAAGAGACCGCAGTACTATTGGTAAAGTGAGAGAGCCCGTAATTCGCTTTGCCAATTGGGCTCGCGCATTCGAGCTAAACAACATCTCTCCGGAATATGTTGACGTGCTTTGGGCAACAGAGGGGCAAGACACCCTTGCCCAACATCCATTTCGTCCACGGTCTGTTTTCAACTTTTATCGCCCTGGATATGTCGCCCCCGGCACCTTGTCTGGTCAATCAGGATATACCACGCCAGAACTTCAAATTATGAATGCCTCTTCGGTTCCCGGTTATGCAAACTTTTTGAGCTTCTTTATCACTACGGAACCAAAAGTCGATGACGAGGAGCTTATAGAGACGTATGACAATGCCGGCATAGAACTGGATTTAGAAAGAGCACTACACTCATTTGTCCCCACCTATGGCAAAGAACTTTCCCTCGCATCCTCACCACAACAACTCGTCGACCATCTCGATAGGTTACTGACGTATGGTTCGCTCAGCGCAGCAACTCGCAAATCTATCGTTTCAACATTAAATACCATTGAAATGGACGATGATGAGGATATGGATGGTGCTGAGCTGCGCACCACTATCGCGATTTTGATGCTAATGACCTCACCCGACTTTATTGTTCAACACTGATACAGGAGAAGCACCATGAAATCATCTCGACGTCAATTTCTCAAAGGCAGTGCGGCGGCCATGTCTGCATCTGGCTTAGGTTCGGTGGTAGGCTCTCTCGCTTCATTCAATACAGCCGCACAAACCAATGACGACGACTATAAAGCAATAGTCTGCGTGTTTCTTTTTGGTGGCCTTGACTGCCACGATGTAGTGTTGCCTTATGACACTGCATCATGGAACAACTATGCAACGATTCGCCAGTCACTATTGAATAGCTCAGGGAATACGCGAATACGAGACAACCTCCTGCCGCTAGCGCCTGTTAACGCTAACGAATTCTCAGGTCGACAATTCGCTTTGCCACCGGAACTCGTGCAATTAAAATCCCTCTTCGATCAGGGTAATGCGGCGATTATCGGCAATATAGGTCCTTTGATTGAGCCTGTATCGCAAGGACAATTTGAACAAGACGGTGTGCGCTTACCTGCTAGACTGTTTTCTCACAATGACCAGCAAGCTACCTGGCAAGCGAGTTCCCCCGAAGGTGCACAATATGGCTGGGGAGGATTGTTCGCCGATGCGGCGTTGGCGGCAAATCCGAACAATGCCAGAGAATTTTCAACAATTACTAGTAGCGGCAATGAGCTATTTTTAACAGGCCGCACCGCACAACCCTATCAAGTTTCAACCAGCGGCGCTGCAACAGTCGACGTTTTGGATTGGTTACAAAACTTCGAAGACTCCACACAAGGACAGGCGCTTTTGCAGCATCTCACGACGCACTTTGGCGCAACCGGTTTTACCAGCGAGAGTATTTTACAACAAGATGTCGCCAACATTTTGTCAGACGCCTACGCAGCCAATGAGAAATTCAATCAGACTCAACAAAATGCACCGGCATTGGTAACGCCCTTTCCACAGTCTCCTCTCGGGGGACAGCTGAGAGCAGTTGCCAATGCCATCGCGGTACGCGACCAACTTCAAGTTAACCGACAAATCTTTTTAGTGGGTATAGGTGGCTTTGATACACATTCAGCACAAGCGCAAGATTTGCCTCAGCTACTCAGTCAACTCGACGGTGGACTCAGTGCTTTTTACCAAGCTTTACAAGAGCTAAATCTTGAAAATCAAGTCACGACGTTTACCGCTTCGGACTTCGGTCGAACGTTAGCGGTCAACGGCGATGGTACAGATCATGGTTGGGGCGGGCATCATTTTGTGATGGGGGGTGCAGTCAAAGGTAATCATATTTACGGGACGATACCACCACCTACCTTTGATCATGAATGGGATGCTGGAGGCGGACGCCTGATTCCAACGGTATCGGTTGAGCAGCTAGCCGCCCCATTGGGCACGTGGTTTGGACTCAGCGATGAAGAAATAAATCAGGCCCTGCCCAATCTCGTGAATTTCCCATCCGGCGGGCTAGATTTTATATAAAAAAGCGGCCGTTAAGGCCGCCCAAGGGAGAGATTAAGCTGCTTTTTGCTTAGCATCAGCCAAGCTGGTTGTGGGCAGAGGCGTGGTGTTGTCGGCCCCGTGATTTTTAGCAATTTTCAAATAAAATAGCGGTAGCATTATCAGGGTAAAAAATGTACCTATCAGCATGCCCGCCACCAAGATAATACCGATACTATTACGCGCCTCAGCCCCCGCCCCCGTTACTAATACGAGCGGGAAATGACCTAACACGGTCGCCGCTGTGGTCATTAGAATCGGGCGTAATCGCGTCGCCGCTCCTTGCTTGATGGCGTCGAGTTTAGCCATGCCTTCCATTTGGAGATGATTAGCGAACTCCACAATCAAGATGCCGTTTTTAGCGATCAAGCCAATCAGCGTTACTAAACCAATTTGGCTGTATATATTCACTGTTGTGAACGACAGGAACGATAAGCTCAAAGCGCCAGACAAGGCCAAAGGAACACATCCCAAAATGACGACCAGAGGGTCTCTGAAGCTATTGAACTGCACCGTCAGCAAGAAATACACAATGATTAGTGATGTCAACAATACCATTACCATGGTATTCCCTTCTTTACGCAATTGACGAGATTCTCCTGCATAATCAACAGAGTACTCTGCGGGCAACACCTCAGCGGCAATCGCTTCGATAGTCGCTAAGCCTTGTTCACGCGTAATATGAGGTAAGACTCCGGCCAACACTCTAAACGCGCTTTGTTGATTAAACGAGCCCAACACACGAGGACTCGTGAAAGTTTCAAGAGATGCAAAAGCCGACACTGAGATAAGCTCTCCGTCACCTGAACGCACTCGCATATCTAGTATATTTTCGGGGTTGTAGCGCTCTTCGCCCTCAACGATAGGGATAACTCGATACGCCTTCCCGTCTTTGTTGAAATAGTTGGCAAAGTTATTCGACATCAACACGCTAAGTTGTTGATTTACCGATTGAAGGTCAAGCCCTAAATCCGCTACGCGCTCTCGGTCAATGATCAATTCGGCTTGCGGCAAATCAATCTTCAAGTCCGTGTTGATAAACATAAAACTGCCACTTGCTTGTGCTTGTTCAATGATTTTGTCTGCATACTGCTTCATGGTGACAGGATCGTCATTCGCACGGAACACCACTTCAACGTCAAATTGACCTGCGGTGGGCAAAGCGGCAGGTAAGACTGGGAAAAGGGACAAGCCGGATACACTGCCAAGGCGACCATACAAATCGAATAACAGGTCGTGAACCGAGTGTTCCCGTTGTTCAAACGGCACTAAGTCCACACCGCCAAATCCCGCCGACGCCGTAATGATTTGCCACGTGAATTGCCCACCTTCAGTCGCATTCATCACTTCTGCGGTCTGGTTCATTTGCCCAGAGGTATACGCCTGTGATGACTCAGGGGGCGCTTCAACCACAACTTGAATTTGGCTCTGATCTTCAATCGGTGCGAGTTCTTTTTGCGAGAACAAAAAGAAAGGCACTGCTAACAATGAGAAGATCACGAATACAAATATCAACTGGGGTCGTAAACTGAACACACGATTGAGTAAGCGCACATACCGTGCTTGTAAACGGTCAAAGAAGCTATTCACTTTACGCGTAAAGACGCCTTCTTTACCGCCTTCGGGGTTAACGTAAGCACTCATGATTGGCGAGAGTGTTATCGCGACAAGACCAGACAACAAAACAGCAATCGCTAAGGTGAATGCAAATTCTCTAAACAAGAAACCGGTTAAACCTGTGAGAAAACCAATGGGGGCATAGACAGCGGCCAAGGTCAGTGTCATCGCAATGACGGGCACAAGTAGCTGCCGAGAGCTAACCAACGCTGCATCTAAACGAGACTTGCCCTCGCGCATATGACGGGCCACATTTTCGACCACAACAATGGCATCGTCAACGACCAAACCAACCGACAATACGACGGCAAGAATAGTCAAGATGTTAAGTGAGAACCCCATCATAGAAATAATCGCCACCGCACCGAGAATCGAAATAGGAATGGTGATAAGCGGTACTAATGCGGTGCGCAGCGACCCCATCATCGCAAGTATGACGATACCCACCAACAATATTGTCTCGGCTAATGTGGAAAAGATTTCTTTGATTGAATCACGCATGTATGAAGTACCATCGTAACCAATCGAAATCTCCATGCCATCCGGCAGAATTTGATTAATACCATCGAGCTTTGTATAGAGCGCATCACCAATCTCAATCTCGTTAGCGCCAGGCAAAGCCCACACCGCGATAAAGACGGTCTCACGATCATCTAGTCGAGCCGTGACTAAGCCTTCCGCTTCGCCTATTTCAACTGTCGCCACATCCTGCAATCGCAATTGTGTCCCATCGATTTCTCGTACGATCAGCTGCTTAAAATCTTCAACCCCCTTAAGGCTAGTATTGGCCAATAAGTCGATGCGCTGTTGATCATTTTCACTGTAGCCTAACGTCGCGATAGTATTGTTAGCTTGAAGTGCATTGAAGACGTCGACGGCGCTTAAGTCGTAAATCGCGAGCTTGTCAGCGTCAAGCCAAACGCGCATTGCGGGGTTTCTGCCACCCTCCAACGTTGATTTTTGGACGCCTGGAATATCGGTAATGCTCGGCAGCACGTTGCGAGTCAGGTAATCACTGACCTCACTGCGTGGCAAGGAATCAGCCTGAACGTCTAGGTAGAACACGGCATAAGGACTGTCAGCACGAATAATTTCAATGGATGGATCTTCAGCGCCTGTTGGCAACTCAAATTTGATTTGATTCAATTTGGTCGTCAATTCCGCTAGCGCTGACGTCGTACTGTGATTCAATTCTAGCCATGCCGTCACTTTACTCAGTCCCGATGTGGTTACCGAGTCCACGTAATCCACACCCGGAACTGTCGATGTCACGCGTTCAATGGGTTCGGTCACATAGCCTTTAACCACTTTTGCGGACGCCCCCGTGTATACCGTTGAGATGACCAAAGAGGCACTTTCAATTTTAGGGTATTGCTGAACCGATATTTTGCTTGATGCACTTAGCCCTGCTAGCACTATCAACAATGATAGAACGATGGCCAAAACGGGTCGTTTGACGAATATGTCCATTACGTTGGGTTTACCTTGATCGTGTGACATTAGCGGCTCCCACTCATATCACTTGAATCCGCCTGAGCCGGGTAGACCAGTATGCCTTCATAAAGTTTGAACGCGCCATGGGTAGCGATGTACTCGCCTCCCTCTAGCCCAGCTAATACCAACTGTTGATCAGCGACTTTTTCGCCCAATTCAACCTTATGTGGCGACGCTCGCCATTGGCCTTGGTCATCTTTTATAAGTTCATACACAAACTCTCCAAAGTGATTGCGCGTAACAGCAATACTCGGCACGCTCACGACACGTGAAGCAGTAGATGCAATTTGGATATTGACGAATTGGTTATGTGAAAACACACCGTCGTTATTACCGAGCTGTGCGCGATAGCCCTGTTGGCGGGACGCCATGTTAACGGCTGCGTTTTTGGCTATCACCTTGGCAGAAAACCAGTTACCGTTGTTTGCGACTTTAATCTCATCACCAATTGCTAATTGAGGTGACGTTTGCGGAATGGAGAAATCAACCCAAATAATTGACTCGTTGCCAACCAAAGTACCGATAGTCGTGTTTACATCAAGAAATTGCCCCACGTAAAACGGTGTTAAACTGATGCGTCCGTCGAAAGGCGCCGAAATCGTCTTTTTGTCAATCATGGCGCTGATGTTTTGCACCTCAGCTTGGGCCACAGCTAAATCAGCCTGAGCAATGTCCACTTCACTTTGACTTGTACGGTTGTCTTTGCGAAGTGACACTTGGCGCGCTAAACGTTTACTCGCCAAGTCAGCTCTCGCTTTCGCTGCCTTGAGATTAGCCTGCTCTAAACTGACATCTTGACGCAGTAACACTTGACCCTGTTTAACCAAAGCACCAGGTTCAAATCCGACATAAGTAATAGGCCCGGCGTACTCATTGCGAATGTCCAACACGCTGGGGGCGCGCAGTTGTCCAATCACTTGAATAGTCGGTGAATGCGTTATTGTTTCAGCCCGAGTCGTCTCGACGCTAGCTGAGGGTTCAGGAAACGATTCGCCCATCGCGATGGCCGCTTGGATCTGCCCAAATTTGACGAAGCCCAACGCGCCGATAACAACGAATACGATAATAATTGCTGCAAGCCAACGAACAATAGCCATTTATAAATCCTCAGTTATCGCAATCCAAGCGACGTTAATTGATCATGAATCGCTGCTAGCGATTTTTCAGAAATAGGGGTTTTCCACGGATAACTATTTAACAAACGCGTAGTACTTCTGATCACAGGTGCATCAAGTGGTAATGCATCCAGAATAGAATCGGTACCATCGATAATTTGACGGCTTTGTTGTACGCGAATCACTTGGTCATATCCCACGCACATCGCCCAACATCCCACAATGATTTCTTCAATGATGATGTCTTTGTCTGGTACATCGAGTAATTCACCCGCTTCAATACCTTCGATTAAACTTTGTTTAAACGCAGCCTCACACAAGCTGTTTGCTTCAATCATTTTATTGGTCCATTGACTTGATGCACGACGCATCACAGCCTCGTTGGTCGCGTACGACTGCAGCTCGTAGTCAAACGCATAGTGTTGAAGCGTTTTTGGCGAAATCAATGAAATGGCAAGAATCCGCTCTGGCGTTGTCAGTGGCAATGATAATACTTGTCTAAACACGCTTAATACGTGAGAAAAGCAGCGATGGGACAACGCCAACAAAATGTCCTCTTTGCTCTGTACAAATTTATACACTGAGCCCATCGACAATCCTGCCGTTTTGGCAATCTTTGCCATCGTAAAGTCGGTTACCGATGTATCGTTAATACACTGCGCAGCCGCATCAAGAATCATTTCTTGCTGTTGCTGCGGCGTAAACTTGGGTGCTGGAGCCATAAAACCCTCTCATAGTTACACTGCTGAACAAAGTTCGAATTACATTCGAACATCATTCGAATGGCGTTACTATAGTGTATTTTCGGTGTGGAGTACAGCCTAAATTTCGTGCAAATGTTCGCTCAGTTTTTTCATTTACCTCGCAAACTCATCTAAAACTCTGAATAAACGTACAAACGAGTACTATGTCTGGGGTTATTCGCATTCAGGCTGTGGTAGCAACCGACGCGGTAGATAAATAGGTCCGACTTTCATGAAATTTATAATTCTTGCGAGCATGTTTTTGTTATCAAATTCAACTGTTACCCAATGGGCATACGACTTCACACACGACCAATCAACCTTCGAATGGCAAATTGTCAATGATTCAGTGATGGGCGGCCGATCTCAGTCTGAGGTTAGTTACACCAAACATGGGCTTCAATTCAGCGGTGTGTTGTCATTAGAAAACAATGGCGGTTTTGCCTCCACACGTTCGCGTGTACTCAATACGATGAATCACGATGCGATCTACATCGAGGTAAAAGGCGATGGGCGCGTTTATCAATTACGGTTTCGACCAAAGAACAATCCGTATGGCATTGCCTATTCCGCGAGGTTTCAAACAACGGATACGTGGCAAACCCTTAAATTCACCCCATCAGACTTTCAACCTGTGTTTCGTGGACGACGAGTTTTAGGTGCCCCTGACTTTTCACCTGAAGACATGACAGCGGTAGGAATAATGCTCGCTGACAAACGCAAAGGGACATTCTCGGTGACATTGCGTCGACTGTATCAAGCGAGTCCCAGCCTATAGCAACGTCTTTGCATACCCCAAAAGCGTCTACTCCCATTAGCCTGCGTACTCACGGACTCCATGATCTCCGTTTACTCCATGGCGACAGAGCTGGGCTTTGCATTTGCCTAGTCGTTAGGTTTTCGGAGCGCGCCGACAACCATCGTAAATCTACATCGATGACTATCGCGCTTTGTTAGTGAATGAAAGGGAAAAATCGAGTTAGCTTAACGCACTAGCGCTGGACCTAAAACCAGTTTAGACTCAAGCTCCTTGTCTGCTTGCGCCGGAGCGTACTTTGTTAGATTTAACCCTATTGACCCTATTTATTCCCACGTTTTTCATTGTCAGTATTACACTGGGCATGTGTATGACTTTAGCAATGACATTGGGTATGACAGTCGGTGTCAGAAAAACACTCTATATGATGTGGGGTGAGCTCTTAGGTGTAGCAACAGTCGCCATTGCCGCGGTAGCGGGTATTGCAACTATTATGATGACCTACCCCACCCTATTTATCGTGCTCAAGATATTGGGCGGCCTTTATCTACTCTGGATTGGCGTCAATATGTGGCGTTCAAAAGGCAAGATGGCGCTCTCGGACACACCTGTTACCCCAAGGGAGATCAGTTGTTGGCAGTTATTTAGTCAAGGCTTAACAACAGCCATTGCAAACCCTAAAGGCTGGGCATTTATGGTGTCACTGCTCCCTCCATTTATCAGCGCGGAGAAACCAGTAATACCGCAAATGGCCGTCTTGATCGCAATCATTATGTGCTCAGAGTTTATTTGTATGATGCTGTATGCCAGTGGTGGGAAAACCATTGGGGCCATGCTTACCAAACAACACAATGTCAAAACAATGAACCGCGTGTCCGGTGCATTAATGGTTGGTGTCGCAGGTTGGTTAGTGGCGAGTTAATATCCAAATGATCGCCAGCCCTCTAAATAATAATCAAGCAACACAGGGCTATCTAGTCGATTAACTCTCGCTTGATGGTAAATGCTATCAAGGCCAAATAACTGCATGGTCGGTAACATGTCGTCGGTCAGGTATTGCGTAGCGATTGGTAATACTGCTGTTGATGTAAATGTATTCGGGTATCGACTCGCCATAACAAACCCCCAGTCACCAAAGGATGGCACATCAGTGTGATACGGAATGACATGTTCAAACCCGGCTGATTTAACCGTATTTACAATACTCCAATACGCTTTAGTCGCAAAATAAGGACTCGATGCTTGCGTAACAAACACGCCATCTCTGGTAAGGTGTTGTGTGACAGAGCGATAAAAATGGCGCGTGTAGAGCCGTGCCAACGACAAGTTGTTTGGGTCAGGTAAGTCGCAAATAATTAAGTCGAATTTAGTTTGATTGTCATTTAAAAAGCCAAACGCATCAGCCGTTACAACCTCAACCCTATTATCGGTGAGACTGCCCTGATTGAGCTGAAGCAAATACGGGTTTTCAAGCGCAAGCTCGACGACTGCTTCATCTAGGTCAACCAAGACAATGCGTTCTATCGATGGTACAGACAACATCTGCTTTACTGCCAAACCATCACCTGCCCCCATTAACAGCACGTTTTTGGGTGGCGTTTTCATAAAAGCCATTGGATAAAGCACTAGCGCTTCGTGGTATCGATACTCATCAATCGAGGAAAACTGAATATTACCGTTGAGATAAAGTCGAACGTCCTCTCGCTCCTTGGTAATGACAATCTTTTGGTAACGTGACTGCTCCGTATGCACCACATCACCTGAGTAGAGCGCAGCGTCCCATCGTTTTAGCGCCTCACTGGCCAATACCAAGCTAGCGATCAGAAAAAGTGTAGTCGCTATCGCGTACCCCCTCACTTTCGATTGATTTTGGTTTAGCGCTTGCCGGAAATAGCGACTCACTACCAAAACAATCGAGAGATTCACCAAGCCTAATATAATTGATGACTGATATGCGCCAAACGTAGGCAACAGAAAAAATGGAAACGCCAAGGTCGCCACTAATGCGCCAACGTAATCAAAAGACAGTATGTTAGCAATGTTGGATTTGAGTGTTTGAAAATTCTCCATTAATCGGGTCAAAAATGGGATTTCCAGTCCTATTAAGAAACCGACCGCAAGGGTTAACACCACATACGTCGGCATGAAAATTCCCCCTGCAGCGTAGGCAAAATACAGTATTGGGATACTCAAGCCACCAACGGCCGCTAGTGCCACTTCCAGCGCTAAAAAACGGCTGACTAGCTTTTCTCCAATATGTTTGGAACTGTATGAGCCTGCCCCCATTGCTGCCATATACAGACCTATGGTGACCGAAAAGTAAGTCACACTGTCACCGAGAAAAAACGATACTGTGGTTGCAATTAACAGTTCGTAAACGATGGAGCACAATCCCGCTACAAATGCAGCATAGACCAAGGCCCGGCTTTGTTTAATTTGAGTTTTTGAGATGCGTTCGGATATAGAAACGTGAGACAAATCAGACATAATGACGGTTGTACCGGTTTAAAAATCAGTGGGCGTTGCCCCACCACGACGATGACGCGAGACAACCACATTGGTTGATTCAAACGCAGACTGAATCGGCTTGATGGCATGGTCAGGGTCACAGTTACCACACATAAAAATATCGATAGCAGCAAACTGACACTCTGGCCAAGTATGAATACTGATGTGAGACTCAGCCAATATCGCGACACCGGTTACCCCTTGATTATGGCCAAAACTGTGAAGATGAACATCAAGCACTGTCGCACCACAAAGCGCAGCAGCTTCACGTAAAGCCGAGTCTATATAATCGATGTCAGTTAGGTGTGAGGCCTCATAAAGGTCTATTAAAACGTGCTTTCCCTGCGCATCATGTAACATGACGAATGCAGCTCCTACGTAATAGTGTCGCTGTGTTGGCGCTAGTGTATAACACTAAAGGACAAAAGGCAGTGTTGTTCACCGCCCTTTCTTGCTTCAAACAGGTGACGCGAGTGAATTGCGCTCAATCTTTCAACGCTTTGGGTGTGTTGAGAAATATTGCATAAATTCGGTTGCGGTAATACGCTATGGAGATTCGAAAAAAGCGAATATTGACTTCGCTGCTATACTCTAATACCGAAAGGGTTTAACAGCACAAGATGGTCCGTCGTCATGCTGCTAAATAAGCAACAGTGTTGGGGATGTTGACCCATTATGGGAAGATTTACGTTAATTTGAGGTTTAGCAATTAACTTACTCAGTCGTTTAGATCGCTTCCGCCGCAGAAGGCTAATGCAAATCAGTGCAGTGACTGCGTTGGGGCTGGTATTAGCATTGATAGTGGCCAGAAGCATTACCTTTGCAATACTGTCTACTGGCGTAGTTAGCTTAATGCTAACGTTTTATCTTGCCTATACCAACCGAGTAAGCATCGCCTCATTTACCTTGTTAGGGTCTATGTCCGCGATGTTGTTTGCGCTCGCAGTGACGGGGGCGGGTTTGTTGGATATCTCGATTCTGGGATTTCCTGGTATCTTAATCTTCGCCGCGTTACTTGGTGGCGCTAAGCTTTTTTTCTCTGTTTTAGCGTTAATCATTTTGCAATGCTATAGCATAACTCTAATGACAATGAGCGGCGCTATCTCCCCGCAAACACCCAGTTTCAGCTGGCCTCACCTCGTGTTTGTCGTTGTTATTTTGTCTGTGACCGGCTTTTGCGCCTACATTCTTGCTCGGGACATTAAAGTCCTTATGAATTCACTGCAACGAGAAAATACCAAGGTACAAGAAACTCAGGCGAAAATTCAGCACCTTGCACATCACGACACGCTGACAAATTTACCCAACCGCTTGTATGGCGAGGATATATTTAATCGAGAGTTAGCTGTCGCAGGCAGCCGAAAACAGATTTTGGCGCTGTTTTTCATCGATTTGGATAACTTCAAACCGGTGAACGACGCGCTTGGCCATGCTGCAGGCGATGAGCTATTACTTCAGCTCACTGCACGCTTGGACAAGGTACTTGATAAAACGCAGTCTCTGGTACGCTTTGGTGGTGACGAATTTTTGGTGATTGCTCGTTTCGACACCAAGGACGAGAGCATTGATGATCTGGCTAAACGCGTTATTCAAAACTGTTCGTCTACGTTTAACATTATGCAGACACAAGTCGTGGTGTCTGCGTCTGTTGGTATCGCCCTTGCGCCAGAGCATGGTAACGAGTTCAAAACCTTGTGTAGAAAAGCGGATCTGGCAATGTATCTCGCTAAAGAAGACGGTAAAAACACCTACCGTTTCTACAACCACAACTTGAATCAATCAAGTGACGAAAGGTTTACCTTGCTACAGCAATTGCGCCCTGCGGTTGCCAACCAAGATTTTGAATTGTATTACCAACCGATGTACTGCCTGAAATCAGGAAAATTAGATACCGTTGAAGCCTTGCTTCGTTGGACAAAGCCAGATGGCACACAGGTATCACCGGTTCAATTCATCCCTGTCGCCGAGAGCAGCGGCCTGATTACTGAGTTGGGTAAATGGACAATAGAACAAGCCTGTCGATCTTGCGCGAAGATACGTCAGTGGGGTCACCCAAACTTGAAAATGGCGGTCAATTTATCAGTTGTCCAATTTAAAGACGGGCAACTTTTTGACACGGTGACGGTGGCGCTCGACAAGGCAAACCTGCCGGCTTCAGCGCTGGAGCTGGAGTTGACAGAGTCTCTGCTTATTGATGACAGTGACCAAATTCAACAGCAATTGAAAAAACTCAGTGATTTAGGCGTCAGTGTTGCCATCGACGACTTTGGAACAGGCTACTCTAATCTTGGGTACTTGAGAGCGTTTTCCGCCAGTAAATTAAAGATCGACCGCTCATTTATCAAAGCGTTGTGTACGGGGGAATACGATGAGTCCTTGGTTCAAGCTATCATTAACATGGCTGCCAGTTTGGGGCTGGAAACCGTCGCCGAAGGCATTGAAGACGAAGCCACATTAAGCAAGCTAATTTCGATGGGCTGCAACGTAGGACAAGGGTTTTATTGGTCAAAACCCTTGCCCATTCAAACACTGCGGGCATCCCTATTTGAAGATACTTAAGGCCAGTTAGGCTTTTTTGACAAATTTCGCTGTAATCATCATCTCGCCAGCGCCATCGACTTTACAGTCTAGTTCGTGGTCTTTGCCTTCAACAACATGGCGAATGAGCGCCTTTGTCCCTATTTTAAGGACTTGTGAGCTCCCCTTAACTTTCAGGTCTTTGACGAACGTTACTTTATCACCGGGGGCTAGCGGGTTGCCGTTTACATCGCGAGCAACAAATGCGTCTTCATCCACTTCATTTGGGTTCCACTCATAGCCACACTCTGGGCAAATCAGCATGTCTTGGTCTTGATAAACATATTCAGAATGACAACTTGGGCAAGGAGGAAGACTCATGTTAATTACTCGCAAAATTGGGGGGCGCTATAGTACTGCGATTCGATACAACAAGCGAGCGTATTCTCGTGACTATCAGTGCTCTATCGTTGGCCAAGTAAAATACGGGTGTGGATTCTGGCGTTTGAGCAAAGCACTCATTCAGGCAAGCTTACAATTGATACAATATAACACTTCACTATTTCGTGATATATTGTCTGACAAATTAATCACACTCTCATTCTGATAGGTATTCTGTGATCTCGTTTAAGTCTCATTTCCCGCTTGTCTTGGTCCTAACCAGCCTTCTATTCTCTGTAAACACGCTGGCTGCCAACACCTTAATTGTCAGTGGCAACGCCGTTCCTCCAAACAGTCGACAAAATATTAATATTTCGGTTGAGGGGTCTGAAACGTCCCCTGAGACACACGTCCCTGTCACCGTCATTAATGGTGCGAAGCCAGGCCCCGTGCTCGCTGCAGTCGCTGGCGTACACGGCTATGAATACAATTCTATCTTGGCGCTAGAACAGTGGTTGCGCACCATTGACCCTGGCGAACTGTCAGGTGCGATCATCGCAGTCCGCGTGGCACATGTGCCATCATTTGAAGCCCGAAGTGTTTACGTTAATCCCTATGATAGAAAAAATCTCAACCGCAGTTTTCCCGGAAGTCCAACCGGTACACAAACAGAGCGAATTGCTTGGGCAATTTCACGGGACGTTGTGGCGAATGCGGATTTTTTAATTGATTTACACAGTGGCGATGGAGCGGAGTGGCTTGCCCCATTTGTCGGCGTATACGGCGGTCCCTTATCGACCGACTATCCCCTTGCGATGCAAGTCGCCAAACACTTCGGGTTCCCCAATATTGTGACGTATGACATGTTGACACAAAAACAAGTCGACACTCGCCGTTCACTCAACCGCCAGGGCGTGGCCCAAAAGATTCCAACTGTATTGGTCGAAATAGGACAGAACGGTTCAAAAACAACGTCGGATATTAGCGCGATGATATCGGGATTAAATCGTGCTTTATACGTCATTGGCCTTACCAAACACTCAACACTCGAGACCAACCCGACAACGCCACACTTTTTTAAGGGCACACAATCGGTCCCCGTCAATCACACAGGGTTGTGGTTCCCCTCTCAAGAGACCGGACGTTTTGTCTCTAAAGGTGAAGTATTAGGTATTGTGAAAGACTATTTTGGCAATGTCGTCGAAGAAGTGCGTGCACCAATAGACGGTTATGCACTTTACGGTTTGATGGGACCGTCTGTTCGCAATGGTGAGAGTGTAATGACCATAGCAAAGCCAACCATTGACGATTGACACTAAGCTCAGGGGCTCGGTAAAAAGCGGCGAAAGGACTGCTTTTTACGAGCAGCGATTGTTCTAACATTCGACAATATTGATACAGTAACTTGCTACACTTAACGACGCTCAACAAAAAAGGAATAACTATGAGAGCCCTTACCTCGCGAGTATTGCTATTACTCGTTTTGGTCACTGGCGGCCACGCCTTTGCCCAAGAAAAAAAGCCCGACCCGAGAGCCGACTATATTCGAGCCAATTACACGAAATACGAATACCAAATTCCTATGCGAGATGGAGTAAAGTTGTTTACCTCTGTCTACGTGCCCAATGACGACAGTAAACCATACCCAATGATGTTTCAGCGCACGCCCTATCGCGTGGCACCATACGGGGCGAGCAAATACAAAACACGCTTAGGCCCAAGTGACGCGTTTGAAAAAGAAGGGTTTATCTTTGTATTCCAAGACGTGCGCGGAAAGTTCATGTCCGAAGGTGAGTTTGTCAACATGCGGCCCCAAGACGCTTATCAACGGGGTAAAAAGGCAACGGATGACGCGACCGATACGTATGACTCTATCGATTGGCTAGTGAAAAACATCGATAACAATAACGGTAAAGTCGGCATGTGGGGCACCTCCTATCCGGGTTATTACACCTCGGTCGGGTCAATAAATAGCCACCCAGCGCTCAAAGCGATTTCACCTCAAGCACCAATCGCCGATTGGTTTTTCGACGACTTCCATCGCAATGGCGCGTTTGTCACGCCAATGGCTTTTATCTTCTTTGATACGTTTGATAAACAGCGCGAAGGTGAATTTGCGTATTGGCCAAAAGGCATGGACCCCGTCACGCCGGATGGGTATCAGTTTTTCAAAAACCTCGGTCCGCTATCCAACGTCAATAAACACTATTTTCACGGTAAACGTCCTTTCTGGAATGAACTGACCGAACACCCAAATTACGACGATTACTGGAAGGCCCGCGACCTTCTGCAACACCTAAAGAAAACCAAACCTGCGACCCTCGTTGTAGGGGGCTGGTACGATACCGAAGATCTCTATGGTCCGTTGCAAACCTATCAGACAATGTCCAACAAAAACCGTAAGGACAACGTCAAAATCGTCATGGGCCCGTGGTCACATGGTCAGTGGAATAGTACCAAAGGTGGTGCCAGCTTGGGTGAAGCCAAGTTTGGTTTTGACACCAGCAAATGGTTCCAAAAAGAAGTACTGTTACCCTTTTTTAACGAACATTTGAAAAATGATGGTGAAGCTAAACTAGCGACTGCAACCATGTTTGAAACAGGCAGCAACCGCTGGCGTAAGTTTGATGTGTGGCCGCCTAAGCAGACACAATCTCAAACCTTGTATTTAACCAGTCAGGAATCATTTAGCGACAAGCAAGTGGACACTGGGGCGAGTGAATACGTCAGTGATCCAAACAAACCCGTTCCTCACTCTGCTAAAGTCAGCCGTGGTTGGGATAAACCTTACATGGTTGAAGACCAGCGCTTTGCCGCTCGTCGCCCTGATGTATTAGTTTTTGAAACTGAGCCCCTTGAAAACGATTTGACAATTGCTGGTGCCATCGACCTAAACCTTTGGTTCTCAACAAATAAAACGGCAGCCGATATCGTCGTTAAATTGGTTGACGTGTTCCCTGGTATGGACGACAACACCAATAAAGTCGACAAAACCACCGGCAATCGACATGAGCTCGTTCGATGGAACGTGATTCGCGGCCGGTTCAGAGATAGCATGAGCGACCCAAAACCCTTTGTTGCCAATCAACCGACCGAAGTGAAGTTTGATTTGTATGATGTACTTCACACGTTTAAACGTGGTCACAAGCTGCAAATTCAAATTCAAAGCAGTATGTTCCCATTCATCGATATCAACCCACAAAACTACGTTGAAAATATCTTTGAAGCGGAACAGGATGACTTTGTGAAAGCCATTCACACCATTCATCACAGTACGCAATACCCCAGTTCAATTCAGTTCGAGACACTGGATAACTAATCATGAAGACATTACCGTTAGGTGGATTTCTTTTGTTGAGCGCCTCTGGCGCTCTAGCAAATGACGTGACCTCTCCGATCAATGCGCTATTCGATGCCATGCGCAATCATGACAGTGAGCAATTGTTAGCACAGTTTATGCCCGATGCGTCACTTCAACGCGCAACAGTCGACAAAGGGGTAACAACAACCGACATCACTCGGTTTGCCGAAGCAATAGGTTCAGCTAATGCCTTTTTGGACGAACACCTGTTGTCAATTACCGTACAACAGAGTGACAATCTTGCATCAGTGTGGACACCCTATGTGTTTTATCTCGATAAAAAATTGAGTCATTGTGGCGTGAACAGTTTTCAATTGGTTGGCACTGACCAAGGATGGAAGATTCAGTATTTGATTGATAACCGTCATCACGGTGATTGCAACGACTTCATTAAACAGTTTGCCCAATAAATGCGTTTCAACCCGCGGCGTTAATATTCGCGCCGCGAGTTCTTGTCATTAAGCGTGCTCAACTTCTTTCACTCAAATTTTACCCTCGGCGTTTTACCTTATATTTTCAATCATTGATTTAAGGAAAATACATGGTGAGGTTGCTGTTACTACTTACCCTGCTCGGCCTGTCAGGTTGCTCTGTCGTCAACACCCTGAGAATGAAAAGTGCCAATGACGATATCCTACCAAGTTGGCCCGCGTCACAAACCCTTGAGCGTTTTGATGCTCATTACATCGGCCACAAACCTTATATTTCTGTGGATGCCAATGGGCAGTCACTCCTATTTCTCATCGATACGGGAGCGTCTTTTACCATTCTGTTCGACACCGAGAAAGGCCGCCGAGTGGCGACGCAAAAAGGGTATGAACTGTCCGTAGGTGGCTGGGGCGATGGCGCACGTACTCCTGCTTATCAAACTAATATAGAGACGTTCAACTTGGGCAATGTTGCATTCAAAAACGTCAAAGCCGCATTTATTCCGCTGTCAGAAAGTCAGTATTACCACAGTGAAGAGGAAGCGGTTTTTGACGGTGTACTTGGCCACGATATTCTGCGTCATTTTGCTTGGACGTTTGATAAAAAAGCAGGCGTCATTTCCGCATCTAAAACACCGATATTGCAGGCTCATAGCCGTGGCGCAATACCTTTTGAAACGTTTCTAGGCAAGCTTAGTATCCCTGTTTCGGTTCAGTTTGACCAAAATCATCAGTATCGCCGAGAGATCGTAATAGATACCGGTAGCCGCCATTACTTCAAACTCAACACTGCATTTATCGACAACCAAGACATCAGGTTACCTGTTTCTGTAACGGCCGCCGATTTTGGTATGAGTGGTCGAGCTCAGCACCAGCGCTTCACGCTTGAGCAACTCACCATTGGCGATAATATATTGAACAATGTCAAAACCAATGTCATTGAAAGTGATGATGAAGACGACTGGTGGATTATTGGTAGCGCCTTAATGAACCAATATGTGTCTATTATTGACTATCACACGTCGCAATTTGGCCTCTTGCCTTATGAGGGTCATACCTTTTCATCGCTTTACAACCTGTCAGGCATCGAGTTGCGAAAGCTGAGAGACGGTAATTTTATCGTCCGCTACATATCGCCAGAGTTTGCGGCGGCAAATTTAGATGTGGCCATTGGTGATCGGGTATCACGTATCAATGAACACGATGCATCCGCGCTGTCTGAAGAAGACTGGCTTTTTATCGCTAATCAGCCAACACCAATAGCGCTGTGTTTAACAGACAATCGCTGCATGACTATCCCAATGTCACACATTACAGGTTATTCTGGACTGTAATTGTCTGTAGACGCTACCCCAGTAGGCAATGCTGCAAAGTACATTAGCATAGTATTTTGCAGCGTATATCTATCGAAACGAGAGAGCGACGGTTTATGCAAACACACTTTATTAAACACCGGCTGTTTATGTCATTTGGATTACTGACATCAGCACTGTGTTTACTGTTTGGCGGCATCACTTGGTTGTTCGCCGTAGTCACTGAAGACGATGTCATGAAGCAAGTGATGCACACCGAGGCCCAATACATTCAGCACGTTTTTGAAACCTCAGGTGACTTGACCAACCCTCGGGTTGATTACATCAGTTTGTACAAAGATGAGCAGCAAATTCCAGCGTCAATCGCAGCGGGCATTGCAAAATACGACCACGAAAAAGAGTTCAGTGTAGGTAGCCGAAACTTTCATTTTGAACACTACACGCTAAGTAACAATCAGGGTTTCACCTTGCTCATAGAAGATACCAAGCTGGCGGCAATTGGTGAGTTAAGCGGTCTACTCAACTGGTTTTTACTGATAGTAACTTCAATAGTGCTGTCTGGTGCGCTAGTGTTAGCTTGGTTAATATCGAACCGAATTGCCCGGCCCATTGAACAGCTGACTCAAGACGTATTGGGACACCAACCCGGCACGTCATTTTCGCCTAATTCGGCCGTTCATGTTGATGAGGTATCGTTACTCAGCGCCGCGTTCTCCTCCTCGTTAAATGAAAATTTTGCTTTACTACAACGCGAGCGCAATTTTACGCGCGACGTAAGCCATGAACTGAGAACCCCTATCGCCTTGTTGCAGAACACCCTATTATTAAGTGGCACAAACCCTATCGATGCAGACGACAAAGCCTTAATTACGCAAGTCAGTGAGAGTTTAAAGAATACGGTCGAGGTATTACTTGCGCTGGCGCGATCTGAAAATTTCAGCAAGCAAGCCGTCGATGTTAAACCCATTCTCGAGCGGCTCATCGTGATGATGCACCATAACCTGTCTAACGTTCAAATCGACATTCGGCTGGACATCGCTCCTCCTTTTATTTTATCTGGCAACCCTGTACTCATTGAGTTGTTGTTTCAAAACCTGATTAATAACGGTGTTTATCACAGCGGGACATTGGCAATGTGGGTTCGCCGTGAGGGAGACCAATTGATTTTTGAAAACAAAATTGTGCCGCAAACTAACGCTATCTATCAGGGGCTAGGTCACGGTCAGTATCTAGTACAGCGTATTGTTGAAGCCTTAAATTGGGAATTGACCATTGATAAAAGTGACGACCACTATCGCGTGAGTGTTGGTCTATCCCAGAGCGAATTGTAGTTGTACAGCTTACAAGTCTTTAAGCTGGTATCCGACGTTGCTAATCGTATGTAGTTTAGGCTCATGGGTAACCGCGTCGAGCGCTTTTCGAAGACTGTACATATGGGATTTTAACGCATTACTTTCAGGAGGTTCGTCTCCCCACAGCTCCGTGACAATGTCACTTCGGGTCACAGGATAAGGGTAGTGAGATAACAATTGATGAAGTATTTTGAATCCAATTTTTGTTAACTTGATGGGCGAGTTGTCCCATGTTACCTCATGCGTTCGAGTATCCAGTGTCATTTTCCCAACCTCGATACTGGTGTCACTGTGTAGCTCGGGGCGTCGGGATAACGCCTCGCACCGCAGAGCGAGTTCTCGCAGGTCAAAAGGCTTGGTAAGGTAATCGTCAGCGCCTTTCGCAAACCCTTTCGCTTTATCTTCGTAAGCATCTCGGGCTGTTAACATTAAGATAGGCGTCACCCGCTTTTGGTGCAATTTGATTTCAGTACACACTTGTAAACCATCGATATCAGGCAGATTTAGATCCAAAACGATGACATCAAATACGTGTTTTTCTGCCAATGCAATGCCATCGGCGCCAAATGAGGCAAAATCGACACGCCACCCCAGCCCCTCGATGAATCGGCAGATTTGATTAGCAAGCGCGTGATTATCTTCAATCAGAAGAATGGATAGCGGTTTTTGGGGCATTGAGCCTTCCTATTCTCTATGTTAAGCAACTCGCAATAGCATATAGTTTCTAGGGTAAAACAGAGGTGAATTTTAGTCGTTGATCCAACTAAATCGTTTTTCGCTATCTAGAATACCCACTTCGATACTGTTGTGTCTTCTATTTTGCCAAATACACAATCTGAGCTACTTGCTGCTTATTTGCACTTAACACAAGATACCTTGCCATACATGGCAACGTGCAGCCACACACACTGGCCGGTCACTGCCGACCATTGCTTCCAGCGAATTGTATTAGACACACTTTTTCAAGGGCCCTGGTATGACTTTATTCCCTCCCCCGCTTATCGACACTTAACGCAAGACACCTTGAAAAGAGCGATTGCATTGTGTCATGACATTATTGAAGAAAACGTCGACTTAGTGAAGTTGAACCAAAAGTCCATTCAATGGCGTAAACAAAAACAACTGACGTTACCATTTGGGTAAGCCGAGTCCGCGTATTCTTGCTTTTACAAAGACAGAGAACCAATCGATGGCAATCTTTTTAATCTACACAAGGGCAAGCGACTTTACCAAACTAACTACGTGTAATTAGCATGGACATAAAAGACCAATCATTATTCCATACGCCCTCAACGCCCCTTCCACGCGGCGTGCGCGCAAAGATGATGTGCCAACCGTCAGCAGCAATGCACGTGTGGGGAAAGGCCGTTGGCCTTGGTTCAGCCGTCGCAGTGGGGTTGGCTCGTCGCTTATAAAGGCCTACTAGACAATCAGCATTGGAGGCAAGATTGCCATAAAATCGTCAGCGCTCCTAATCAGTGATTGGGCCGTTAATGCCTCTACGCCAACGACATGAGATGTCGTCCCACCTTGCCTCACTCGTTTTACCAACAAATCAAAATCTCCATCGCCACTCAGTAAAAATAGGTGATCAACGGACGATGCGTGATCCAACACATCTATAGTAATACCGACGTCCCAATCTCCTTTTGCTGAACCATCTCGGCGCTGTATAAAGGGCTTGAGCTTTACGTCAAAACCGATGCTGCGGAGCGCAGTTTGAAACTTGCGTTGGCCATCATTATTGCTCTCTATCGCATAGGCCAAGGCAACCGAAATGTCATACTTCTCAGACACGGTTTGATAAAATTTGCGATAGTTAAACGACGCACCAAAAGCTTGTTTACAGGTGTAGTAGACATTTTGTACATCAACAAAAATCGCTGCGGTGGGTTTGCCCATTAATTTTCCTGACGCTTTTGCGGTTGGCTTGTTTTTTTACCTCGCCATTGGCGACGCTTTTTCTTTGGATTGGGACGCTGAGCCTTTTCACCTTGTCCAGAAGGCTTAGGCTGCCGGCCTTGCTCATTGCTCGTTGGCGCTTTTTTCTTCTTGGGCTTTTTAGGTTTTTTAGGCTTATTTGGCAATACGATATTGGGTACGTCATTCGTTGGTTCGAAGTTTTCTATTGTTTGACGTGGGATCTGTAGGCCAATTAAACGCTCAATCTCAGCGAGTTGTTTGGCATCGTCTGCCGTAATGAGCGAAATGGCCAATCCTGATTGACCTGCTCGGCCGGTTCGTCCAATACGATGTACGTAGTCTTCGGCAACGTGCGGTAAATCGTAATTGACGACGTAGGGCAATTGGGCGATATCGATTCCCCTTGCAGCAATATCGGTCGCGACCAACACCTGAAGGTCTCCACCTTTAAAATCAGCTAATGCTTTGGTTCTGACATTTTGACTTTTGTTGCCGTGAATGGCCGCTGCGGTAATCCCTTTTTTATTCAGATTGTTCGTAAGGCGGTTTGCCCCCATTTTGGTGCGGCAAAAGACCAGTACCTGAAACCAGTTTTCTGTTTTAATTAAATGAATTAACAATTTTGCTTTTTGGCTTTTATCCAGAGGGATAGCTTGTTGCTCGATTCGTTCTACGGTCGTATTCGGAGGTGTGACGGAGACTTCGACAGGGTTATTCACTAAGTTGCGCGCGAGGTCACGAATCTCGTCTGAAAATGTGGCAGAAAACAGTAAGTTTTGACGTTTTTTAGGGAGTAGTGCAATGATTTTTTTTATGTCATGGATAAACCCCATATCCAACATTCTGTCTGCTTCATCAAGTACCAAGGTTTCAAGCTGTTGGAATTTGACAGCGTTTTGTTGATACAAGTCCAATAGTCGGCCTGGCGTCGCCACCAGCACGTCGGTACCTCGCCTTAGTTTCATCATCTGAGGATTGATTTTTACGCCGCCAAACACTAGGTTCGCTCGCAACTTCAGATCGGTATTGTAGCTATCTATACTCGCCGCAACTTGCGCGGCTAATTCTCTCGTTGGGGTGAGAATCAACGCACGTACATGATTGCCTTTTACGTTATGACCACTTTCACTCAGATTTTGAAGCAAGGGAAGCGTGAATGCCGCGGTTTTTCCGGTTCCGGTTTGTGCCGCTGCCATCACATCTTTGCCCGCTAAAATCGGTGCGATGGCTTTTTCCTGAATGGGTGACGGCTTCTCATACCCCTGTTTATCAATGGCAGACAACAACGGAGCAATAAGACCAAGGGAAGAAAATGACATGTATGATTACCTAACTATAAAATGACGACCTAAATTGACTAAAGGTCACATTCCAATTGATAACCCTCCAGCAAGGGCGGCGAGCTTACCGTAAAGCAACGTTAGAAGCGAATTAAACTGTGATAATTATAGAAGATAGACGACAAAGCGGGAACCGTGCATCGATTCAACATTCGCGGCAGCAGTATAGCTGACGTGAAAACGCGGCCTTGGCGATAGCATGCTTCGATAGCTTGTTATTGGTATTGAACAGTGCACACACGCTACACAACAAGTAACACGAGCAAAATAAAGTTAACGACAACCATGAATACACCAATAGCCATCATGGTCGTTGGTGAAAAATAGTTCACCGATGGTTGCTCAGCATTGCGTTCTTTTTTTGCATTGAGGTAGAAATAGGCCCCCATTCCTATCAGTGCAAGTCGTACAACTACATCAAATAATTCGTTGGCGTTCATTTACTACTCAGTTGTTCGTTGGCTTCAAACATTCAGACCTATCATACGGATTTTCTCCCAGCGACACGAATTGATTGTCCTGGTATCGAAAAATTTCTTCACTTATCCACCGGCAGTTAGGGTCCATATGATGTTGCCGGGTCGTAACTATCCACTGTTGCTGAGGCGTTTTCGAGATTTCTACATACCCCATATTGGACGAAAACGTCGGTGTTTCTATGCGTTGCAATCCAAATTCTGTGCGCCAATAC
>CAWUJV010000008.1:0-77064 GCA_963922845.1 uncultured Alteromonas sp.
CTCACTATACTTAGTGAGCCCTTTTTTTTATGATTTGCTCGCATTTCTTTAGGGACTGGCTGCGGACTAAAAGACTTTGTTATACCGCTTTTCACACTACCAATTCGACAGCGAGCGAAGACAGTTGTCTCGCGACGGCCAAGTCGTGCCAATTAATGACAAGCCAGCCGAGTTACTGACGTTATTTTTGAGTGATACTCAAAGCGTACACAGCAAAACTGAAATACTCGACAACGTATGGGCTGAAAGGGTAGTGACAGATCAAGTTGTGTTTCAAAACATCAATGCCCTGCGCTCGTTGTTCGGCAATGACGCCATAAAGACTTTCTCGAAAAAGGGGTATCAGTGGCAGTTACCCGTCACAGTTGAGGTAAGTGAACGAAGTGAGGCCAATGCTGATGAAACCGGTGATACGCAGACAACACAAAAAGCACAATACTATAAAGTCACCCCACTGTCTTTGGGACTAGGCGGGTTAGTTTTCTTCGCGGCTGTGGTCGTGGCACTGTTAACTTTTTACTTGCCGTCTGGCGATAGCGTACCCAATGGGTATGTATATTTAGCGAAACAAGCTAATGATTCGCGTGTCATTCAACACGCACTTGTTCATCGTATCAGAACAGAAGAGGGTGAACGCGATCATCAGGCATTGTTCGACTCGCCATTTGAGACCTGGAAGCGGTTATCAGGAGCAAATCAACATCAAAAAGTAATAGCCGTAAAACGCTATACGACTGACCTCGGTGAGGTGATGCGTTTTCAAATCCAAGGCGCTAAACGCGGATGGCATGGTTATCTTTTCAGTGAAACTCAAGAAGACAATGTGCAACAGCTCAATGTATTACTGTCGAATCTAGCGGAAACTGATTTTTTTGAGCAATCATCCGACTATGCAGCATTGGCGCGTTTAATTCCGCTCTACAACGCCAACCCAGATAGTTTGTTATTGCTACATCACATGATCGAGCTGAATTTTAAGCTTGGAAACTTAGATAGAGCGGTCGCGATGACCGAAAACCAACTTACTACGTTGAAGGATGAATTCTCAATTGGACTATTTCACCAGCTAAATGCAAAAGTGAATACATGGAATCAAAATTGGCAACGGGGTCAACAAAGCAGTGATATTGCACTGCAAATATTCACCCGATTAAACCTTCATTCATTAACCGCACATGCCTATATTCAGGATGCATGGGTGCAGTATTTTTTTCAGCAACATCAACAGGCGAAGCAGTCGCTTAACCAAGCCGTGATACACGCTCGTTTAGCCGAAGAGCCGTTGCAAGAGGTCACAGCTCACCTGATTCAGGCATTTTTAGCCAGCAAGCTAAAACAACAGACGGTTATGCAAAACCAAATTGATTTAGCCCAACAATTAATTGAATTACATCAACTGCATGCTGAGCATCTTGTCGCACTGAATTATTATATTGCGTGGGGAGAAGAAGAAACCAAGGCAAAACTCCGTATTTATGAAGCGATGCTCAAGATGCCGTTTTCAGAGCTATACAGCCATTTTCTGTACGGTGCAGCAGAGGCGGTGCGAGATGCCTATATTGCCCAGGGCAACATAGCGCAGGCCAGAAGCAGCATTCAGCCATGGCAACGCCCCTCATTTGTGGCGTTATCTGAAGCTCACATTGCGTATGCATCTGGTGATACGACGTCGGCCGTCGCCTTAGCAATCGAGGCTTTTAATCAAGCTCAAATTGGGCAAGCTCGGGAAGAAGCATTGGATGCGGCTTTGCTGCTTATTCGCTATCAACAAGATGGTGTGAGCGTGGCCAATAGTGCCACCTACCTCAACTACATTCGACAGAATGCGAGTCATAGGTGGTTGAACCAAAATAATGCCACGCTCAAACAGTTGGGGGTTGTTCTCCAAGTCTCTTAAGTTTAGTCATTCATCTCACTGAACTTAAGCCATACCAAATTCCAATAGTCAAAGCCTTCACGGGTAAAATCCAGCTGAATCTCGTGTTCGCCTTTATCCAGAAAAATCTTGTGTCTCGACGAGGTTTTATCGTCAATGTCTTGGTTATAAACAATCTCGGCCAGAACCATGTTATTTGACCATATCTTAAAAAAAGTGCCTTCGAGCATACTTCTACCCCGGTAGTTCACCTTATACCAACCGGCTTTGTCGACCCGTATTTTAAATGAGGCGCTGACATTGGGTTGGGTATAGCCGGGATGAAACTTTGATAAGTAAAACAGTTCAGATCTTTGCTCGCGTGCCGGGCGATAGCTCAAATGCATATTGTGTAACGAATACACATCCTGCATTTGAATACTTGCGGGTAGGGTTATTGTTGCTGTATTGACTCGACTTATGGGGGCACTAGGCAAGCTAGTGTGGCGCAATGTCTTGGCCACGACTCTATAGCTGCCGCCTTCTTGGGGCAGAGTCACTGGTATCGAATGCGTATCAGATGTAACCGACGCCACTTTGTCGTAATACGTTTGATAAAAGCCGGCCATGATATGAGCTTGAGGTGAGGTAGATTGATAGATATCGTATCCTACGACGCGACTGTCATTACTCGGTATCCAGCTTAAAATGAGCTGCCCCTTGTCGTTGTGATGTAACCCAGCCTGTTGAGGCGCACTGGGAATGAGTACTCGCTTTGCCAGGTATTGGCTTTGGGCAACGTTAAGTTCACGCTCAAACGTGATGGTAGAGTCATCGACTGAATGATGATGCCCATCACTCGCCAGTCTAAATCCCATTAATGCCCATTCCGTGTCATCCATACGCTTTGTTCTGCCTCGATCGGCGTGTGGTTGTGGAGGAAAATGCCACGTTCCACCGCGATGGGATATGTATTCACATTGTTGGTTATCCATTTCTACCTCGGTACGCGCTTGATAACCCTCGTAGTAGCAGCTTGATGTATATTGCGCCACATTGCCGACCATATCGTAGAGTCCAAATGGGTTGGGGCGATACAGTCCCACAAGTGAGTTATAGGCTTCGCCGTCATCGCAATTCGCGATAGTCAAAAAGCCGTTGTAGCTCGCCCCATACTCTGCACCGGGAAAGTACTCTCCAGAATGGTCGGCAAAATTACCGTACTTGCATGCTTGTGTACCCGCTTCATCGTCTCCCCAATAAAAACGGCTCGTCGTGCCAGCTTTGAGTGCATATTCGTATTCTTGCTCTGTAGGAAGTCGGTAAACTATGCCGGTTTTTTTACTCAGCCAAGCCGCATATTGATTGGCCTCGGTCCAAGAAATACAAGTGACCGGTTGGAAGTCGTTGTGCTGAAATCTGTGCTTGTCCCACGTCGCATTGCCGGTGGCTTCATCCGGACTAGAGAACCAACTGGCGCTGATAAAATCGTTACATGAAGGTGTTGGATTGAACCCCGTATCTTCTACAAATTGACGAAACTCTTTAACGGTCACTGGATATTTAGCCAATTGAAAGGGACTGAGTGTCACTTGATGGGCGGGTTTGGCTTTGGCATTGCCTATATCATTACCCATTGTAAAAGTGCCTGCAGGAATATTTACCATGGGGGGAACGGTGTAATCTTGCGCGGTTACCGATGCGCTTAGCCCAAGCGTTATGCTTATTAAAGCTCTATAGGTTGTGGTTAATCGTTGATAGTACATGCTTACTCCTTTAGTTGGGAGCAGGATAAAGAGCTGGGCACATACCGTCCTAAATTGACTCAAACAGTTTTCTATTATTTTTCTAAAATCAAAAAATTAAATTTTTTCAATTGCTTAGTTTTGATTGGAGATGCTTGCAATTCAGTGTTGAACCAGTGTCTTACGGGATTACTATAACAAGTAAGCTTTTACTCGATAAATTCGGGCAGTTTGCGATACATGTTACTGTTGAGTGAGTGTCGATTAAGTGGGATGGCTTATGACGGTCTGAACCCAAAGATTGAATCAATGAGGGGAGTGCTGAAAAGGCCACTATTGGTAAAGTACTGGTGGAGTTGGGTTGCCTATCGGAACGTCGAACATCTATTCGAATAGTCTCTCGATAACGTCGCGGTAATAATGCCAAAATCGTATCTTGATGGGTTAATTACTGATATGCGACGCTTTGTAGGCCAAGGCCTATGAATACGGGCTTCACGCTAGCAGGCTGGCCTAACGCTGTTGGGGTCTCTCCGGGCTGTACAAAGAGAATGTGTCGCCACCCAGTCTGCTGGTGCCATCGATTTTATACTCGTTGAGTATGGCTTCGGCCTCGGTACTCGTCTTCAGTGTTGTCCATATCGGCAACCATGCCAGCCTGCCGCGTGTAGCGGCTTTGGGATCCTTTTGTGCAAATCCTGTTTGTTTTTCAAAGGCCTCAGTAGACTCGAGAGTCCGTAGAACTTGGCTCGCAGCAAGATCTAATTTATCTACAGCTAATGGCGATAAACGCTGATTGGCATGAAGAAAGGCCGCTGTAGCGACAAGTGGCGCAATGGCAAAGTTTTGATATTGCGCGGCAAGGCTTTCTCGCTTGAGTTCACTTGTAATAAACCCTTGCTCAGAAATCCGGTTTATCCCTTTGTGGAAAACCGATTCAGACCAATCGAACAAAGTATGATCATTGACTAGGGTCGCTACGGCCATAACAGACCATGCAGCCCAATAGTCGTGGTTGTTCACTTTTTTTTCTTCTCTGTCACTGTAATCTGCTTTGACTTGCCAAGCTAAGGCTGCAAGCCACTTTTCGATGGTCTCAAGTTGCGCATTTATGTGGCTATCTTGTTGTGCTACCAGTGTGTTCTTTACTTTTAATAAGTTGCTTGCGTAAGTGGCTAGATTCCACTTTCTGACCGCTACTCCGGTTTGATTTGCAACGTTTAACATCGCATTTGCGCTGGCCCAATTAAAGAGTTGATCGGTAAAGCACTGCAAGGTTTGTCGATTGCCATCACCTCGATACAATCGGTTGGCCAACTGAGTAAGTTGTTGCCCAAAACGATTAATCTGGCGGGTCATGCTTTGGTATTCTGCCTCAGCCCGTGGGTTGACCACATTTCTAGCAGCACCGCTGCCTTCGTAACGACTTGGGAAAGTCAGTCTTTGAGTAAAGGGTTCCAAATAAGGGCAGGGGAATTCGGTGTTTGACGCAGTCAGTGATGCAGTTTTATTAAAACCCTGAGGGGCGATTAACACGTCAGGAGCGGAAGGCTTTTTTTTCTCTGGTGAACATGCTGTTAGCGACAAAACAATGGTCACTAACAGCAAACTCATTCGCCAAAGTACTAATCTCACTTATTTAGCCTTGGTAGGGCATTGGGTTTGGACATAGGCTCAGTGACACGCTTGACGTCGGCGATTCACCACCTGACGAAAAGTACTTTATGCTCTCAATATCGACACCAACCACTTTTTCATTGGGGTAATTGTGGTCATTGCCCAAGGTAGTAAGAAATCGCCCATCATTGGCCGTACGGTATTGGTGGCGCATGTTATAGGTTCGGCTTGCGCCGTTTTCAAACCAAACACGAACTTGTACCGCATCTACATGTGGCGAGGAGAAATTGAGTTCAATCATCAAGTTTTTAGCCGCTAACTCGCTACCCTTCGCATCAAACAAGGCATTAGGGACTTTTTGCGTCGAAACGCTTGGGTGAGAGGCATGCATTATCGCGTTGGGTTTGCCACATGGGTCAAAGAATAACGGCGTAAATGCGTGAAAAAAACGCGGCTCAAATTCGCGCCAACCCGGTACTTCCCAAATAATTAGCTTCGGTGGCGCAGCGAAGAAGTCACCTGATTTTAAATAGTTAACCCAAGAGCCGATGAGACCACCGCCGCTCAGCGCGTAATTGGCAATGGGTACGTTGGCGTATTCTTGCATGTAACCATTAAAGTTGAACTTTGGCAGCGCTGAAAAGCTGGTACCCAACAGCACGATATCGTCAGTGACTTCGTCAAATAATGAGAAACTATCTGTACTTTGGGCAGAGTCTACTTCCGCTGTAACGTATGTCGGTGAGTACGTCGGAGCAAAGCTAAAACCACAAATTTGCGCAATTGCCTGCTCGACATTTGCCACATCTTGCATGACACCATTGTAGACGGTTTCATATTTTTGCGGCGAGTCGGCATCTGCAAAGCCAAGCTTGTCAATATCAGTCGCAACCAGTTTTGCCGCCTCTTGGGCCCCTTTTATCGACCAGTGAATATCTTTTTCGTAAAAAATGGGCTCTTGACTGTTGATATCAAACAGCGAGGTCATTTGTGGCACGGCGATACCCTGCTTGCGGATTGCGCTCAGTGTATTCAGATAGTGTTGACGCTGAGATTTGACATCGTAGCCGACCGTTGAAGCTGATAATTCGTCTGGATAGCTTAGCCCTCTGGAAGGGAGGTAGACTATCATCAGCTCCGTGCCATATTCGGCCAAAAGTGCCTTTAGCCTGCTTAGTTCTTGTAACGAAAAGTTTGACGTTGCTTGGCCGTAATTAGGGAAATCCATACTGGAGTTGGCTAGCCAATCCTCTTCGCCAGCAATAATTTTCCAGTGCTTTTGCAGAAAGGTAGTGTCGTATTTCTCTATGTTGTTGATGTCGTCACAAATAGAGGGGTAGGACTCAACCTTGTACTGTGGCGTTTCTCCCCATGCTGCAAAATGAAGCAGCATAAATACGCTCAAAAATCTGCTTAATTTCATTGGTCTGCCTGTGTGATTAGCAACGAACTGGTTTGTGTGTCACCAAATACAAAAATGCTTGTGACCTTGTCTCGCATCAATACCAGTGGTTCAGAGGTGGAAATCTTGTCCTCTCCCGCATAGATAGCTGTCGCGAGCTTAATCGCTCTTACGTCTCTTGTTGAATAGTCGTTGGTGGCGACATTTTCAATAATTTTGTGTTTACCATCAAGGCTTCTGAGCGTAACTTGTGGCACGCTTGATAAGTTATACATTGCCATTCGAGCTTGTCTTTTATTGTCGAAAAGCTGCTCTTGCAATACGAGGGGGGCGTTGTCTGCGCCAGAGTACACGAAGGTGTACTGAGATTTTACACCGCCATCCACAGCAACGGATTGACCATTGAATTTTAAATCGACCTTGCCCGCAGAACCAAAGCCATAGGGCGAGATTTGTTGATGTTCCAATTCAATTAAAAGCTTGTCATCTAGGGTCACCGATAACGCTTCCCCTGAGACATTCAGCACCCTAAAAAATACCGCGTCTGGCGGTGGTGCTTTACCGTAAAGGGCCTCATCGCCGGCTACGGCAAATAGTGAAAACAGTATGCCAATGCATAGTATCAACCTTTTCATTCTATACCCTCTACTGATTGAGAATGGCTAAACATTACAGATAAATCTTGGACAAAGTATCGCACTGGAAATTCCCACAAAACCAGTGTGATGTCTCCGTCTTGCAATTCCGCACTAGATAAAAACGCTTCCATGGGATTGAGCGGACCCTGACCATTTTTTGAATAATCGAGAATTTCTAAGGCCATGGCTTGTTGTAAATAACCGTGGAAGTTCCAAGCTGGGTTTGCACTGTAGCTAGTACCAACCAATGCAGTGGTGAGCTCGGGTTCAGCGCCAAACAAATCACCTGAGAACAGGTCGTCCTCACTTGTCGCAACAAAAGTGCTAGCAAGCGACAAGTTATCTGGCGGAATGCGGTTATAAAGCCATGATGCGTCTATTGGAATAAAGTTGTACAAGTCGCCATGATGAATGCTTGAAGGTTCATGTTCAGTTTCAAACGACACGGAGCCAACCCAATTTGCTAATTGAGCTGCGGTAGCTTTTGCTACGGTATTTGCGCCTTGTGGTGTCCAGTGTGTATCCGTTCGCAAAAATTGAGGTTGAGCTGCTTTGTTGGCAATAAGATTCGTATGGGGAAGCACCAGACTCACGTGTTGCTCTTGTAACTGGCTGGCCACTTGGTCGTACAACGAATAGGTTAGATGTGCACTTTCTTTGTTCATAAACTCAGTATAAATGGACACCTTTTCGGGCACCAAAATAACCGCGAGTTGAATATCCCTTGCCGCAAGCTCTTGGCTGAATTTGGCTATTGTGCTGACATTATCATCGATGTTGTCTTGCGCGGATTCAGGCCATTCGAATTCTTCGCGACTGAACAACCAGCCGTCTTTACCAATCAAGACGCCTTTTTTACCCTCATTGAATAGCGTGAAAATTAATTTTGCCCACCATTGCGTAATTTCCTCACGCAAGCCAATCGCCTCTTTTAGCTGGGTTTCGACTTGTAATGTAGCCTTGCCATTGAGAGCGGAAGCGCTATCCCATTCGACCGAAATCGAACTATTGATAAACGATGTAAGTCCCATTAATACGATTATCGTGGCCGAGCAAAGTGTAATCAGTGATTTAAACATAGTGCTCCACCTAAAATTGAAAGTACAAGAAAGGCGAGTAGTTCGATGCGATTAAGCTACTCAGTGCAAGTAGAAAAATGGGCAACCTTAACGCATTACCTATGCTCGGCAGCATGCCTTGGCTCAATATACCCTCAAGACGACTGAGATGTTGACGCAATCCCTGAATCAACGCAACCAGTATCCCAATAAACATGACGCACAGCGACCAACTCGTTACATCAACGGCAAAGCCAGGGCTGATGCCTTGAGTATCTGGCGTAAACATGGCAGCGATCATAGTCAGTGCGTCAGTTAGCGTGTCGGCTCTAAAAAATACCCAACCGATCATGACTAAAATCAATGTCACTAGCCAACGCACAATAGAAAAGCCCTTGTAGTTCGCCAAGCCCGTGTAACGCTCTATCGCCAGAATGCCGCCATGCCATGCTCCCCAAACAATGAACGTCCAATTAGAACCGTGCCACAAACCACCAAGTAGCATAGTGAGAAACAAGTTGCGATAGGTTTTGACACTGCCATTTCGATTACCTCCGAGGGAAATGTATAGGTAGTCCCTAAGCCAGGTTGATAAACTGATGTGCCATCTGCGCCAAAATTCGGTGATACTTTGGCTAATGTAGGGTTGATCGAAATTGTTGATGAACTTAAAACCCATCATTAGCCCTAATCCGATTGCCATGTCACTGTAACCTGAAAAATCGAAATACAACTGAATGGTGTAAGCGCCAATGCCAATCCAACTGTCTGCCATCGTGACGGCTTGACCAGAAAACGCAGCGTCTGCGAGCGGGGCAACGTTGTCGGCAATGAGGACTTTTTTGACAAAGCCTTGCATAAACAAAAACCAACCAGAGCAAAAGAGCGCCCACGTGTGTTGCCGGTGTTCAAATTGTGAAGCTAAATCCTTGTACCTCAATACAGGACCGGCAATCAGTTGTGGAAAAAGTGCAATAAAGGCGGCGAAATCGATAAATCGCCTGCTGGGCGGCGTGTCTTTTCGATAGACGTCAATCAAGTAGCTGATCGCTTGGAAAATGTAAAACGAAATACCGATCGGTAAAATTACGTTTGCCATTGATAACGGCTCACTACCCAACGAGATCAAAATCTCGTTGAAGTTTGAAACGCCGAAGTTAGCGTATTTAAAATAGCCTAGTGTACTTAGGTCGCCAACGATACCAATCGTGAGCCAGGTTTTGGCCTTGCTAGCATTGTCTTTTAAATGGGCGAAAATAGCGCGGCCAATAAAATAATTCCAAAGCGTGACCAGCACAAATAGCAATAAGAAGTCGAGTCGCCACCACGCGTAGAACGCATAGCTACCAAACAAAATCACCAAAGAACGAAAACGAAATGGCGTGACGTAGTAGCACGCTAAAAACAGCGGCAAAAAGAAAAACAAAAAGATGCTTGACGAAAAAACCATGCTTTATCGCTCGCTATTCACATTGACTTAAAACGTTTCGGAAACGGGTACAATGGCATTCAATTCTTCTTCAACCATGATTGTTAGACGTTGCTTCTGTTCTTGTGCCAGCTGGTGTCCTTCAAGAAGCAGGTGGTCTGAGTCTGATAACTCGAATCCCAGCTCTTGATAAACCTTGGCAAATACATTGGCGTACAAAGCATTTGGCTTGATGCCATTACCGTAAGAAAACAACTGAAGGAGCTCTCGATAAGCTCGGTATTGTCCTTTACGCGCCGCGTCTACCATATGCTGGACGCCATCTTGTAACTCTGCCTTACCTAGTTTTCCTGAGAGCAGAAGTTTCCCTAGGTAGTAAGAGGCTTCTGGTGTTGGTAGGGCTGCTTCAAGGTGCGATTTCGCTTGCTGAGGGTACTCGACGCTTCTTCGACCTTCCATATAAACTCGGCCAAGTAGCACTCCCGCGATAGGGTAGTCATCCTCCAATGTCTGTAACTTATTGATGTAGTCCGCATTTGCAAACACAGCGGCTTGACCAATTTCATAATTGGCATATTCGAGAAACACCTCTGGATCACGTTGAATCGCCATCTCTGCCGATTGATAAGCCAATTCTCTGCTGCCAAAACCGACTTTGTCGTTCTGTGTTGCAAATAACTTCATAAGATTGACAACTTCAGTTTTACTCATCAATCCTTGTACGTAAGCATCATTGGCTTGTTGTGCTAGCGTGTTTAGCTGTTGGTTGTCGTTCTGTTTTGCGTAACGCACTTTGCTTTTGAGGCAGTAGAACGTCACGGAAGTACTCGATGAACAAATCTCGTTGACTTGTTCCATCCAAGGGGAGAGGTCATCTAACTCAGCAATTATTTTAACCTTGTCCGTATCGTACAAGCCTTCTTGGGCGTCTATGTACGCAAACAATTCATCGACAATTGGGGTGACATCGTCTTCGTATATTTGCTCTAGTCTAGCAATCTGAGGCCCAACATCACCTTGAGTCTTCATTCGTTGCCACAAATTGTCGAGCGCTTTTTCGCGGTAAGATGGCGTGACTTTGGCGACGTTAAACAACCAATTGCTGTAGCGTTTGTTGTAGAGGTATGAAACGTGAATCATACGTTGGAACAACGCGTCGGTTTCGTCGATATGCTTGGGCTGGCCAATTCTAGCGAAATATTCCGCTAGTACAATTTTGGCATCCGCATATCCCTTGTCTGCCAAAAAGTGCAGATCCTTTAGTGCGAGCACTTGATTGCCTTCAGGGGAATCAAGTAAATCTTGTCTTGCTAAGCGGGTATCAGCAAGGTTTACACAACCAAACAGGTTGCACGCCAAGACGGCCAGTGCAATACGGCGGTGCGTGCGACGCGATTTGGCAAAATGTCGTAATACTGTTTTCATTGCTGACTACCCTGTTCCTGCTCTGAGAGTGAAACGAGAGCGGCGGTATTGTCCTTCCACGTATTCAATATGATATCAGCGGTGACCGATTCCAGTTCTCCGCGATAAGGCCGGCTACCATTGTTTTCCACCCGCAAGTTTCCCAACACTAAATTTTCAAAACCAGAGGCAAAAATGGCGCCGCCTCTGTTTTCGACCATCAAGCCACCAAACACAGTCGAAGACGCCAGTGGGTAAGTCTGTTCATTATTCACGTCAATACGTTGTTGAACGTAAACGGCAGCGCCTCGATTACTCAGTGCAATGTTGTGTAACAGCTTCGTGTCGGTAGAGCTTCTAAGGCGAATAGCATTGATTTGGTTGTTGTAAATTTTGTTGCCGTAAATTTGGCTACCACTGGATTCATAGACACCAATGCCATCTTTTCGGTTGGCGTGAATGGCGTTAAACGCCACCGTGACAGGACTTGTCACTCTGTCGATTAAAAGGCCATTACGCGCATTGGAATGAAGATTGTTGTTAAAAATAAACACACCAGACGCGCCAGTAGAAACGGCAATGCCGTGTTTAGTCTTCGTTTGAGCAACGGTGTTGTCGGCTATATAGATACCGTTGGCATCATTGGTCACCAGGAGGCCTGTGTCGCGACTATTGGTAATCTTGGTGTTGACGATTTGGCTATTGCTCGCACCATCAAGATAAATACCGACAAACATATCAGCAAAAGAGGAGTCGACGATTTTGATCGCCGGAGGTTGTTCGGCAACATGCCTCTCTGATGAAGAAAGCATGTTTAACGCTGCGGTCGTCGCCGTTCGTGCTGTGAATCCGTAGGATGATGATTGTTCGAAACCCAGTGACGCTATCGTAGCACTCGTTACAAGGGTTTTACTGCCACCAAAAGCGATTACAAATGGGCGGAAGCGGCTATTGTCAGTATGAGCAACACTTGCTGACTTGTTTGAAACATCCCACCCCAATAGCGTCGCATTATTGAGAAGAAGTTCACCACTGTTGTGAATGAAACTGCCTGTATTCGCCGATAGTTTGAGCGTCTGACCAGCTTCAATTCTGAGCGCTCCGCCAATATCGATAATGATAGGTAAGTGCGCAACAAACGTTTTTTCGCTTTGTTTTTCCACGCTATCGGGAAACCGCTTAGCAATTTGAGCTAGGGTGACGGTGCCGTTAGTGACAAAAATGCCTTGTGGAATTTGCTGCTGCAATTGAGCAAAACGACTAAAACTACTTGAGTAGATGGTTTTGAGTAGGTCTTTCGACTCGCCAAGGCGAATCTTGCTTACTCGGCCTCTTGCGTTTTTTGATGCGATATCGGTAAACAGCGAGTCAGATGTTTCAATTAGTGCCGCAGGAACACTGGGTTTAGTGTTGAAACCTTCTACAGCATCAAGTACCTGGACTGAAGGCGTAGCCGCGATACTGGCAAAGGATGCAATGGCGACGAGCAATAGTACAATTTTCATAACGCCTCCTAAAACCTAAACTGCGCTTCTAGCGTGACACGGTAGTCGCGACTTTGGTCGACAAAAGCGTCACCAGGTGAAAATGTACCCGCTCGCAAGCGCACTAAATTAAGGTTGAAAGGGTTGGTATCACGTGCGTAATGGGTAATGTTCAGATCAATACTGCTTCCCACATCATCATTGCCGGCAATGGTTTCAATCTCACGACCGAACGAATACACGTCTTGTGCACTATCATCTTTTTTATAGTCACCAACAAGCAAAACGGTTTCCCAAAATTCGTTGGGTTGGTAAGACACAAACAGTCCCGTGTGTTTTAAGTTGGTGACATCCGCTCGCAAGGCTTCATTAAATCGGTACAGTCGTTGGCGCACACCAAAATAGTGACCGCGGTTTGAGTGTAAACCACTTTGGCTGAAGTTCTGCGTTTCTTGCTCGGTAGCCCCGCCAGAGCCTCGAGTATGAGTTACACCAAACGACCAAGCCCCTGTATCTAACCTGATCCCCAGATCCAGTGCATCGGCATTGATGTCTTTGGGCGATAAACTGCCATCTAGCTCGACGACAGACGTGTCGCCACTTTGTTGAATCCACTCTGCTTTGTACGCGAGCATTTGAGGGCTGCGTTTTTCATCCCAATTCGACATGAGACGCAATCCAACCCAAGTGGATTCTGCATTGTAGCCCAATGACGTCTGAGCAAATGTGTTGGTAGATAGACCGGTACTTTGCGTTTGAGAAAGGTAAGCCACACCAATGCTATGGTAGGCAATCCAATCCCAATCTACGTTGGCAAATAATCGGGTTACGTCATCGTTTATGGCAAGCAGGTCGGCGTCAGTTCGGTATGTATCAAACTCTTTACCCACACCGATTTGCCAATCTAATTGCGTCGTTTCACCACGCCAGACTAAAGATTCCACATCAGCGTCAAGCCAAAAGCCGTCGACGTCATCTATTCGCTGCAAGCCAAGGGTAAGATGCTCGTCTGGAAGTCGAGTAAAGCCGTGATAGCGAACGTAAGCTTCACGCAGTTGAAGAAAGTAATTTTCTCCGTCACCATCGTCTTGAGCAAATTCTGTGTTGGGGTCGATAAGTGTTGTGTTGCCACTCGACACTACCGCTCTTGCGTCAACAAACCATGTGAAATTTGAGCGAAGTTCATCGCTTACGCCAATCCGAGATTCTATTAACCAGCTGTCTTGCTCTAAGGTATTTCCTCCTGGGCGATGGGCCACATCTTGAGAAGACACCACCGCTTTTACCCATGGGTCCCACTCGGGCTCAGCGTAAGCCGTACCCGCGAGTACACTCAAATTAGCCGCAATTACACAACGTAACGCAAACGGTATTTTCATTCGAAAAAGTCCCATTACAGCAACACATCAAGTTCGCCAACTTTCACTGTTACAGGGCGCTTGAGGTATTCAAGCGGAATGTTTTCGTCTGTTTCAATTGTGGCAAGCACACTGTGTACTTTGTGTTCTTCCTCGCGGATGTTCTCAGGAATTTCGAGCTTGGTAATTTGGCCTGTTACTGGCGGAGTATCTGAGCTTAGATACACATATACCTTGGTGCCTACTTCGATATTGGCCAGTTCAGCATGTTTAAATCGCGCCAGTACAGATGCCGATACACTGCCATCTCCGAGTGTCGCTATCGCTTGGCCTTGAGACACATACTCGCCATCTCGTACCAGTAGTTCAACAATTTCACAGTCGCAGCGACTCTCTACAACACTAGAAATGGTTCGGTCTAACAAAGTCGATAACTCGTTTTCCGTCATACCAGCAGCACTGGCGACGTTAGACGTATCAACTAACAACGGGCTCTCAATTACTGCCAAAGGTTGTTTGTTCACAACTTTTTGGCCAGCGTCAATTTGCAGATTGAGCAATCCACTTCTGGGGGCAGAAATGACATTGGTTCTGGCTGACACGACTGCGGTGTCGGCTTTAATGACAAAAAATGCCTGATGGATATTGAACAAGACGTATGCGAAGGCTAGTAAGCTGACAAAGACAAACATTGTCGTAAACACGAGTGCTTTGGCCTTATCACCACCAGACAGGGCTTGACTAACATCCGGCCTTTCTTTGGCGAAATTGTCTCTAGATAAGGTGGTCAGAACATCATTGACATTCGTGACTTCTCCGCTCAAGAACTTTGTAATGATAGTTCTGATAGTGGAGATTTCTTCACGACCTAATTCGTGAAATTCACAGCCGTAGCGCGGAGTATCTTGTCCGTGTTTCGCTACCACTTGAAACTTGACGTCCAATGCGATTTCTAAACTGTCGAACTTAAATGATAACGTACCTTCAGAAAAGTCTCCGGCTTCCAAACCAAATGATTCGGCGGAGACAGCAAAACCACTTGCACTGATATCGAGTAATTCGAAGCTATCAGCACTGCCATCTTCCCTTGATATTCTTAGTTTGCTGGGAATTTTGACTCTTGAGTGACGACGCTGGGTTTCATTTTCGTGGACCATCGCGTTCGAATCCGTTTGAGTACTCATAGTTTTACCTTCAATAAATGCATTAAACGAGGCGCAAAATAAATGCTAGAAATAAGCAAAATGCGCCAAACGTCATAAGTCGTGTTGAATAATGGTTAAAGCGCCTTTGGAAAGGGTCATCACTTTTCTTGCTTGCTGTTTTCTGACGCGTCCATTTCTGACGGTCGAGACGAAAGGTGACATAAACCTTAATCAAGGCACCAAATATTTGATTAAAATAAAGCAGCGCTGGGTACATAGGCCCAACTTTGTGGCCCGAGAACACTAACAGCAAGGACACAAAGGTGCGCGTTAGTGAAATCCAGAGCAAATACATAACCAGAATGGAGTAGTGGTACTTAAGGCCACCAACAATGGCCGCACTTAGCCCCACTAAGCTTGTCCACATTGAGATGCGCTGGTCCCACAATACATAATAAGTCAGCACACCCAGACGACGAACGCCCAGCTTTGTAGCACGATAATTCTGTCTAAGTGAGTTACCACTCCATCTTGTCATCAAGGTTTTTGCGGCTTTGAAAAAATTCTTATCGGGCGGATGCTCCCAGGTATGTATTGACGCATCGGGCACATAATAGGTGTCCCAACCTCTGCGCATCAAAGAAAACCAACTGGACTTGTCATCACCAGTGAGAAACTTGAAGGTACCGAGTCTCCAATGGGTGAGGTGGTCGTTTTCTACATCGTAGATGAAATCGGTTTGGGTTACGACGGCTGCTCTAAACATCGACATACGGCCAGTGAGCGTCAATACCCGCTTTGACAGCCCCATACTGCACATATTGACATGACGCTGTGCAAACCTGAGCTTGTGCCATTGACTCATCACGTAAGAACCCAGTACTTGGCACGTTTCGTTTGTCGTTAATGCACCCACTTTGGGATAAAGTGAAAAATACGGTGCGCTCTTGGCAATCACGCCGGGCTGTAATTCGGTATCGCCATCGACAACTGCCACCAATGCTGTCTCGTCAGGTAGGTCCTTCGCAATGCAGCGGAAGCCATTGGCTAGACCATCGCGTTTTCCCGTACCGGGGATTCTGACAATCCTCAACGCAACATGGGGTGGGGGAGAAAAGTGATCCCATAAGCTTTTAAGAAGCAGTTCGTCAGACATTTCAACGATCGATGCGACGACAGTGGTTGGGTAGCCGCAAGATATCGCTTCTTTAATAATCGAAGAGTATACTTTCGCCGTCGTTAATGAATCAATTCTGAAACTCGTCACCATCAAGTAGATATGTGAAGGCGGAACGGCTTCAATAGCCTTTAATGCTCTTTTTCTCTGACCTGGAAACACCAAGTGCATAAAGATCATGCCGCGAATATAGTGCATGATACCAACACTGTATCGCCAAATACCCAACGCACCTATGATAAAGATGAAGTTTGGATGGTCAGAGTCGAACGTGCCAGTGGGGACGATCAAGGCCAAAAAGCCTACAAACGTAATCCACAGCATCCAGCCTATCAGCGTCGTTCCGTAAAGTTTCATTAATCAGTTACCAACATATTCCGTGTTGATTATCGTTGCTCTTGGATTCCATAATCCCGGCTAAATCGAGTACGTGTTTGTCACTGGGCAGGTTTTGCAAAATTGCCCTAAACTCGGGTTCAGGATTACCAACGATTATGAGATCGGCAAAGTCGAGTACTTCCTGTACTTTGGGGCTTAACAGCCTTAATAAATAAGGGAACGGAATGCTACTTGATAAGTCGCGTTTGTTCGCTTCTGTGCTCGCAGCAAGGTTCGGGTCATAAATCTGTAAATCATAACCTTTTCCTGTGAGTATACTCGCCAACTCTACCAACGGGCTTTCTCTCAAGTCATCCGTCCCTGCTTTAAAGCTCAAACCCAGTAACCCAACTCGGGTCAAGCCCAGCCTTTGAATTTGACTGAATGCCTTGTAAATGTGTTTGCGATTGCTCTCTAACACAGCGTGAACAAGGGGCAACTGAACGTGACGGCTCCTCGCTTCATGATCTAGGGCACGCAAGTCTTTAGGCAAACAAGACCCACCAAATGCAAAACCTGGCTTCATGTAACAGCTTGAAATATTGAGCGTGTGGTCTTTACATACTGTTGCCATTACTTCTCGACCGTCTACGCCAAATTCTTTTGCGAGGCTGCCTATCTCATTAGCGAATGCCACCTTTGTCGCATGCCAAGCATTACAGCTGTATTTAACAAGTTCCGCCGATTCAATTGGCAGACGTACGAGCTCTGACTCCAGGTCGCCGTATAGTTCTGAAAGTACGTCAGCTGATTTATCATCAATAGTACCGATTACAGTCATAGGTGGCTTTCGGTAATCCTCGATGGCAGAACCTTCACGAAGAAACTCGGGATTGGTTGCAAGCCCAAAATCGACACCCGCTTTTTTGCCTGACGATTTTTCGATGATAGGTTTAACGACGTTGAGTAACGTGCCGGGTAGAACTGTACTTCTTATGACTACGGTGTGGAAAGAGGTTTTATCTGCTAGTAAGGTGCCAATGGATTGACACACTTGTTCGATATATTTGAGTTCGAGTCCACCTTGCTTATCGGATGGTGTCCCTACACAGATAAAAGAGACATCGGTGTTATTTATCGCACTGGCTAAATCACTGGTGACGGAGAGCGTTTGGGTATCATGCACGACGCTGTGAATTAAGTCGTCTAGGCCTTTTTCGACAATGGGGGATTGACCTTGGCGGATCAAGTCGAGTTTGTGTTCATCGGTGTCTACACCAATAACCGTATGCCCATCCATTGCTTGACATGCAGCGCAAACCACCCCAACGTAACCCAAACCAATGACACTGATTTTCATCATGGTTATGTAAGTCTCTGTTCTTATTCTTTGTTGCAATTATTCATTGAAAATCAACAACTGTAAAGGGCACAGCAGTTTAAAAACTGTGGTGGTCGGATAAGGATGAACCCTGCAAGCAACAAAAACAAAAAAGCCCTGCAGTGTCATGCAGGGCTTAGAATGAAGTGTTGCGCGTAGATGAAAGGTGAAAACCTAGTGTTTTTTACCTCGGATGAACCGGATAGATACCAACGATAGCAAGAACAGCAGTATTGCAGCCGGCGCACTAACCGATGTCGATGTAAACGAGCGAATTTGTCTGTCTAGCTCTTCGTACTTGTCAGAAAACGAGATGAAATTGGCATGATTCGGCGCCGCATCTTTTATTTTAAAGTCCAAGTCAAGTACACCATCGTTAAACAAAGATGTAGAAATATCATCAAGTAAGCTTCTATCTGTGCTGCTGAACCAACCAACAGCTGAATGGTCAGTTAGAAAGCCAGTAATTCCTGGCGTGTCAACCGCTGTGCCGCCGAAGCGCTCGTAAGACTGAGTCTCAACGGTTGAAAAGTTGCCGAATTCAAAACCGTTCACGTATAAATAGTTTTTGTTGGCATGAAAACCGTTTTCAGTCCCATTAGCCAATGTATTGTCGCCGTCCCACATGGTCAGTCTAATCGCGATTTGAGCAATTTGGCCGCCTAATACGTCTAGCGTGTTTTGGTCGTAGACAACCGAACCGATTGACGTTGACGCCAAACCATTGACATCTGTAATCAATCCGACGTGAGCCAATTCGAACTCTGCAATGTAGCTCAGTATGCGATTATTGTTTTCACCAACAATATCAACTACTGCACCACCAAATTCTGGAATATCGGTGTCACCTAACTCTTTCCCTGTTGGTGAAACAAGCATTAGTCCTGCAAAAGCGGACTGGCATGCAAACAAACAGACAAATAAAAGAATATTTTTCATCATACTTCATCCATTACAACTACAACACATTCAGGATACGCTGAACCTCTACTGACTGATATGGCAATTTCCGACAACTTCACTTTTTTTACGTATGTTTAATCATACACTGTTTTTAAGTTGACTACTCATTCCTTCGACCACACTGGACACGGCCTGTTCCATTCTTGCTAATTGGTTATCGGCAAATTGATCTTTTACTGAAGCAAAAAATGGTGATAATGCACCCAGAACATCTTCTTGTTGTAACTGGGCCTGTTTAATTAAGGACAACACATGAAGCGTGTGTGCCAGTGGTGTCGTAGCACTATTTTTATTTGGCTCGAAAAAGTCGTGACACGCATTACTATTCCTTAGTATGCCAATGACCTCTTCCGGAAAGTTCCAAAGATTCAGCAGAATTTCAGTCACTTGAATGCTGTGAATCCCCAACCTCAATTTTTGTAAATGAAGCTGTTGTGTCCAATCTAACGAAGATAGGTCTTCTTGTTCAAGTTCGCGATATCCCTCAGCTAAACAGTGCGCGAGGCCCAGGTGCCCTATGTTATGAAGCATTGCGGCAATATAAATCGGGAACTGATCAGACTTATTCACACCACAAGCCTCACAAATCACAGTGGATACCTGTGCGGCGACAATCGAGTGTTGCCAGAATGCGTTATAGGAGAAATCGTGTTCCTCGACGGGGAGGGTCTCTGCGCTTAAAATTGTGATGACCAAGGCTTGAAGTTTCTGGACGCCTAGCACTTTCAAAATGGCTTGTTTAACCGACGTAATACCCGAATATCCATAGATAACACTGTTTGCGATAGACAATACTTTAGAGGTCAGCACTGGGTCTGACTCGACAAGTTCGACTAACTCATCCATGTGAAAGTCATCATTGCTGATTAGTTTGACCAATTTGACCAGTAAAACAGGTGGTGTCGGTACTGACTCCGCTGTGATCACACTGGCGAGTCTTTTTTCTGTAGTTAAACAGGCAAAGCGAGATTGCATAGCGACAGGCGTGACGCCTTGCCAAGCTTTAAATGCCCGCTCGAAAGTTGCTCTTTCTGAATAGCCTAAAAGGCGACCAATTTTTGAAATCGACATCCCGGTTAGTAATAGTTCTAGCGAGCGTTTACTTCTGACGCGGTTAAACAATTTCCGAAAGGAAGTATCTGCGACTTTGATTTTTCTGAGGAGATTTCTTTCGCTGGTATGCAGTTGGCTGGCGACCCAGGTCTGATTGACATGGTTTAAATCGCCCTGTGATTCAATCAGTTGTTCGACGACTAACGCGATGGATTGTTTTTCATCTTCAAGCCCCAAATTGAGCAAATCTTTTCTAAAAACCTGATTTACCTTGCTATTCGCGAGTCGCGGTTTATCCGCGTCTTCCATGATGTTAACTCGGACGAAAAGCAAGGTTTGCTCGCCTTGTCCGCCGCTGTTCTGATTCTCTAAGTAGGTCGAAAGAGGAGCCGTATATTCGCTTTTAGCTGACGACGTTGCTTGCTTTGAAACCAATAACAATTTTTGCAATATCCCTACGCTGAAGAGGTCTATTGGGCGAATACCATTGTTTTGGCTGGACAAGATAATGAGTATCGTGTCGCCATCTCGCTTAAATTGAAGTTGCTTGTTGTTTAAACCAGTGAGAAAGGCGTATTTTGCGAGAGTTTGACACCAAATTTCCCACGTTGGACTAGAGCAAAGCGCAAGACCAAACGAGCCTAGATGATTGATTTGGATAACACTTCCAAGTTCCAATAACTGATGTCTAGTCAAGCCTGAAGCGCTAAGTTCATCTAAAAATTGTCTAAAGTCGTCAATATTAGTGCGAGGGCGAGAGGGGTCTTTCGGTACAGCATTGAGAAAGGTGTCAATCATTTGCAAAGAAGCAGGATTGGTATCCATGTCCTTGAGCTGTTTCGCTAATGATACTACGAGGTCGCTGGGTAGACTGACGGGCTGAGACAAGGTGCTAACTCACTTATAATATTGAAAACACGCTAAATATTATTCAGATATTAACATATGTCGTTACGATGTTAATCGATAAGATAGTGTTACCGAGACGGCTCAGTCGTATATCTAGAAAACGTAATCAGATTTAAGACTATTGTTTATTAAAAAAGAATATTCGAGGGAAGAATGGTGGCCCGACCCTGACTTGAACAGGGGACCTGCCGATTATGAGTCGGATGCTCTAACCAACTGAGCTATCGGGCCATTTGGAAAACCTTTGGTGCTGCTTGGAGCAACAAAGCGGGGCGAAGTATAAGCAGTTTTATTGCCATTGTCACCCCTCTAAGTGCACCTGATAATACTGATTGGCTATTTCTTCACCGATTCATTTCCAATGGGCCGTAATCTCCAGACTAATATGAGCGCAAGTAACGCTAGTGTTATCCTGCCTGTACTGCCGCCGCCTCCAGAGGACGTGTTTGCTGGCGGTGTTGTTGCCGCCGCCACTACCGTCACTGTTACACTATCAGTCGACTCAACGCCAAAATCATCTATTGCACGTAATTCAAACACTAACGTGGATGCGGTAGCCGGTGCGGTAAATGATGGTGATAAGCTGGTCGCCTCGTTAAGCGCAACATTGGTTCCCGAAGTTTGTGTCCAAGAAACGGAAATTGGCTGTGTTTCAGGATCGGACGCTGAACCCGCCAGCGAGACACTCGCCCGCGTGTTGACTTGTGTGTCATTACCGGCGTTTACGACGGGCGCTTGGTTAGACTCGTCATCGCGAATGGTGATGACCAGTGTGCTTTGTTCACCAACCACATCGGGTTCTGCTGCCATTAGTGTCAAGTTCAGTGATTCATTAGACTCATTAAGCGTATCATTGGTGATGGTAAGCGGAATCGTTTTTACGCCGTCCTCTCCATCTTGCCACGTTATCTCACCACTCATGGCTGAAATATCTTCACCGGCGACGGCGGTGTCTGATACCAGCTGGTAGTTCACTGTCAGTGCAGATTGTCGTCCTCCCGCTCGCACAACGTCGATATTCACTGTACCGTCAGTTTCTTTGAATGTGGCAGCGTCAGTTGTAAACGCTACGCTACCTTTATTAACTAAGGCACCAGAGATAGTTAACGATGCCAACGCTTGTCCCGTTTGCAAAGACGCCGATTGAGGATTGACCAAGCTAATAAACAGTGTTTCGTTAGCCTCTTGTATTCCATCGTCATTGACTGAAATAGAGATGGTTTGGTTTGCCGTATCATTTTGCGCCCAGTTTAACGTCCCTTTCTCGGCGTTGGTATCAGTTTGAGACACATTGCCGAAGATGATTTGATAATCGACCGACATGGCACCTGTTCCCGTTCTTGCAACGTCAAAGGTTGCTGTCTCGCCTTCGTCTGTGGTCTGAGATGTTGTCACCAATCCAACGGTATTGGCTTCATTCGTTTTGGTGTCATCGCTAAGGATGTATAGGCCGCCTTGGATGTCACTGACCAAAATGCTACCGCTGGGTAAGAATGGGTACACGCCCCAAGCACCATTAAATGCAGCACTGTCGGATACGGGAAACGTATCAAAATATCCGGCTTCCTCTGGCGCAGTAGGGTCACTGATATCCAGTATTGTTAGGCCTCGTTCATAGTTTGACATGTAGTACCGGTCGCCACGAGCGAATCCATTATGGTCAATGGCGGCAGTCGGGCCTTCCCACGTTGCCGCTAGAGTAGGTGCGGTTAAATCAGTGATATCGAAAAACATAACGCGGGTATTGAGGCCTAGTCGTGACTCGTCCAACTCGTCGTGTAACACCACGTATTGCTTATCTTCACTCCACCATCCACTGTGCGTGTACTCTGCATTGGTGTACGAGACTTCTGCAAGCTCGGTGCTTTGCGTCTGCATGGTGTGATCCCACAGTCTTAGTGTGCCTTCGTTGAAATCAAGTAACACTGTACAGGTGCCTTGGTTTTCGAATACACAATCTGTGTTTACGCGTCCATCATCAATCAATATCGACGACGCATCATGACTGTAGTCATCCGCACCTAACGTATTTGGTAAGTAGGTAGGAGCGGGCGCAGTCGGTGACGTCAAAGAATAACTTCTCAATGCGCCGCCAAAGTTTTCAGAGCCCATGATGTGAATTTGCGGCGCGATATCGGGATGAGCAGCAATATTCAATCCATAATCCACATTGGAAATATAAATATTGTGAGCGCGCTGGTCATCATTTTGACGGCCTATAATGCTCACGCCGTTGCTCAAGTCATTGAGGTCAATGATCACTAAGCCGTCAGCGGTACTGTCTGCGGTAACGTAAGCGTACGCACGCCATACTCCAAAAGCGTCGTCAAAGTATTGATACACTTTAATATCGCGCCACGTTGTGAAGCGTCCTGTTACAGAACCCACATTGGTCGGGTTTTCAGGATCCGTAACGTCAACGACCGCTACGCCACCTCTTAGGCCGATAATGGCGTATTCCCTTTGTGTATTGAGGTCAACATGACCCCAAATATCGTTCGCTTCGGTGGGATTGCCGGGGAGTGAAGAAAGCGGCACATGACTGAGCAATGACACATTACTACACGGAAAGCCTTCAGCAGAACCATTGGAGCATTGTGCGGCTTTATGCGCTCGGTTGATCACCTGAGCGCCTTTGAGTTGCTGAGAAATTTGAGTTGAAAGCTGTGACGCTTTACCGTCTTTGAGAATATTAAACCCCTTTAGCGATAAACCTTCAACATATTCATTGGGTATCCCTACGAGTAACGTGTGATGCTTATCAGGGCTTTGTTCTTGGTAATGGTCGACACGAGAATAGCCGCCTTTTACTGGGACAGTTTCGCTGATTAAATAAAACAGGTCGTCTTTATTAGTCACCGTGTATTGGCCTTCGGCAAGCAAGACCTTGTCACCTTTGCCTGCTTGTTTGGCCGCATAAGCTATCGTTTTACAGGGGCGAAAGCGATTTTCGCATCGACCTGTATCTTGGCCATCAGGTGCGACGAAACGCGCCTTGTCATGCTCGCTGTGCGCAGAGACCTGAACGCTGGTGCAAATGCCGATGATTGCCAAAAATTGTACACCGAGCTTTCTCATTGTTATCCTCCCGTGGATGGTGCCGCTGTCACTTTTGTCCCTTAAAATGACGACAAGTGATACTGCAATTGACCACAAAATATCAGAAGGGGAAGGTGATGACGACTGTTGTGAACAATTTACGAGCGTTAGGTGTGTCATTTTTTGTACTGGCTGGCATCTCAGCGTGCAGCAAACCCTCTGATAACACAACACAACCCAAAGGATTAACCATCCCCGTTACCCTGTCCGGCGCCGAGCAAAACGTTTGCCCGATGACCTTATCCCAAGATGCCAATTGGACGTTCGAGGCCGCGAGCTTTTACCTTTCTAATCCTCAAATAAAAACATCTAACGGTTGGCAAGACACGCAGTATATTGACTCAGTATGGCAGACCACCGATACCGCCTTGCTGCGATTTACGGGGCAATGTGACCAACAAAACAATATGGTATTGCAACTTAATACGGATGTTGACGCCAATGATATTAAAGGATTTCGCGCGTTAGTTGCTGTGCCATTTGAGTATAATCACAGCAACCCATTGACCTTGCCATCGCCGTTGAACGACGCCTCTATGCTGTGGTCTTGGCAAGCAGGACATAAATTTATCCGCATTGATATGCACCGTTCAGATTCAGAAAAACAATGGTGGATTCATTTAGGCAGCGTGGGGTGCGAGTCGTCCTCCGATGTGAGACCACCCGAGGAAGCGTGTCATTATCCAAACCACTTCACAATTAATGTGGAGAAATCAGCCTTGCCAGCAAAGGGCATGACATTAGATCTAACCGCTTTGATTGACGGTATTAATATCGATGAAGAGCCTGGGTGTGATTTTCAAAGCCCCACTTTACCAAGTTGCAACACGTTGACAGCAACGATGGCAAAAAGCGCTTGGGCTAAGTAATGTCGCCGCGGCGCCTTCTTGTTGGTTTGGGGCTAGTTGCCATGGTGTCGGCGTGCTCTAAATCACCGACACCCTATGAATGGCAATTACCAGACGGTATACCTGCGCCCATTGTGCCAACAGACAATCCCATGACACTTGAAGGAGTTGAGCTGGGCAAGAGGCTATTTTTCGACCCCAAACTGAGCGGCAATCAAACCCAGTCGTGTGCTTCGTGCCATCAGCCTGCTCTGGCGTTTAGCGATAATCGTCCCAAGTCGGTTGGCTCGACGGGGGAACAAACCAAGCGTCACAGTATGGCCCTAGTCAATGTTGCGTATACGACAACCTTCACTTGGGCGCACAATGGGCTCAATAGTATCGAGCAGCAAATATTGATTCCTATGTTCGGTGAAGCCCCGGTAGAAATGGGCGCCACACCCTTCGCGGATGAGATACTTGTTAGGTTGAATACGCCAGAATATCGGCAAGGCTTTGAGGCTGCATACGGCAACGCCGATCCGACATGGGATCACGTGGTAAAGGCATTGGCATCGTATGTACGCAGTTTGACCTATTTCGATTCAGCCTTCGACCGCTATGCCTACCAAGGTGATGACAATGCGTTGTCCGAGCAAGCTTTGGCAGGACTGAACTTGTTTTTTTCCGAGCGCTTTGAGTGTTTCCATTGTCATGGTGGCTTGAATTTTACCCAGTCAAGCAAGCATGAAAACCAACGTATTACGCTCACACCTTTTCATCACACCGGTTTAGTCGGTGAGGGGGCAAGGGATCAAGGGCTCTTTGAGTTTACTCTGCGAGATGAAGATCGCGGCCAATTTAAAGCCCCTACACTTCGCAACATCGCGATAACGGCGCCTTATATGCACGACGGCAGCGTGGCAACCTTATCCGAGGTGATTGATCTGTATGCAGCAGGGGGCAGAGGCGAAGCAATAGAACACCCTCGCAAAAGCCCATTTATAAAGGGGTTTGACTTGTCTGAAACAGAAAAAGTGGCCTTGATCGCCTTTTTAAACAGCTTAACCGACTCGTCTTTACAAACCGCATCGGATAAATAGAACGGTTAACCGCCTAACGTAAGTAACAAACTTGTTAAATAGCGGGCTGAACTGCGTGCAACGAGCTGTTTTCTCTGCTATCTTTTGAACCAATTGACCATCTTTTGAGTATGTGTGGAGAGAAGATGACGGAAAAACCGTTTTTGGTAAGCGGCCGAAATACCATAATTCATAAAGTGCGTAAGTATGATCTGCTTGTCGTCAATGGTGACGAGAACCCGCCGATCTTAGTGACGTATAAAGGCATAAAGAGTTACGAAGGTAAGATCCCTGAAAACAAGCGTGAAGCGAAAATGATGGAGCTTGAGCTTGTTGACGTAACATCAGGTGAAGTATTCAGCGATGAGAAAACCTTGTTGTTCATCCAAACCTTGAATGGCAAAGAGTACAAAATCGATTACAGTAAAATCGGTACTGCCATGTTCATCAAGATTCACCAAGACAGTATCTTCTAAGACTAGCTTCAACAGACACGTCTTATTCTAAAAAGCCCCAATTTTGCGGATCCAACGAATTGAATCCAGCGATTGGGGTTTTTTTACCTTTCAACTGCACGTATTTGTTGTCAAATATCGAGAACTGACAGATATCACGTGGCGTCACTTCCGAAGAGTTTACCCGGTCAAGCACACCAGCAACTTCTAAGCCTTCGGCAATCAGTTCAGAACAAAACCAGCGTTCGTCACATTGTTCGTTATACGAGAGTTTGCCGACGACCGGCCAGTGATCGATAGCATCCACCGCCGAACCAAACAGCTGCGCGATGTCATACTTTTTACCCTTCTGATCAAACATAAACTTGATGAAGCGATCTCGGTTGTCCTGTAAGCGCCTGCGAGCTTCGGGTTGTAAGGGCAACCACCACACGTCACCGTCATAGGTGGTAACGCGCTCTATTGCTGAATTGGTCATCACACCTTTGCGATCCTGATAGTGCGTTGCCTCGATCAGTTGATGGAAAGAGTCGGGTCGTCCACTTTGATGTACATCGACATGCAATACCATAGCGACATGGGTGACGACGGATTGCGTCGTAAATTTGGTCCATTTAGAAAACGGGCTAGTGCCACCGAAGGCGAAAATATCACCTGGCTGAATCTGATCGTGGATATGTTCATACTTGGCAAAAGTGTGCATTTGCTTGTCTCCTTGTCGTCGCGTCCTTCAACTGCAGAAACCGAGAATGTTACAAAGTGTATTCATCCCGCGATAAATGGCGACTTTAGCGGTTCGCTTATCGGCATTTATAGCGCGTTTATCGCAACATCTCAAATCAATGCTGTTTAACGAGATCCGCTTTCAATCTCGGTGAGTGAGGCTAACTTAAACTTCAACCAGCGGGATTGATGATGATGTTCAACTCTGCAGGTTTATCGACACTGTAGAATATTGAGGATTTTCAAAATGAACCTAATCAAATCAGCAAGTAAAACACTTATCGTTGCAGCCTTGGCATCTACCACGCTTTTTGCCGCATCATCTCAAGCTGCTTCAAAAATGGATCCTATCGTTGAAGATAAACTCGTTAAGATTTGCGAAGCGATTCGCGATGACAATAAGGTGGCGCTGCGCAAAGCAGTAAAAGCAAGCCGACTTAGCTATCGCAAATTGGACAAAGGCTTAGTGTGTAACGGTCAAGATATGATGACGTTTGCGGCGCGCCACAATGCTATCGAAACCAGTCAATACTTAGCGCGTCGTACAGGACAGAGCGAAAACGCCCTTACTGCAGCACGTTAAGAGCCTAGTCATGATGATGAAAAGACAAGAACCCCTCCCGGGCTTTCGGCTGCCCAAACATGAGGCAGCCGCTTTTTCTTCTACTCGACAAGAGTCGGAGACAAATAGCGCCGGTTCGAAATATGATGCGCCAGAGCTGGTTGCATTGGTACTTCATCGCTCTGGATGGCTTGAATCTGAAGTCGAGCAAACGTTGAGGGCAACGAAGACATGTCAGCATGTGTATCTGTGCAAAGACAAAGCCGATCTCTACGCTGCGATGTCGATTTATCCCAATGCGATACTGCTGCTGGATTACTATTGGGTCAATCAATTACCCGCTCAGACGTTGGCGCAAACCAAGTTTGTTGTAACGGGGAGTTCAAACCAAGAGGCACTTCATGCATTTCAACTCAAGGCCAATGGCTTCTTAACCATTCCAATCGAGCAAGAGCAGCTGCATCGGTGTATGGTGCGTTTGCACAATGAGATCATTACTGAGGTTGAGCGGGCGCAAGCGCGACGTTTGAAAGAGGGACTGACAGAGCAACTGGGTGTCAGTGAACATCGCCTTGAAGCAACGATTGCAGAGGGACAGGCACAATCCGAGCCCGATGGTATCAGTTTGCATACTGGCAAAGAGTGGTGTTATCTGAGACAAAGCGATATCAAATGGATTGAAGCGGCAGGGGATTACATGTGCGTGAACACCAATGATGAAACCCTTGTTGTGCGTTCAACCCTAACGGATTTGTTAAAGCGTTTGGAAGGTGGCCAATTTAGTCGAGTAAATAGAAGCATCGTTGTAAACATGAACCGAGTGACACATTGTGAAGACGAGGGTAACGTGCGCCATTTTGCAGTAATGGATGATGGCACTAAGTTGAAAATTAGTCGTCGGTATTATGCCGCCTATTGGCGAGGCTATTCTAAGTCAGCCTAACCTTTTAGTCTTAGTGAACTGGCAGCCGCGCGCTCACTTGGGTAACATGTTGGTTTTCAACCGCTTCTCGAGAGGCTATGAAGTCAACTATTCTTGGCTGGTTCCTACTAGTGCTGTGCTATTTTATTGGCAATGTACTTGTGCTCACTTTTTCCCTTCCTATACCCGGGTTGTTGATTGGGTTGGTACTTCTTCTGCTGTTACTCCTAATACGCGGTCGAGATTCGGCAAACTTAACCCATAGTGTCCAACCGTTATTGAAACACATGTCATTGTTTTTCGTGCCTGCCACCCTCGGGGTAGGTCTGTACTGGCATTTGCTATGGGCGCATTGGTTGCCCCTATTATTGGCCATCGTCGTGTCGACAATCATTAGCTTATCGCTGTCGGCAAAATTCAATATGTTTATCTTAAAAACGGAGCGCACCGATGACGCTGATTGATGCGATCCAAACGGTTTGGGGGGATATGACGAGTGCCTTTGCGACAGTCGCTGATGTCAATACATTAGTGTGGTTAGCGACGACGGTGATGGTGTACGCTTTGTCACTACAGATTTTTCGCTACTGTGGTGGGCAACCGCTTTTACATCCCTTAATACTGACGACAGCAGGGATGGCGGGCGTCTTGGCAATCATTGGCGTTGAAATTGATTCGTACCAATCGTATGCACAATTGTTGCATTGGCTGTTGGGGCCCGCCACGGTTGCATTAGCCTTACCCTTATACAACAACTGGCATTTCGTAAAAATGCAGGGATGGCGCTTGTTAATTGCGGTAATGGCAGGCGGCATTGTCGCACCTTTACTCGCTTGGATTGCCTTAGTGTCTTTTAATACACCACTTAGTCTCGAAATGACCATGCTGGCTAAATCGATTACCACACCTTTTGCGATGGAGACGGTCAATAAAATTCAGGGCGTGCCTGCCTTGGCTGCAGTATTTGTTATAACAACAGGGATTGTCGGTGCGATGGCCTCACAAAGCGTTTTTCGCCTGCTGCGGGTTGATGACAAACAAGCACAAGGTCTCGCTTTAGGCACGGTTGCTCACGCGGTTGGGACGGCGAAGGCTATTCAAATGAACGAGACGACGGGCGCAATGGCAACAGTAGGTTTATGCGTTAACGGTATCATGACTTCGATAATTCTGCCGATAACGCTAGGGTAGGTGGTATTTTATTCAATTGGTAAATAAATGTGTGGTAAAACAACACTAATAGTGGACATTTACCGTATAGATGCTATCTCTTAGACATAATACTTTTTGTACGTTGTGTTTAGCACAGTATCAAGGTCAGATACGCGTTGCCACCATGGTGGGTATTGCAAGCTAGCGATTAGTGCAATTTATAAACGGACGGTAGTAACCTTTCATGTTTTCAGTCTTAGTATGCGATGACTCCCTAGTAGCCAGAAAACAAGTGGCCAAATGCTTGCCGCAAGACTGGCCTGTCTCCGTTCATTTTGCTAAACACGGCCAAGAAGCGGTGCAGGTGTTGCAAGAAGGCAAAGGGCAACTGCTTCTACTCGATCTTAATATGCCGATTATGGACGGCTATCAAACTCTTGAGGCGATTCAAAAACATGGCATAGACACCAAAGTCATTGTCATTTCAGGTGATATCCAACCAGAAGCCCACGACCGCGTGACTAAGCTCGGCGCCCTCGATTTTATCCGTAAACCCGTTAACCCTGAAACCTTGCATCAGACATTGCTCAAGCACAACATCATGGCTGACGAAGAAGAGGAAAAAGCTGAGCTTGAAGCACTTGATCCTGAAGTACGTGACTGCTACCAAGAAATTACTAATATCGCGATGGGGCAAGCCGGTGATCACCTAGCGCGTATATTAAACGTATTTGTTGAATTGCCGATCCCCAACGTCAACCTTATCGAAGTATCTGAGCTACATATGATGTTGTCGGATATCGAAACCCATGAACGGGTCACGGCGGTATGTCAGGGCTTTTTGGGGCCAGGCGTGCGCGGAGAAGCTCTGTGTATTCTTAGTGACTCTAGTTTCCAAGATGTTGCCAAAATTCTCGATATCAAAGGCGAGGTAGACGACCAGATTCAATTAGAAGTCTTGATGGATGCGGCCAGTATCCTTATTGGCACGTGTTTGAGTGGGCTAGCCAATCAAATGGACTTGAAGTTCAGCCAAGGTCACCCAATTGTATTGGGGCAACACCGAAATATTAATGAAATTATTGAGATGAATAAAATTAAGTGGCGCCGAACACTGGCGATCGAGTTGAGTTATGGGCTTGAGGGATACAACGTGCACTGCGACTTGATTTTATTGTTCACCGAAGATTCTATGGATACCATGAATTCGAAGTTGGCCCATCTTCTGGAGGACGAATAATGACTGATGATACCCTTCAGGAATTGCAAGAATTTCACTGGATGATGGACATGCTGCAAACCGTTGACGTTGGCATTGTGGTGCTTAGTCGTGACTTTACGGTGAAAGTGTGGAATGGCTTTATGGAAAGTCACAGTGGCATGTTGCCAAGTGATGTAAGAGATAAGTCTTTGTTTGATTTGTTTCCCGCCATCGAACGCAAGTGGTTTGAACAAAAAGCTCATCCCGTATTTGAACTCAAAACCCGCGCCTTCATGACGTGGGAGCAGCGTCCTTATCTGTTGCAATTTCCCAACTACCGCCCGATTACCGGTAGTGAACAGTATATGTATCAAAACATCACGCTTTCTCCTCTTGTTTCTGCAACGGGCACGGTCGATAACATAAGTATGATGATTTATGACGTCACGGATGTTGCGCTAGGTAAAAAACAACTCGAATCCCTTCAGGTGCTTCGTAGCGAAGAGTTGGAACGTTACGCCAACAAAACCTAACCCAGTTACGAAAGAGCTGATTTCCCCCACACAAAGTCTTTGCTCGATTGGCTACCTAATTGTATTGAAAACGACGCTTTTGGTCTGGGTTTCACACTGGCGCGCTGTTTGCTAGTACAAGATGTGCATTAGCGTTTTTAAGTTTGGTTTTATATGAAAATAGCGTCGCTGAAACAGCGCATTTCTCTTTTTCGTCACGTTTGTATCATTGTGTGCCTATCCATCGGTTCCGTGTCTTTGACCGGCTGCGGCGGCGTTTCTGGCGATGATGATAATAGCAACGTTGGTATTCTTCTCAATGCAGGAGCAGATCGTTCGGTAACCGAACAAACTGTTGTGACCTTGTCTGCGCAGGTGAGCACGTCGAGTGAGTCACTAACGTACCGATGGTCCTCATCTCCAGTGCTGACAATTACTCACGACGATACAAGCCTTCCCGCGGCGACCTTTACGGCACCGACGGTGACAGCCGATACCCCTTACACACTTACATTGTCGGTCAATGATGGTAATGGCAATACGGCATCTGACAGTTTAGTGATTACGGTGACGCCGGATAACTCGTTACCTGTTGCGGTAATCAGTGTACCGGTTTGGCCTGACTTAGATGCCAATACCTTTCCCGCTGGCGCTGAGATTATTCTCGATGGTAGCGGTAGTACCGACGCCGATGCTAGCGATGCCAGTCAGCCCATCCGGCAGTGGCAATGGCAACAACTTGCCGGGAGCGATGTTCTTACAGGGGCAACAACTAACCAGTCAATGTTAACGATTACGACGCCGACCGGTGACACCCGAGAAACGTTGACCTTTTCTTTGACTGTCACTGACGAGGAAGAGGCGACCGATGAAACACAAGTTAGCATTACTGTTTTGAGTGCATCAGAGACGTTGCCAACAGTCGATGCTGGTATGAATCAAGCGGTTTTCGGCGGCGAGACTATTGTTTTACAAGGCAGCGCAACGACTACGGTTGCGTCGGCTGGTCCACTAACGACATCTTGGTCTTTTGAGGGAGTAGATGGGATAGCTGTGGCAGATACTACTGCCGTATCAACGTATGCTATTGCACCTGCGGTAGAAACAGACACAACCTTAACGTTCACGTTGGCGGCCACGGATAGCAATAATAACACCGTTGATGATTCGATTACCGTGCAGCTTTTTGCCAAACCTATTCCCTTGTTAAACGATACAGGTGTGTTAATCCAAGCGACAGCAGATGCGATCACATCGACGCAGCAAAATGGGTTTCCAGGCCAAGATGGGCAAAGGGGACAGGACAAAATTAATGCTGAAGGTGAGTTAGAGAAAGCCGGACGGGGATTGGCTGGCTTTGATTTTACGAAGTTAAATTCAAACGGTGACGAAGAGGACGATCCCGCGGCTACTGGCGCATGTGTACGAGACAATGTCACAGGACTCGTTTGGGAAGCGAAAACGACTGATGGTGGCCTGCACGATAGTGGAGCGACGTATTCGTGGTATTCAACTGAAAATAACGGTGGATTTGACGGCGATCTCAATGGCGCCGCAACAAGCTGTAGTCTGGCCAACTGTAATACGGATGCGTTTTTAACCCAAGTCAATACTCAAGGGCTTTGTGGCTTTTTCGATTGGCGTTTACCCACCCATGAAGAACTCTTGTCATTGGTTCATTTCGGCTTAACTGACAGTGCTCGTGTTGATAGTGAGTACTTCCCCAATACCGGTGCCATTGCCGATGCGCCACTTTGGTATTGGACTGTACAGCCTGGAGCAGATGGTGTGTCGAATGACGAGGCTCGTAACGCTTGGGCTATCGATTTTGCCACTGGATTAGATAACTTTTTGAATAAGTCCTCCGCCTCTCGTGTGCGTTTGGTTAGAGCAGGAAGGTAAAATGAAACGAATATTGATAACAGGGTTACTGACCAGCACGGTCAGTCTACTAGCTCATTCACAAACCTGTTTGAGTAGCGCGCCGGAAACCTCTCCGGAAGCCAACTTTGTGCAAGTGACAACCGGTGAAGTGTTAGATAGTACCACCAACTTAGTGTGGCAACGCTGTGCATTGGGACAAACGTTTAGTGGCGGAACCTGCACGGGGGAAGCGAGCCAGTTTACTTGGCAAGAAGCGTTAGCAGCTGCGCAAACCGCAAACGATACCGATACCAAGGGGTGGCGTTTGCCCAATTTGAAAGAACTGGCATCTTTAACAGAGCGTCAGTGTGTTCGGCCCGCCATAAATGCGACTGCCTTTCCTGCGACGCCCTCTGATGATTTTTGGACATCGACGCCATCTACAGCAGACGCAGAGCGAGCGTGGGTCGTCGCGTTTTTTAATAGCAGCCACTCATTAAAAGACAAGGACCGATTTGTGTTTGTGCGTCTAGTGAGAACCTATACAGAAGGCTAGGACTTTAAAGTACTGGGGGGACGTATGACAGGAAAAGACGTCAATCCCCCACTTAAAACTAAACCGCGCAAAAATGACACGCCACCTCATCTCTCACTACAAGTTTACCCAAAAGGGGTATTTACAAGACTTTCGCTTACGGGTTGAATAATGTTTTTTGTCATGTCGAATGTGCTAAGGTCTCTATCATCTTGGTGTATGAGACGGTTAACACCTGTGTGGCGTGCGCTAGTTTGCTCAATTGATAAGTTGAAATGAAAGCGGTATCAGTGATACGGCATATTCAACCTGATTTTTGGCTAATTAATCCCATCATAGGTGCGAAGTAAAAGGTTGTCATTCAGAATAACCAATATGAATATGAGATTTGCACTACCTACCATTTTTGTTTTGTTGTCTTCGTGGTTTTTTACCGCGACGAAGGCTTATGGTGAATTTACCTGCGATATCGACTTAGCGTATGGCATTGTGGTCAACAAGGCCCAGTTGCGGGTGCTTGATGAGTCCAGAACAATCTTACAAATCAACAAACGCAACCAGTTGTTTGTCGGCGGTCGACATGTGAAGTTAAAAGATGAGCAGCAGCGTATGCTGAATGAATACGCCAGTGGACTTCACTACGTGGTACCCAAAATGATCGTAATTGCGACCGAAGGTGTTGATTTGGCGGCAGAAACGATTGAGCACGTTTACCTTGGGTTAGTGGGCAGCGACCACGATAGTTATAAAAAGCTTCATGGCGCGATGAAACGGGTGAGAAGCCGAGTAAAAGAAAAGTATCGCTTTGCGTCAGGTCATTACTTCATCGGCCCTGGGTCGCTCGAGAGCGTTGATGAATTTGTTGATAGCGAAATTGAAGCCCAGCTCGAAGAGGCGATCACTACGTCTGTTGGCGGTATCTTGTCGGCAGTTGGTGGTGTGGATACGAACCGAGGCGACAATGATGACAAGGTGGCAGAAATTACTCGTCAATTGGAAGCCATGGGCGAACAGCTTGAGCGCGATGTGGCACCACGCGCCAATACCTTACGCAAAAAGGCCGAATGGTATTGCCGAAAACTAGAAAAGCTCAATAAAGTGGAAGAGGCGCTGCGTAAGACAGTACCTGAGCTTAAACCCTATAACATCATCACGTCAGATTAAAACTCGCGTCAAACGCGACATATGTCTGTACAGATATGAGTGACAAAAAACGCCTTTAGCCATTGGTTAAAGGCGTTTTTGTTAGCACGTCGCTTTTTCATTTAAAGATGTCATCGCGTCAAAAATAAGCCCTAAACATGACGACATGTCTGTGATGCATACGCATGGAATAAGAGGGCAGAAACCAAAAACGCCGATAGGTTAGTTTATCGGCGTTTTTGTGTGTTGGAGCAGATGGCGCCGAACGAGCGTTCGTCGCCATGACTAAGTGCTTATAAGTGTTTGGATAAAAAGCGGTCTACCGCCTTTAATGCTTGCAAGCGGTTTTTTGCCGTACTCAAGTAATGGTCCCCGTCATCAAGAGAGATAAAGGTCACCGCTTTGTCGGCATCCTCTAATTCGTCAAACATGTCCTCTGACTGATGCTCAGGCACCACTTCGTCGTGCTCACCGTGAATCAATAACACAGGGACTTGAACCTTTTCCACGTGATTAATCGGTGAAATTGCCTTTAAATGGTCACTATTGACAGTGCCATTGGCGGTGAGTTTTTGCCAGTATTTATACACTGAGTGATCTGCACTGTAATCTTTGCGTTCATCTTGCATCATTCTTTCAATATCCGACAAGCCATTGATAGATATTGCGCATTGATAGAGATCTGGGGTGAATGTCGCTCCTGCCAATGCGGCATAGCCTCCATAGCTCCAGCCTACGATACAGACTTGATCCTTATTGACATAACCGGATTTAATCAGGGTTTTCAGCGTGTCAGTGATATCGTCTTGCATCTTGCGCCCCCATTCACCTCTGCCTTTCGCTTTGAAGGACCAACCAAATCCATCGGAGCCTCTAAATTGCGGCTGAACAACCAAATAACCTCGACTGGCGAAATATTGCGCCAGCCAATCAAACTCTATTCTGTCATATGACTCTGGGCCGCCATGAGGAAGCATAATTGTTGGCAGGTTGTTGACGGCCTCAACGATGGGCAAGGTCAATAGGGTGGGGATATACAAGCCGTCTCTGGCTTTGATTTTCGTTTCTACAACTTGTGCGATGCGATCGCTCGGCATTCCTTTTCGGCTAGATGCAATAAACTTGAGTTGCCCGTTAGAATACAAGTAATAGTCTTTTGCGCTGTCGATACCGTCTAGCGTAAGCACAATATGCTGCCAGTCTTCAGAATAGTCTTGGATGCTTATTGAGTAGTCAGGCAGTTGCTTGCTTAACTCCGAAATTGCCGTATTAACGGTTTGGTCAAAGAATTCATAGCTTGGCCTAAAGCCACTATATTCCACGCCATACACAACGCGATTGATATTCATTAGCACCCTTTCAACGCTTTTGTCTTCAGGGTTAAAAATGGGGCCGGTGACGGCGCCATCGGCGAGTGACATGGTAAAATAACCGACTCTGTCATTATTGTATGCAAGGTAAACAAGCTGCTTGCCGTCTTGAGTGATACCGACATAGTCACGTATGCGCAGTTCGGTCTCTTTCTCATAAACGGTGACCCACTTGTCTTCAATACGTGCTTCAATTCGATGTCGGTTTTCTTTGTTGTTGAATCGCTCGCGAGCAATGACTTTATCTTGGAAGACAAAGTAGTCCATAGCATCACCCGCGCCTCGACCTACCTTAACCGGTATGCGATTGCTGTGCAGGCGCTTTTTCATCAGCGCATAGCTACCTGTATCAAACCAAGCCGGCATGTACAGAAATTTTCCGTCCTGGGATAAGCCGACTACGTTCCCAAGCGCACTCTGGCCTTCATATATGCCTTCGCCTGCGACTAAGAGCTGTCTAATCTTGTTTTCAGAAATGCTGTAGGAAAACGCTGCACTAATGTCGTGACGGCCTTTAAAACCGTAAATACGCTTATTTTCGGTGGCGACCATAATGACGCTGTCTTCGTTAACAAAATAGACATCGTCTGGGCGGATATCGCTAATACTAACCCCACCAAGGATTTTCTTTTGTGTCAGGTCATAGACAACAAACATATCGCGCTCGGCGTCGGTAACGCGATAGCCGATACGTTGACCACTTGGAGACACAACCATCTTGCTGGTACTGGGTAATGCGCCAAACACCTCAAGAGGAATGAGTGACTCTTGGGCTACAGCAGTTTTGACTGATAGGCCAAGTAAACAAGTGAGAAAGGACAAGAGCAGAGCAATATTTTTCATCTTTCATCCGTGAATTTATAGGTATTATTGCGCCGAATGATAGCTTAACTATCGCCGGATACCAAACTGTATAGAAAGTGGGGTGCTCAGTGCAATTTTGTCAGTCAACTCTTTTGAAAGTCGCCTCTCTGTATTGACCTCGTATCTGCACAGGAAAACATTGCGCAGAAACGTAATATTCATGAATACCTAAACGAATTGGGATAGCAGAGAGTTTAAATAGCGTCGTCCTTTCGGCGTGACTTGCCAGTGTGCTTGGTCCATTGTCAGTAGACCTTGATCGACCGACTGATGGATAGCACCGATAATGTTGCTGTCCAATGCTTGGCCCGTATAGGCTTCGTAGTCTTTGATAGGGCAAGGTTCAACTAACCTCAAGCGATTCATAAAAAACTCGAAAGGTAAGTCCTCTGGCGCAACTTGCGTCATGCTGTCGGTATAAGGTCGAGTGATGTCCATGTAACCACGAGGGTGCTTGACCTTTACACGTCTGGATATCGTCCCTTTGTCTGCTTGCGTGATCTTGCCATGTGCGCCACACCCAATGCCAAGATAGTCACCAAAGCGCCAATAGTTCAAGTTATGCTGACACTGAAAGTCAGGTTTACTATACCCCGATATTTCGTACTGTATGTAGCCGGCGTCAGTTAGTATCTGGTGCCCTTGTTCTTGAATATCCCATAAGATGTCATCGTCAGGAAGTTCAGGGGGTTTAGAGTAAAATGGCGTGTTCGGCTCTATGGTTAATTGATACCAAGAAAGGTGCTTGGGGTTGTAACTGATAGCGGTGCGTAAGTCGTCTAGTGCGTTATCCACGCTCTGCTCTGGCAACCCATGCATAAGATCGACATTAAAACTGTTCAGCCCTGCTTGATGGGCTTGGCGTATCGCATTTTCGGCTTGCTCACTATTATGAATTCGCCCCAGCGCAGTTAAATGGCGAGGCTCAAAACTTTGTATACCAATGGAAATTCGGTTAACACCCGCATCAACATAGCCCTTGAATCGCCCCGATTCAACAGTACCGGGATTAGCCTCTAAGGTTATTTCAGCTCTTGGGCTCAAGTTCACCCGTTGTTTTACACCGGCCAGTAGTTTCGCGATACTCTCGGCACTGAACAATGACGGCGTGCCGCCACCAATAAATATACTGGTGACAGGGCGCTGGCCGATAAGTGTCGCATCGTCGGCTAAGTCATCTAACAAGTGGGCAACATAGGCCGCCTCAGGTAAATCACTTTTTAGTCCGTGCGAATTGAAATCACAATACGGACATTTTTGTACACACCAAGGTATGTGGATATACAAAGCCAGAGGCGGATTAATCAAGGTGGGCTTCCATTTGTTGTAACAACAATTGCAAGGCATGGCCGCGATGACTCACCGCATTTTTATCTTGTTTACTCATCTGTGCGGCACACAGGTTTAGCGCTGGCACATAAAAAACGGGATCATACCCAAATCCACCATCGCCGTGTTTCTCCATCGCAATACTGCCGTGCCACTCGCCCTGACAAATGAGTGGCGTCGGGTCATCTGCGTGGCGCATGTAGACTAACACACAAAGAAAACGAGCATGGCGAGCTGGCTCAGGCACATTTTTCATCGCTTCAAGCAGCTTATCGATATTGGCTTCATCACTGGCTCCCGCACCGGCATAGCGTGCAGAGTAAATTCCCGGCGCCCCGCCAAGGGCGGTAACGGCCAACCCTGAGTCATCAGCAATTGCGGGTAAACCCGTTAATTTGGCGGCATGCCTTGCTTTGATGATAGCGTTTTCGACAAATGTCGTACCGGTTTCGGGAACCGAAGGTACGTCGAAGTCTGATTGCGGGCGAATGGTCACGCCGAGCGGTGATAACATTGACGACAATTCAGTGACTTTGCCTTTGTTACCGGTTGCCAATACGATGTCTTTAGTCATTGCGATACTCGCTACTTTTTCTTCGCTGATTTTTTAGCCGCCTTTTTCTTACCTTTTGCCTTAGATTTTGGCTTTTTAGTCGGTAATTTAGGTGTCTTGTGCTTCGGGCGTAATCCATCTATCACTCGTGCTTTTATCGGTTCTTCCATAAAACGTGCGACTTTTCCTACCATTTCAAAGTCGTGCGCTTCGATAAGACTAATCGCTGTTCCTTTTGCGCCCGCGCGTCCCGTTCTGCCAACGCGGTGCAGGTGCACATCAGCCTTACGTGGCATATCAAAATTAATGACGTGGCTCACGTTAGGTACATCAATGCCGCGTGCTGCGACATCGGTAGCCAATAAAATGGGGACTTCGCCAGACTTAAATCGAGCAAGTGCCGCAATGCGTTTGTCTTGGGGCATTTCGCCCTGCAACCAACAAACGGAAATCTCGCGAGACGCTAATTCATCTTTGAGCTGCTGCAACCGCTCTCTCGTCTTTACAAAGACCACTGCGCTGGTGATGTCATGTTTGAGGATGTGCGTCAGCAAATCCAATTTGTGAGCGTAGTCATCAGCGTGATGATACCACTGGTGAATTTTGTTCTTTTCTTTGCGCGATGGCGTTGCTGAGACTTCGGCGGGGTTGGTCAGTAGATCGCGAGCAAACTGCTTCACACCGCCGCTGTCAATGGTGGCAGAGAACAGTAGGTTTTGCTTGCGCCAACGGGCCTCAGCAGCAATCTGATTCACAATGCTAGAAAAACCCATATCCAACATGCGGTCGGCTTCGTCAAGGATTAAACACTCTATGTCACGACAGTCTGCCGTTTCTTTTTCGATGTGCTCCAATAATCGCCCTGGTGTCGCGATTAAAATATCGAGGTTTTGGCTCAGCGTTTCTTTGTCAGTACCGTAGTTGATACCGCCAGTGATCACACCGCAAACAATATTGGTAAATTGCGTGATGGCTTTGGCTTCATCGTATACTTGCAGCGCGAGTTCTCGAGTCGGCGTAAGAACAAGGATACGAGTGGCACCAGGCTGTTGACGGGGAAAGTCGAGTAAAAACTGGCATGCAGGTAGTAAAAAAGCGGCTGTTTTACCGGTTCCAGTGGGCGCACTTGCCATAATATCTCTGCCTTCCATTGCCACTGGTATCACTTCACTTTGGATACTAGTAGGGCGGGTAAAGCCCATTTCGGCTAGGCCACGACATAAACTGTCGTCGAGTTCTAAATCTGAAAAATTCATATCAACGTCTACTGTTCTTTGTTCTTCGGGATTGTAGCAGTTTGCGGGATAATCCACCTATGGATTTGCGATTATCTCATTAATCGCTTGGGTACGCGCCAAAACGAGTTGTTCTCTAATTTGTGGACCCTTGAATCCTTGTGCAATGATCCCTTGCACATCCACTCGACTTGCCGCAGCTGCGGCGCGCAGTATAGTCGCTTGGCGTTGACGTGCAACACTTTCATTGTCGCGCAACAACCATATTGCACGGAGTACGGTAACAACCTGAGGCAGAAAGTCAGGTTTTCGCCACACGTCAAGGTTGTTAAACAAGGTGATGAGCGTGTCACTGCGTAGTGTGTCAGCCTCATCAAATAGAGAAACATGTTTACTGACTTGCATGCACAAGTGCTTAACTGTGTTTGGTACTGTTAGGCGGGTTAACAAGGCGTTACATTGTGCCTCGCTTAAGTGTTGAGTCAGAAACGCCATTCTGGCGGCTTCATCCGTTAGCGCATCTTCCACGCGTTCAATGTCAGCTAGCGTTTGCTGAGTATGACCATCTTGGACAAGTTCAGCAAACCAATAATCTAGACCGCCAGTGTGTGACAAGATGGAAAAATAAGTACTGGGCGAGCGTTCCATGATGGCGCGCTTGGTTTCTTGCCATACACGCTGCGAACTGAGACTTTCTAACTCGCCGCTGTGTGCAATGTGTTGCATCAGCTTCAAGGTTGAAGGCGCTACCGTAAACCCCAAGTATGCATAACGCGCGGCAAATCGAGCCACACGCAGCACGCGCAATGGATCTTCCACAAACGCATCCGATACATGGCGCAGGACTTTGTGCGCCAGATCGTCTAAGCCGCCATACGGATCAATGAGCTCACCGTCTTGAGATTTAGCGATGGCATTGACGGTTAAATCGCGGCGCATTAGGTCGTCTTCTAGCGTAACGGATGGGTCAGCGTTACAAATAAATCCCGTGTAACCTGAGCCGGATTTGCGCTCTGTTCTTGCCAGTGCATACTCATCTTTCGTCTCGGGGTGCAGAAAAACAGGGAAGTCTTTCCCTACTTGGGTGTAGCCTAAGTCCAACAGTGTGTCTGGCGTCGCGCCCACCACGACCCAATCCCTCTCGGTGACATCGCGATCTAGTAATTCATCACGGACTGCTCCACCGACCAAATACACCTTCATGTTTTTCCTCTACCTTCATCATGTTCACCCACAATGTTATCATTTTCGCGGTCAAAGCTCTGCTTTTAACCGCAAAACGCCACCGAATACTTTGACATCAAGCAAAGACCTCGTTAGTTTAACTCGCGAAGATGACCTAACGACTCGATAGACATGTATTTGAATTATTTTGGGCTGAATGATAACCCTTTCTCTATCGCGCCTAACCCTGATTATTTGTATATGAGCCCCAGACACAAAGAAGCGCTGGCGCACTTAACATTTGGGTTGCGTGAAAGTGGTGGTTTCGTGATGCTAACCGGAGAAGTGGGAACAGGGAAAACCACGGTCTCAAGGAAGTTACTCCAACAATTACCTGAAAATACTCAGGTGGCAATGATTTTGAATCCCACATTGTCCGCTATTGAGCTGCTCGCCACTGTATGTGACGAGTTAAGTATTGAATACGACGCCGAAAAAGCCAGCCTCAAATACTTTACCGATCGTATTTTAGGCAAATTGGCCGATAACCATCAGGCCGGTACCAATACGGTCTTAATGGTCGATGAAGCACAACACCTTTTGCCCGAGGTTCTTGAGCAATTACGACTGTTGACGAATTTAGAAACCAATCGAGAAAAGCTGCTGAAAGTGGTGCTGATTGGCCAACCTGAATTACAGCAACTATTAAAACGCAATGAATTACGTCAACTCGCTCAGCGCATTACTGCGCGATATCACTTATTGCCATTGACCGCCCCGGAAGTGAGCAGCTATATCGCCCACCGATTAAGTGTGGCAAATGGGGATATCAGTATTTTCAGTCGCGCGACCTTAAAAGCGATTCATCAAATTACCGGGGGCATTCCTCGGGTGATTAATTTGTTGTGCGATAGAGCGTTGACCCTGTCATTTACCAAGCAACATGCCGTTGTGCAAAAGCCTATCTTTATGGCGGCTGCGGAACAAATTCTCGGCGAGGACGTTGTCTCTCAACGAGTACAAGATAAAGCCAAATGGTTGTACAGTTTGTTATTTGTATGCGCCATTGCAGTAGGATTTGGAGTGGGGCGATTATATGGCTGAGCGCATAGCGATTGAAAATCTGTTACCGGGTATGGTGATTCTGCAAGTCACTGAGCAAAATGGTCCGGTAAAAATCAGGAAGTCAGGTTTAGTAACCAGTCCTGCTATGGTTCAAGGTCTCGCAGAAATGGGCGTGCAAGAAGTTGAGATTGACCCGGAACAAACCGTTGAGATTGCACCTGAACCGCAAAAGCGTACCCAAACCCAAGCGCTATTAAGAGGTCAGTATGACAAAGGGGCAAACTTTGATCACGCGCTTTCTGACCAATTTAATCGAAGTCTTTTCTTACCAACGGTACAAGGTTTACCGTCGATGTGGAAGGTCTACGGAAAGCAGGCTGTGTTAGTTGCCGTGTTGACTATAGGTGGTTTTGGTTTGGGCTACACGGGTGCGACGGTCAGTAGTTGGGGGCCCGCTTTGTTTGCGGATAAGCAGCAGGTGGTGGTCGTTAATCAACCTGCGGTAGCAGCGAGTGAGTCAGCAGTTAACGAAACCCCTCAGATTGCCAGCCCGAGCGTGGGACAGGATAGCAAACAAACTCAAACCGCCGAGCCTACGGTACCCGAAATCCAATCCACAGCTGCGCAGCCGTCAGTGGCCCAAGTCAGCAATCAACAGCCCGCCGTGGCAACGACTGACGTAGAGCCTCGAATCGTCTCTCAGCCTGCGCAAAGTCGTCCTCCCCAAACTGAAGAACAAGTAAGTCAGCCTGTTTACATGGAGCCGACAGAGGCGAATACGCCTGTCGAATTACCGAATCAAGTATCGCCCGAGTTACTCGCCAGATTCAACAAAGCCATTGAAGAGCTAGAAAACCGAGAGCCAGAGGATTTCGAGCCAAGAGAGCGAGTGAAGGTGCACAATGACATTCAACGGGTCGATCAGTTACCTGTGCGCTTGTTAACACGCTTGCCAAACATGAGCTTTAGTACTCATATGTACGCGTCAAACAAAGCAGATCGCTGGGTCCGGGTTAACGGGCAAGAACATGTCGAAGGGGACTGGATTGATGGTGAAGTGCAATTGGTCGCCATTGAACCGCAGCGGGTCGTGCTATCGTTTGAAGGCGAAATGTTTACGATGTCTGCGCTCACCGATTGGTAAGTGCAGACAACTCGCTAGCGTTAATGAGGCATTTGATTTAAGAATACGTCTCTGAAAAAACGCGGTAAGTTAATATTGAACTCGTCTGGTTTAATACCAGACACAATCTCGTCATCTACTTTACTCAAATCAATGCGCTTGATTTCATTAAAGTGATTACCGTTGACGCTGTAAAACGTCATCACGGTAGGGCTTAGCATATCGTCTTTGTTTTGTGAACTGATGATGCCCAGCTTACCGCTGCGTAATCTGACCAAAGACCCGACAGGGTGAATGCCGATACAGGCGATAAATTGCTTGAGTAAGTCTTTGTCTAATCCGGGCTCTTTAACCAAGCGTTTCAGCGCTACCGACGGTGTCATCGGGTCGTGATAAGGGCGCTTGGATATCATGGCATCGTAGCAATCGACAATTGCCGCAATTTTGGCAAATGGATTTATCTCATCTGCACGGAGGCCGTTGGGATAGCCTGAGCCATCTTCACGCTCATGATGCTGCTCGATAATCGTCATGGTCAAATCAGTAATGTCTTCTAATTGTTCAACCATGCCAACACCCGCTTCAACGTGACTATGGATCACCGCCCAGTCGGCTTCATTGAGAGAATTAGTTTGATGGTACAGTTCATCGGGTATCGTTGACATACCCACATCCATTAACAACGCGCCTAAGCAGGCATCGTCGATGTCGGCGCGTTCGTAGCCTAAGTGTTGACAGAAAATCGCCATCAATATCGAACAGTTAATCGAATGTTCCAATAAATATTGGTCTGCATCTTTGATCATAGATAAGCAAGACAAGGCATCAGGATTGTCGAACACGCTGTCGATTATGCTTTGCGATAGGTCCGTCGCACCCGATAAATCGTTGGCCGCGCCGTCCTTTAGTGATTCGATGAATTCGCCTTGAATCAGTACGGCTTGCATATACAAATCGTTGGCCGCATTGAGCATTTCCGCTTCGTTCAATTTAGGCTTTTTCTTTTTTGGCGGGGCCGGCGTGTCGTCAACGGAGGATAAATCAGGTTCTGCAGGTGGTTCTGGTAACTTACTTTTCGATAAATCAATTTCAAGCACCAAAATCCCTTTGTTCTTTAATGCGTCAACAATGTTCTGGGTTTTCACAATACCCTTTGAACGCATTTTTAACTTTCCAGATTGTTCGAGTACCTGATTGACATACATGCCAGGTACAAGTTCATCAATGGAAATGTGCTTTAACATTGAAACTCCTAATACATAAAAATAAAGCGTAGCGTGGCATTATATAGTGAGTGGGTGAGAGGAAGTGTTGATCTATCTTTATCTCACACCTATTCATCGAACATCGGCAACACTTGTAAGGTTGACCTGCCCATCATCACAATTTCAAATTGGGTACACTATACGGTGAATTTAGACCGCAATGACATGGTTTTCAATTCGTTTAACACAAAAAAAAGAGGGCTAAGCCTCTTTTTTATGCCCAACGGGGTTGATTTGATTCGAACGATTCTATCGTTGATGTCAGTTCAAGTGTTTGCCCAATCGCATCAAGCCCTTTAATTAAGTTGATTTTGTGGTGTTCAGCGATCTCGAAAGAAAAGCTTAGTGTGCCAACCGAAATGGTTTGGTTGGGGAGATCGATATTAAAAGTTTGGCTAGGGTCGGCGGCCACCGCATCAAAAAGGGCGTCCATTTGTGCGCTTTCCAAGGCGATTGGAAGCATTTGGTTATTAATGCAATTACCGTAAAAAATATCGGCAAAACTGGTCGCCACAACAACGTCGAAGCCAAAATCCGCTAGGGCCCAAGGCGCGTGCTCACGACTTGAACCACAACCGAAATTCTCTCGCGATAACAAGATAGACGCACCGGCATACTGTGGCATATTCAGCGTAAATTCCGGATTTAATTCGCTCTCGTGTAAATCTAAATAGCGCCAGTCGTGGAACAAGTGCTTGCCATAACCCACGCGAGTGACACCCGTTAAAAACTGTTTTGGGATAATTTGATCGGTATCGACGTTAGCTTGATCGAGAGGGCAAGCACGGCCGGTATGTGTGGTAAAGCCTTGATTAGATGTACTCATGACTTACTCCTGAAAATCTCTGACATCGGCAAAATAGCCTTTGAGTGCCGCAGCCGCAGCCATCGCGGGGCTGACAAGATGGGTACGCGCACCGCGTCCTTGTCTGCCTTCAAAGTTACGGTTACTGGTAGATGCACAGCGATCCCCAGCCTGAAGAATATCGTCATTCATGCCTAAGCACATCGAACAGCCCGGTAATCGCCATTCAAACCCTGCCTCGACAAAGACTTGGTCCAGGCCTTCTGCTTCGGCTTGACGTTTTACTGCGGCACTTCCGGGTACTACGATGGCCGTCACACTGTCATCGACTTTGCCGCATTTAGCGATAGTCGCAGCGGCGCGCAAATCTTCGATTCGACTGTTTGTGCACGAGCCAATAAATACATGGCTAACCGCTACATCCGCGAGTTTGTCACCCGGTGCAAGCCCCATGTAATCCAACGCTTTACGTGCTGATTCTTGTTCGATTGGATCATCAAAGTCCGACGGTGCGGGGACAGGGACTTCAACACCAATGACCTGACCAGGGTTCGTTCCCCAAGTTACCTGAGGCGCAATATCTTTCGCTTCAAGTTCAACCACAGTGTCAAAGGATGCGCCCTCTTCAGAGAATAAGGTAGTCCAATATGCGACCGCTTCATCCCAATCGCTCCCCTGAGGAGCGCGCTCGCGACCTTGTAAGTAATCAAAAGTGGTTTGGTCTGGCGCGATCAACCCTGCTTTTGCACCCGCTTCGATACTCATGTTGCAAATGGTCATACGCTCTTCCATCGACAAAGCTTCGATAGCCTCACCAGCGTATTCAATCACGTGACCTGTTGCGCCTGCATGACCAATCTTACCGATGATCGCCAAGATAATATCTTTTGCCGTAATACCTGTTGCCAGTTTACCGTTGACTTTGATCAGCATACTTTTTGCTTTGGATTGTTTCAGCGTTTGAGTCGCAAGCACGTGTTCTACTTGAGAGGTACCAATACCAAATGCCAAAGCACCAAACGCACCATGTGTGGCGGTGTGAGAATCCCCACAAACCACGGTCATGCCAGGTTGAATGACGCCAAGTTCAGGGCCCATTACATGGACAATTCCTTGTTTTTGGTGTCCCACAGCGAAAAGTTCAATGCCGTGTTCTTCACAGTTTTTCATCAGTGTTTGAAGTTGCAACTGGTTTTGCGGTCCGCAGGCATCTAACGCGAGTGAACGGGTTGAGATACTGTGATCCATCGTTGCAACGGTGCGGTCAGGGCGACGTACTTTACGGCCTTTTTCATTTAAGCCGGCAAAGGCTTGTGGTGACGTCACTTCGTGGATCAAGTGACGGTCAATGTAAATCAAGCTGTCTTCGCCAATTTGATCGACGATGTGAGCTTGCCATACTTTATCGTATAAGGTCTTGGCCATGGTCTTGGCTACTCCTAATTCAAAATGTGGCGAACGATTTCATCGCCAACTTGTGCGGTGGAGGCGGCATTACTGCGTTGATCACTGGGAAGCAACTCACCTGTTAATACACCCGCTTCTAATGTTTTTACAACGGCTTGCTCAATGGCATCTGCGGCATCACCAAGGTTTAGACTAAAGCGAAGCATCATGGCCGCTGATAAAATCTGTGCGATGGGATTAGCAATACCTTGACCTGCAATGTCGGGTGCGGAGCCACCGGCTGGCTCATACAGTCCAAAGCCTTGTTCGTTCATACTTGCTGAAGGCAAAAGCCCCATTGAACCGGTCATCATGGCGCATTCGTCGGAGACAATATCACCGAATAAGTTTGAGCAAAGCATGACATCAAATTGGGCAGGATCTTTCATGATTTGCATGGTGGCGTTGTCAATGTAGATGTGTTCAAGCGTGACATCAGGATAGTCTTTAGCTACTTCTTCGGTAATTTCACGCCACAATCGACTCGTCACCAAGACATTGGCTTTGTCGACAGACGTCACTTTGCCACGGCGTTTTTGAGCCGCTTCAAATGCAGCGATAGCAATACGACGAATTTCGCGCTTTGAGTAGCGCATCGTGTCATAGGCAAACTCTTCTTCACCTTCGCCTTCGCGACCTTTAGGTTGGCCAAAGTAGATACCACTGGTTAACTCGCGGACCACCAGCACATCAACACCGCTAGCAGCAATATCTGCACGCAACGGAGATAGGGCCTCCAAACCCGGATAGATTTTGGCGGGGCGCAGGTTACTGAACAAATCAAAATGGCTCCGAAGTGTTAATAGAGCCGCGCGTTCTGGACGCTGCTCAAGAGGTAAATTATCCCACTTAGGTCCGCCAATAGAGCCAAACAAGATGGCATCCGCGGCTTCGCAACCTTGTAGTGTTTTGTCTGGCAAAGCGTGCCCTTCGGTATCGATGGCATAACCACCAACCGGATAGGCAGTACGATTAAACTCAACATCAAACTTAGACTGAATGGCATCTAGTACTTTATTGGCTTGTTCCATTACTTCAGGGCCGATACCGTCCCCCGCCAATACGGCGATATTAAACGTGGTCATTTATACTCCTGCTACGCGTTCTTGTTGATGTTTTTGTTGATCAATTTGGTCTGCTAAATGGGTGTTATTCAAAACGAATGTAAGGGCTTTTACACCTGATTCAACAATGTCTGTGGCTAAGCCGATACCATGGAATCGACGCCCTTTGTATGTTGCGATAACCGACACTTGTGCAAGTGCATCGGCGCCTTCGCCCTTCGAATCCAACTTAAAGTCGACGATGTCTAGTTCTTGATGGCCTAACATATCAATGATGGCATTAAACGCTGCATCAACGGGACCATTACCGGTTGATGAACGTGTCACTGATTCATCACCAATGCGCAGTGTTACCGTTGCACTTGGGATAATATTGCGACCTGCGTTCGCTTGTAGATATTCCAATTGATAATGGGCGTAATCTTGCTTTTGTTTATCAAAGAATAGCAAGGCTTCCAAATCATAGTCGAAGACTTGGCCTTTTTTATCAGCAAGTTTCAAAAAGGCAGCGTACACGGCTTCTAAGTCGTAATCGCTCTCTTGATAACCCAATTCGTGTAAACGGTGTTTAATAACATGACGTCCAGAACGAGACGTTAAGTTAAGGTTGTTTTTATTGATGCCGACGCTTTCAGGCGTCATGATTTCGTAAGTGTTTTGGGCTTTTAGTACGCCGTCTTGGTGAATACCTGACGAATGACTAAACGCGTTTGCTCCAACAATGGCTTTGTTCGCTTGTACAGGCATATTGCACAATTGGCTAACTAATTTAGATGTACGAGAAATCTCTTCACTATTTATATTAGTTTGCACACCCAGCATGGCTTGACGGGTTTGGAAGATCATCGCGATTTCTTCTAGCGAGCAGTTACCCGCACGTTCGCCTATACCATTGATTGTACATTCTACCTGACGCGCACCTTGTTCTACAGCGGCCAATGAGTTGGCTACGGCAAGACCCAAGTCGTTGTGACAATGGACAGAAATCGTTGCCTTATCAATGTTGGGTACACGATTGAATAGCTGACCCACAATCGAACCAAACTCAGTGGGGGTGGTGTAACCCACCGTGTCTGGAATATTAACGGTGGTCGCGCCAGCGTCAATTGCGGCCTCTACCATTCTGCACAAGTAGTCGATGTGCGTGCGACCGGCATCTTCACATGAAAATTCAACGTCGTCAGTATAGCGGCGGGCGTGTTTTACGGCGTGCACCGCCATTGCAACGATTTCATCTTGAGACTTGCGCAGCTTTGCGCCAACGTGAATTTCCGACGTCGCGATAAAGGTGTGAATACGAAATTGCTCAGCAACACTTAATGCTTGTCCACACGCATCAATGTCTTTTTCTAACGCTCGAGACAAGCCACAGACAGTCGCATTTTTGACCTCACGAGCGATCATTTGTACTGATTCGAAATCACCTGGCGAAGAAACAGGAAAGCCCGCTTCTATGATATCTACACCCAAACGCTCGAGCGCCAGGGCGATCTGCAACTTTTCTTTCGCCGTTAAACTGGCGGGTAAGGCTTGTTCACCATCCCGTAAAGTTGTATCGAAAATCTTCACCTGATTAGTCATGACGCTCACTTTAGTGTTTTTCAAAAGTTAAAAAAAACCCGTGCTGTGCACGGGTTTTTGTGAAATTGCTGATTTGGTCGCAATCTACCCGTGCAGTCTCGCTGCCGTAAGGAGTAGAAGTGAAAATAGCAGTGTAGTGTTAAACATTTGCGTTTTTCGTTGCTCACCAAGTAATGGCAAACAATGTAACGATCAGTGCCCTTGAGGTCAACCATTTTTTCGTTTTGCTACTAAATAATCACAATAATTATGATGGATATCCTAATTATTGTGTATTGCGAACAATGAGTACTAATTTTCGGTTAAAAGCGTGAATGTCTTCCAATTGATATTGGTTGACAGAAGTAGCTCTCGTAACGTCAATGAACGTGGGGCCACTTTACCTTTGTGGTTCCAGCTGTGTCCGCAACACGCTGCCGCCATAATAGGCTTGGTTGGCTTGAGCAATTGAGGCGAGAGTGACGAGGGATTGGCGTTATTCTCACAGACGCCTGCGAAGCTAAACCAGCCGTATTTATTGAGGTGTAGGGTCGCGTTTTCATGTTGTACTCGGTCAATAGAATCGAGTTCGATAAATTCGTTGTCGAGCCCTTTTATCAACACAGGCACAACAAGACCGGGTTTGGCGTGGGTCGCATACCAAGGTTCGATGACATCAAATGATTGTCGGTTGGCTGGGCATTTACCAGATTGTTTGGCTTGCCAACTGCCGTTGTGTATATCGACATCGATAGGCGAGGGGTTATCGGTTAAATGACGTGCTGCGCGTTTTATGTGATGACTTAGACCTGCAAGGCGTCGCTGAAACAGCGAAATTTGACGTGGACCGTGTTGCGACAAATACATCAACTCCCTCTCGTACAAGGCGTTACAAACCTCGGAGAAGCGATTATCGGCCACGGGCGCGACATCAAAGCCGCTTAAAAAATCAGATTGTGCGTTGTCAGATGTGGGCATAACGACTGCGTCAATCGACATCACGGTTGAATAATAACGTATACGCAGTCTGCCACATGGACAACGTTTGTGCTACATAGTCATTTGTACAGTAATTGGGCGTTATGCCAATCGACACAGTTAAGTGTTCGCTCAATTTAACTATTCGAGCATACACCGAGCGGCCCAAAATCTATGCGAATGGGGATTAGTACAAGAAGCGTTCTGCGTCGGGAATGTCGCAGTGCTCAACAGCATGGGTTGACCCGCTGTATTGTGACGTCCAACATTCATCGTAAATAGAGCAATAACACAACGTGAAATTCAGTTTTGAAGACATATCCATGAAATAGCCAACTTGATCGCCGGCATATCGAAGCGGTTTGATCTCTTGTCCGGGTGAAATGGTTCGCCTGCCTATTACTGACGTCGACAAAGCGGGCACATCTTCAAAGTCTCGCCAACTTTTGGGGAAACGCCCTTCATATTCAACACGAGCGTATTTAATGATGGCTGGGCCATTGCCGCGATTGGTGACGGTCAGCTCAAACACATCGGGTCCATTGTTGTGAAACATTTCGAGCTGGGGCCAGACCGAGGCTTTTGCGTATTGGCGATCGGTATGCGCAGAGTAGATACTGACCACTGTAGTGACCAAGCTGACAACCAGCGCACTAAGCGCAACAATCATTTCTGGCTGTTTATACCAAGCGTTCTTTTTCATCGCATCCATTCTTCGCTAGATTAATTGTTAACTAGCTTAATGAAACTGACTTAAAAATCCATTGGTTAAAAACGAAAAAGGCACCCTTGGGTGCCTTTTTTTAACATCAGTAATAATTACTGACCTTTGATTTCGCTACGGCCGTTGTAAACGGCTTTGTCAGCCAAGGCTTCTTCGATACGAAGTAATTGGTTGTACTTAGCAACACGGTCAGAACGGCACAGTGAGCCCGTTTTGATTTGGCCTGCCGCTGTACCAACAGCAAGGTCAGCGATAGTTGCGTCTTCCGTTTCACCACTACGGTGAGAAATAACGGCAGTAAAGCCAGCATCTTTTGCCATCTTAATTGCATTCAATGTTTCAGTTAGAGAACCGATCTGGTTGAACTTAATTAGGATTGAGTTACCAATGCCATTTTCGATACCGCGGGTTAGGATCTTCGTGTTTGTTACGAACAAGTCGTCACCAACAAGCTGTACCTTGTCACCAACCTTCTTCGTTAGGCTTGCCCAACCATCCCAGTCGCTTTCGTCTAAACCGTCTTCAATAGAAACAATCGGATACTGTTCAGTTAGCGCAGCTAGGTAATCACCAAATCCTTCTGAATCGAAGCTCTTGTCTTCGCCAGAAAGCACGTATTGGCCGTCTTTGTAGAACTCAGACGCCGCACAGTCTAGTGCTAGCGTAATGTCTTCGTTCATTTTGTAGCCCGCTTTTTCTACCGCTTCCACGATAACAGCCAAAGCTTCTGCGTTTGAGCTTAGGTTTGGTGCGAAACCACCTTCGTCACCAACAGCCGTATTTAGTCCTTTTGCTGACAATACTTTTTTCAGGTTATGGAAGATTTCCGCACCCATGCGCAACGCTTCTTTGAAGCTTGATGCACCAACAGGTTGAACCATGAATTCTTGGATATCAACGTTGTTGTCGGCGTGCTCACCACCATTGATGATATTCATCATAGGCACAGGCATTGAGTATTGACCGGATGTACCGTTCAAGTCGGCGATGTGCTCATAAAGCGCAACACCTTTCTCTGTTGCTGCTGCTTTTGCGATAGCGAGTGAGACCGCAAGGATTGCATTTGCACCAAGGGTTTCTTTGTTCTCAGTACCGTCAAGTTCGATCATAAGGTTGTCTAGCGCTTCTTGCTCTAGTGGGTCTTTGCCCAAAAGCGCTGGTGCAATCACGTCGTTTACCGCTGCAACGGCTTTCGTTACACCTTTACCCATGTAACGTGCTTTGTCACCGTCACGAAGTTCTAATGCTTCACGTGAACCTGTAGAAGCGCCTGATGGTGCAGTTGCGCGACCCATCACACCTGAATCTAGGTAGACGTCAGCTTCAACAGTTGGGTTGCCACGCGAGTCAAGAATTTCGCGTCCGATAATGCGACTAATGTTCGCCATGTTTTTTCCTCAACAAGTAATCGGCAGCCAACGGGAGACAGGCTGCCTTATTAGTAATCTAATGATTTTCTTTCTGGTATTGGCTCGCTGCCGCAACAAAACCGCTAAACAGCGGGTGGCCGTCCCTAGGTGTAGAAGTAAACTCTGGGTGGAACTGACCAGCAACGAACCAAGGATGGTCAGGTATTTCGACAACTTCTACAAGTCGTTTGTCAGTGGACAAACCACTTACTTTCATGCCAGCTTGCTCGATCTGGTCGCGCAAGTTGTTATTTACCTCATAGCGGTGACGGTGACGCTCGTATATTTCTGCTGAACCATACATCTCGTGTGCTTTGCTTCCTGGAATCAGGTGGCACAGTTGACTACCCAAGCGCATCGTACCGCCAAGGTCAGATGTTTCACTACGGGTTTCAGTCGAGCCATCGGCGTCTAGCCATTCTGTAATGAGACCAACAACTGGGAAGGGGGTTTCAGGATCAAATTCAGTACTGTTGGCATCCGGCATATTCGCAACATTTCGAGCAAACTCAATTAGTGCGACCTGCATGCCCAAGCAAATACCTAAGTAAGGCACCTTGTTCTCGCGCGCGTATTTGGCAGCGGCAATTTTGCCTTCTACACCACGTTCACCAAAACCACCTGGGACAAGAATAGCGTCAAGATTTTCGAGAATTTGAGCGCCTTTACTTTCAACGTCTTGAGAGTCGACATATTGAATGTTGACTGTGACGCGATTAGATAAGCCGGCGTGTTTTAATGCTTCGTTAACCGACTTGTACGCATCAGGTAACTCAACATATTTACCCACCATGCCAATGGTTACTTCGCTTGTCGGGTTAGACTCTGCGTAAAGGACTTGTTCCCACTCGGTGAGATCTGCCTCAGGGCATTCAAGGTTGAAACGGTCAACAACCAGTTGGTCCATGCCTTGTGCTTTCAATGCCGCTGGAATGCGATAGATACTATCTACATCACGCATTGAGATGACCGCTTTATCGGCGACATTGGTGAAAAGCGCAATTTTTGAACGCTCTGCAGCAGGCAATGCACCCTCTGAACGGCAAACCAAAATGTCAGGTTGAATACCAATTGAGCGAAGTTCTTTCACCGAGTGTTGTGTTGGCTTGGTTTTCACTTCGCCCGACGCTGCCATGTAAGGTACCAACGTCAAATGCATATACATAGCGCGCTCACGACCAAGCTCCGTACCCAATTGACGAATAGCTTCTAGGAACGGTTGTGATTCGATATCACCCACGGTGCCGCCGATTTCAACAATTGCCACATCGTGGCCTTCTGCACCATCGATCACGCGACGTTTAATTTCATTGGTAATGTGAGGAATAACCTGAATGGTGGCACCCAGGTAATCACCGCGACGCTCGCGACGCAATACTTCTTCATACACCCGTCCAGTGGTGAAGTTATTGCGCTTTGTCATGCGGGTGCGAATGAAACGTTCGTAGTGACCAAGGTCTAAATCGGTTTCAGCGCCATCGTCAGTAACGAAGACTTCACCGTGTTGAATAGGGCTCATTGTGCCCGGGTCAACATTGATATAAGGGTCGAGTTTAAGCATGGTAACCGTAAGGCCCCGAGCCTCCAAAATAGCGGCCAATGAGGCAGCTGCAATACCCTTACCTAGTGATGAAACAACACCACCAGTGACGAAAATATAATTTGTCATGTGAAACCTAAGACGTTGGATAAATTTTGGTAATTGTGCTGCTTGGTAATACAACACTGGACGGCGCGATAGTATACTGAAATAACCCCACACAAACAATGAGTTTGCGCAGGGAACTGTGTAATTTTGAACCTTTGGTGGTTTTACGCCAACTTTTTCAGTTGATAAATCAGGTCCAATGCCGCTCGCGGCGTGAGTTCATCTGGGTTGATGTCATCTAAGGCTAGGGCCAGCGGATGGGGGGCGTCGAGTAAACTCATTTGAACGTCATGCGGATTTACTGGCGCACCTTTTGGTGTTGATGGCTCTGACGGTGACGCCGCCTCTAAACTCGCAAGCTTGTATTTCGCGGCTGTGATAACGGATTTAGGTACCCCCGCTAGCTGGGCCACTTGAAGGCCATAACTTTTGCTGGCGGCGCCGCTTTCTACCGTGTGCATAAAGCGAATATCATCTTTGTGTTCTACCGCATCTAAATGCACATTGACGACCCCTGCGGTTGTTTCAGGTAGCTGGGTCAGCTCAAAATAGTGGGTTGCAAACAAGGTATACGCTTTTGTGGTTTGTGCTAAGTGCGTTGCGCAAGACCAAGCGAGAGACAGGCCATCATAAGTACTGGTTCCGCGCCCAATTTCATCCATTAACACCAGCGAATGCGCGGTTGCATTGTGCAATATATTTGCCGTTTCAGTCATTTCGACCATGAAGGTTGAACGACCTGACGCCAAATCATCCGCTGCACCAATACGGGTAAAAATACGATCAACCGGGCCAATTTGGGCATTGTCAGCGGGTACGAAGCTGCCAATATAAGCAAGTAATGCAATAAGTGCCGTTTGACGCATGTAGGTCGATTTACCACCCATGTTGGGGCCCGTGATAATCAGCATGCGTGAAGACTCGTCAAGCTTGAGAGGGTTGGCGATAAAAGGGTGGTCCATGACGTGTTCAACGACAAGATGGCGACCATTGTCATAGCTAATGCCAGCACGGTTTACTAATTCGGGGCGGTGTAATTCTAGCGTTTCCGCTCGTTCGGCAAAGCAACTCAGTACATCAAGCTTGGCCAGTGCCGCGGCAGAATCAATCAGTTGATTGAGTTGCGGGTGGATATGGTCAAACAATTGCTCGTAGAGTTGCTTTTCAAGGGCTAACGCTCGTCCTTGGCTTGTGAGGACTTTGTCTTCGTGTTCTTTTAATTCTGGCGTGATAAATCGTTCGGCGTTTTTCAACGTTTGTCTGCGGATGTATTCAGGCGGCGCGGCATCGCTGTTTGCTCGGCTAATTTCAATATAGAAGCCGTGAACCTTATTGTATCCCACCTTAAGCGTTGATATACCGGTTCTCTCCCGCTCGCGTTGCTCCATTTGATCGAGGTAATCGGTTGCGCCCTGAGACAAAGCACGTAATTCGTCGAGCTCGGCGTTATAGCCTAGTGCGATAACGCCACCATCGCGAATGACCACTGGCGGGTTGTCGATGATCGCATCATTTAATAGCGACTGCAGCTCAGGGTATTGACTGATTTGCGTGGCAATCGCTTGAATGATTGGTGTGTCAAAATCGCCCAAATAAGACTGCAAATCGGGTAGTGCGTTGAGGGCGTTACGCAGTCTCGAAAAGTCTCTTGGTCGTGCTGAACGCAGCGCCAGCCTTGCCATAATGCGCTCAATATCTCCGATGTGTTTTAGCACATCGGTGAGGCTGTCTACGCCACTGTCGATTAGTGCCTGAATGCCTTCCTGACGTTGAACTAATTCGGTTCGGTCGGTAATCGGCGAATGGATAAAGCGTTGTAATAGACGACTGCCCATCGCAGTGGCGGTGGTATCGAGCACCGAAAACAGCGTATTGTCGAGCCCACCGCTAAGGTTTTGCGTCAGTTCAAGGTTGCGTCTTGTTGCGGCATCCAATTGCACTTGGGTGCTGGATTGTTCGTGACGGATTTGGCGGATGTGCGGAAGGGCGGTGCGCTGAGTATCTTTGACGTATTGTAAAACACAGCCCGCCGCACCCAAGCCCAGTGTCATGGCATCAACACCAAAACCCGATAGCGATTGAGTACCAAATTGTTCGTTTAATTGGTCTTTTGCAGAATCAACATCAAATTCCCATTCCGGACGACGACGTAAACCTCGTCGCTGACCAATTAGCCCAAAATCATCAAAGCCCTCGGGATACAGTAACTCAGCGGGATTTAAGCGCTGCAGCTCGGCCAATAGGTCTTCATCACCTTTGAGCTCATTGATGACAAACCGGCCACTGGATACATCGAGAGAGGCCACACCAAACACACCCTTATGGCTACATACTGCCGCTAACAAGTTATCACTGCGTTCATCAAGCAGCGCTTCGTCGGTTACAGTACCTGGCGTAACAATTCGCTGCACGGCTCGTTCAACTGGGCCCTTACTTGTCGCCGGGTCGCCGACTTGTTCACATATCGCAACGGATTCGCCCATTTTTACAAGGCGTGCGAGGTAACTTTCCACAGCGTGATAAGGCACACCAGCCATGGGAATCGGCTCGCCACCGGATTTGCCGCGGGCCGTTAACGAGATATCTAACAATTCTGCCGCGCGTTTGGCGTCGTCATAGAAGAGTTCGTAAAAATCGCCCATGCGATAAAACAATAAAATATTTGGGTGTTGCGCCTTAATATTGAGATATTGGCGCATCATAGGAGTGTGTGATTCCAAAGACGCCTCAGCTTGCGTTAATGTTTTTTACAGCGGCATAATAACACCACTTTTTTATAGCTACGTATTATTCCTATGAGCCAAGGATTTTCAACCGTTTCTGATGACACAGCACTAAATCAACGCATACTCGAATTAGGCGCCGCTTTGCGCCAGCGCGGTTGGCACGTATCCTGTGCCGAATCTTGCACCGGCGGGGGGATCGCGTTTGCCTTTACGTCCGTTTCTGGTAGCTCTGATTGGTTTAATCAGTCTTGGGTCACCTATTCAAATGACGCAAAACACCAACAGTTAGGTGTCAATGAGTCTACGTTAGCTCAGCACGGTGCCGTGTCAGAGCAAACCGTCGCAGAGATGGTGTCGGGCGTGATAAATAACACTAGTGCGAACGTTGGCATATCTGTCAGCGGCATTGCAGGTCCCGGTGGTGGAACGGAAGAAAAACCGGTCGGAACCGTTTGGTTTGGTTTTGCGATCGATGGTAATATCACGTGCAACAAGGTGCAATTCGACGGAAACCGCGATGCAGTAAGGCACCAAGCCATTGCTTATGCGATTTGTTATCTGCACCAACGCCTAGTTGCCAGCGAATAGCTAAACAGGCCTAATCAAATAATTGTTATACAGTACTTGCAACTGTATAACTATACAGTATATGATTCATTCCAATTGAGTGACTATTTCCCATAGTGAGCCGATACGCCTCACTGTGTAATTATCTGAGGAATCCAGAGTGGACGACAATAAATCAAAAGCGTTATCGGCGGCAGTCGGTCAAATCGAAAAGCAATTTGGTAAAGGCGCCATCATGCGTTTGGGTGATACCCAAGCGATGGACATTGAAGCTATCTCAACGGGCTCACTCAGTATTGATATTGCATTGGGTATAGGTGGTTTACCATGTGGTCGTATCGTCGAAATTTACGGTCCTGAATCATCGGGTAAAACCACCTTGACGCTACAAGTCATTGCGCAAGCGCAAAAACAAGGTAAAACATGCGCATTCGTAGATGCCGAGCACGCGTTAGACCCGGTATACGCTGAAAAACTTGGTGTAAACATTGACGATCTGTTGGTATCTCAGCCAGATACCGGTGAACAAGCACTAGAAATTTGCGACATGTTGGTTCGCTCAGGTGCGGTGGACGTTGTTATTGTTGACTCAGTAGCAGCCTTGACACCGAAAGCGGAAATCGAGGGTGACATGGGTGACTCTCACGTTGGTTTGCAGGCTCGACTGATGTCACAAGCGCTACGTAAGTTGACGGCCAATATCAAGCGCTCTAATACCTTGTGTGTATTCATCAACCAAATCCGTATGAAGATTGGTGTGATGTTTGGATCGCCAGAAACAACAACGGGTGGTAACGCGCTTAAATTCTACTCGTCTGTACGCTTGGATATTCGCCGTATTGGCGCAATCAAAGACGGTGACGAAGTGGTGGGTAACGAAACCCGCGTTAAGGTTGTAAAGAACAAAGTCGCACCGCCGTTTAAGCAAGCAGAATTCCAAATCATGTATGGTGCGGGTATCAGCAAAGAAGCCGAGCTGATTGATTTAGGTGTTCAGCACAAGTTTGTTGATAAAGCGGGTGCATGGTACAGCTACAATGGTGATCGCATTGGTCAAGGTAAAGCCAATGTCGTGAAGTTCTTGAAAGAAAACACCGAAATGGCGACAGAGATTGAGCAGCGCATTCGCGAAAAGCTATTATTGTCCAAAACCGTGAAAGCTGAAGACGGTGAGTCGGACGAAGTACTGGCGTAATCAACGTCGGTCAAGTTGATAAAAAAGACATAACTAAAAAGCCCGCTTTACAGCGGGCTTTTTGTTTACGGATTGGGTGTCCTAGTCTAGATAACGCGATACTAGATCGTGCACAGCGTCGCTAATGGCTTGGTTGTTTTGTGGCACCATTGCATCTGGGTGTGGGTGGCTGATTTGGCCAATGTCGTTGTCGAAATAGGCGCCAGATGCGTTTGCAAACGCATCTGATGTGGCCGTCATGATAATCGCATCGGCACCGCGTTGAAGGTCACCGCCTGCTACGCCATAAGCTTGCTTCACCATTTTACTGCCCAACATTGACGCCGGATTGACGGCAATAATGACGGGCCCTTTATCCCCCCAAACATCGGCAAGGTGACGCGTCCACATCGTGATCGCGAGTTTGCTTTTAGCATAAGCCGCACTGTCTGACAGCACACTGAATTGCCCTAATTCTTGAGGCAACACGCCAGTTTGCGCTGCCGACGATAAATTGATGATACGGCCTTTATTGTCCATGATAGGCAACATTAGCTGGGTCAATAGATAGGGGGCGATGGTATTTACAACAAAACGCACGTCTAGTCCATTTGGCGCACGAGTCTGTGCTACCTTAAACACACCAGCATTATTGACCAAAACATCGAGTTTGGTGTGATCCCGTTTCACTTCGCTAGCCAGTTTCACTACGTCATCTAAATTAGCTAAATCAGCCGCATAAGCAAAAATGTCCGCATCGGGATAATCGCTTTGCAATTGCGTCTGAACCGCAGCCAATTTTTGTGGGTTTCTTCCATGAATGATGATTCTATGTCCAAGAGACAATAGGGTTTCGGCTGTTTTTAGACCGATACCATCAGTTGAGCCTGTGACCAAAATTAGCTGATTCATACTTACCTCAATGCGTGTTGTAGGTGTTCCGGCGCTTGTTTTTGCGTGGCATACCTGCGTGTTGTTGTGATGTATCTATACAGCAATAAAGTCTATAGGGTTTTCAATAATTGATAATGGTCATCATACAATAATCAGTTTCAATAAAATATTGATAAAAAGTGGGGGGACTAGGGTCTACTATTGAGTCGTAACCTGAATTGGCAGTGTACAGAGTCATTGCTTTTCGATACTAACCCGCTATATGGAGCACATCATGCTAGGCGAAGATCATTCATTAAGACAAGAATTTCCAAAGTATATTGAGCAGATAGAACAGTTGATCAAAAGCGACAGCAATTTCGCCGAAAAGGTCGCAAAGTATGATGCTGTAGATAAAGAAATCAGAGAATTGGAGCTTGCCAATGCACCGATTGATGATGGAGCGATGCATCAGCTGAAACACGACAGGGCAGAATTGAAAGACTCGCTATACCGAGTATTAGTGTCTGCTTAATCCCGCCATACTAGGTTCGCGTGGACGGTTTGGATGTTTAAATTTATCTAATTCACAATTGCGCGCTGGCTGAGTAGCGAGCGCGCGTCGTTAGTGGTAATGCAATGCCTGCCAGCAGCCACTTGATTAAACAATTACCCCTTACCAGAAAAGGTAGTGAGACAAAATTAGCGTCATTGCCAATGGGCTTTTTCATTTCGATACTGAGTGGGCGTTAAACCAACCTTACTTTTGAACAAACGAGCAAAATACTGAGGGTAGTCAAACCCGAGTGCATAGGCGATGGTTGCCACTGAATCATTGGTACCCAAGAGCATGTTTTTGGCCCGTTCTATTTGATGAATATGAATGTTTTCAAGCGCCGTTTTACCCGTTTCTTCTGTCCCCACAGCAAAAATTGCCGCTTTTAATGATGAACATGAAAGGTTGAATCTTACGAATTACATGTGTAATCTGTAATGATTACGGATGTAATTTTTAGGTGTTAAAATGAAAAATAAATATGCGAGTGTTCTGTTTAATAGGCTGTGTTTTGCTCGAAGCCAGTGCATGATAGCAATGGTAGCCTGGGCAATGATCGCGAGTCACATTGCAAGTGCCAGCGAACCTGAATCACAGGTTGATGAGGTGTCAGTGATAAAGCGTGCCTTGCCTACGTATCCTAGGTTCGCAATAAAACAGCGTCTAGATGGGGCGGTTTTGGTTAATTTTAGCATTGAGCAGGATGGCAACGTATCAGACATTGAAGTGGTGGCATCAGATCACGATGGATTGTTCGACGCGCCGGCGATATTGGGTGTACAAAAATGGGTTTATACCAAACCTGCCCACAAGATAAAAAACAACTATGTATCCATTGAGTTTGTGGTGAATGATCAGCCCGTCTTATCTAAATTTACTAACGTAGAGATTATCCAAGTGCGCGGCAATTAGAACGGCTGATATTGCTATATTTGTTTTTCCCAATAAGGTGTACCGTCAAAACATGTAGCAAAAAAGTCGATAAAACTTCTGACTTTCGGCGCGAGAAGACGGGAACTTGGGTACACCGCCCATATGGCTGGTTCTGCAGCAAGTGGATAGTCAGTCAGCACGGGAACAAGTTGACCATTTTGCAGGTGTTTATAACAGCACCACAACGAACATAAAGTGAGGCCAATACCTTCGACACAGGCATCACGGGCCGCTTCACCGTTATCCGTGAGCATGCGGTTGTTAGTTTTAACACTTACAGGGCCTTCCTCGGTTTCAAACTGCCATGTGGTTAGGCCAGATAGATTCACACAATGATGGTTGGCTAAATCTGCCGGTGAGGTAGGTCGACCATAACGTTCAATGTACTTTGGTGATGCACAAATAATGCGTTTGTCGTTTGCCAGCTTTTTGGCGATAAGGGTTGAGTCATTCAACGTCGCATCACGAATAGCGACGTCATAGCCTCCTTCCACCATGTCGATGATCTTATCACTCAACTGCAAGTCGAGTTTGACGTCTGGATATTGATTAAGAAACGCATCGAGCGCTGGCACTAAATGCATTCTACCAAATGAGGCGGGGGCCGCGACGCGCAGTTTACCATGAGGCGAACGGCTACCTGCCCCAACCGCTGCACGGGCGGTTTCCATGCTCTCTAATACTTCTCGGGCGTGAGGTAAAAATGCTTGACCCTCTTGAGTTAGCGACACTTTTCGAGTAGTTCGATGAATCAATCTCACGCCCAAGGTGTCTTCTAATTTATTGATATGTGCACTGGACACTGCTGGGGATAGACCAAGCTCTTTTCCGGCCATACTTATGTTATTGAGGGCGGCGACACGAACAAACAGGTTGAGATGGTCGATATTCATTATCAATAAATTCTAAAAACTAATTATGTAATGGATGATATTATCAATTCGCCTTCTGGTAAATATACTTGTTTCATCAATTCAATAGAGGATTTATCGATGAAAGCAATGGTTATCAATGCCTATGGCGGCACCGACGTATTTGAAGTGTCTGAACTAAATAAACCAACGGCTACCCCAGGACATGTCGTCGTCAAAATTGCTGCAACCAGCGTCAATACGGTCGATACCATGATCCGCGCAATGGGCAAGGATCTACCGCTTTCTCCAGATTTACCCGCTGTATTGGGCATGGACTTCGCTGGTACCATCGAGTCTGTCGGCGAGGGTGTTACTGATTTTAGTGTGGGCGATGAAGTGTTTGGATGCGCGGGTGGGTTGGCCGATCTTCAAGGGAGTTTGGCGGAATTTATGTTGGCCGACGCCCAGTTGATTGCTCATAAACCTACTTCACTGTCGATGGCAGAAGCGGCGGCGATTCCTTTAGTCGGTATCACGGCTTATGAAGGATTGACGCGAGCAGGTATTAGCGCTGGACAAAACGTGCTGGTTCACGGTGGTGCGGGTGGTGTCGGCCATATCGCTGTACAAATTGCCAAGCATTTTGGTGCAAACGTGTCAGCGACAGGTGGCGAAGATAAGCAACTTGCTTTGATTGAGTCTTTTGGTGCCACGGCTATCAACTTTAAAACACAATCCGTTGAAGATTATGTTACCGCGCAAACTCAAGGTGTTGGTTTTGATGTGGTATTCGATTCAGTGGGTGGCCCAAATCTGACGAACTCGTTCGACGCAGCAAAATTAAATGGACAGGTTGCGACAACGGTTTCGTTACTTGAACTCGACTTGACGCCAGCTCATTTCAAAGGGCTATCGCTTCACGTGGTGTTTATGCTAATTCCCATGTTGCACAACGTGCAAAGGCAGGTGCACGGCGATATCCTCGCGGCACTAGCAAAAATGGCAGATGCGGGTGCACTTCGCCCCGTGCTTGATGATCACACATTCACCTTAGAGCAGGTGGGGGAAGCCCATGCACGTCTAGCGAGTGGACAGGCGATGGGTAAAGTTGTTGTCACTGTCGAGTAAAGCTTACAGTTACTAGCGAGGCCCCTTATTTCTGGGGGCTTCGCGGTTTTACTTTCAAAATGGGACGACATAGTATGGGGGCTATCGCAAAAGGAAGTCCACATGAAAAAACTCAGTCTCATCTCAGCGGGATGTCTCGCTATGTCATTGTTGTCAGGTTGTCTTAGTAAACCTGAACCCGTTATGACCTTATCCACCGTCGAGCGTGATATTCGCTTCCTCGCCAGTGATGAACTCAATGGCAGAGGTAATTTCAGCGAAGACATTGATAAAGCCGCGGATTATATTGCCAAACGCTTTGAGCAAGCTGGTTTGATTCCCCTTGATGGGCAACCAGACTATTTTCAAACTATTACTATCTATTCGGTCGAAACGGCAAAACCCGTCGGTGCAATAAACGGACAAGCACTTAACGCTGACAATGTGATAGCCGTATCAATGCAATCAGCCAACCATTGGCAATCGGTGGAAGATGTCGCTATTACGTATGTTGGACAAAATAGTGATCTTCGAGCAGCTATGTTCGGTGCAAGTGCCGCTGGTGGCAATCAACTCATTGTGGTTGACCCTTCTCACAGTGACAGTTTCAAAGGGTGGCAGGGGTATCTGAGTCGACCACAAATCAAACCCAGTTCTCCTCAAGGTGGCACGTTACTGGTGGTACTGAGTGACGAGACAGATGTGAATCGAATAGATGTGACGTTTACTGCCACTATTGATAGCAAACCCGTGCACAATGTCGTGGGTGTGTTACCTGGAAAAACGCAAGCAAATGAATACGTGCTCTTTTCGGGGCACTATGATCATCTTGGCCAGTACGGAGAGGGTGAAGACAACATCTATAATGGGGCTGATGATAACGCCTCTGGCACAACGGCGGTATTGAACTTGGCTGATGCATATGGTCGAGACGCCAACAACCAACGTTCGGTTATGTTTGCGGCATTTGTCAGTGAAGAAATCGGTGGTTTTGGCTCAAAAGCCTTTGTTAAGGCGGTTAACCCAGATGACATCGTCGCTATGTTCAATGTTGAAATGATCGGTAAGCCATCTAAATTTGGTGCAGGGAAACTGTGGTTAACTGGTCCTGATAAATCAAACTTGCTCACCTTGCTTAATGAGAGTCTAGGACCGAATCAGCAACTTGAGGCCGACCCTTATCCCGATCTCAATCTGTTTTATCGTTCTGATAACGCGACATTAGCGAGGCTCGGTGTGCCTGCTCACAGTTTCAGTAGCGTGCAGCTAGATGCTGATGAGCACTACCACAAAGTAACAGATGACATTGATTCTTTGGATTTACCTTCTTTATTCGCTGCGATTCAACTACTTAAAGCTTCGGGTGACATCATTGTGAATGAAGGGAAAACACCGAGCCGGGTTGCGCCGCTGCCGGCTCGCAGCGGGCGAGGAGTCTTTTTCTAATACTTCCCGCATCAAGCACATGAGAGAATCGTAAACGTATCTGTTTTATCTATTCATGTACAAGGCTGGTCTGATTTGAACAAGTCATGATCAGCCTTGCCGTTTAACGGTTTCGACACGACTCAAGTGCCTGTTGGGCTTTCTCACTGAGAAACGGCGTCATTGACGTTAAGAGGGAGAATATGGCCTCGCCATATTGCGCTCTAAAACTGGCACTGGCCATTACCAGTTCTAACTCATTCGCTGCGGTGAGTTCACAAAATTGCTGTGCTTGAAGGGCACAAAGCACAAATTCATCCCCAGTAAAGCGGTCCTTAAACTGGATTTCATCATGTTGGCCCAGTGTCGGAAATACCTTACTTCTGTCACAGCTACAGTAAAGATAAACCAGCGCTTCTGCTTCTCGACCAATAATAGTGGCAATGTGCTGGCGCTGTGTTAACGACACCATGTGTTGCTCGAATCCTGCTGTACCATATGCAGCGTGAAACAAACCAGCTGTGGACACGACAGAAGACGCACCCCATTGGTCTAGTAGTGCTTGCGTGGCCTTTAGATGTGATGCCAGTGAGCCATTGAGATGCTGAAAATCGCCGGCACCTAAATCGGCAAGCGCTTGAAACTGCTGTTGAATATCCATTCCCACACCTTTCTATGACGATTTTAGTTGCGTGATGTGCAGTAATTCTCCACTGGGGCCCCACAAATAGAACACATCTCCCCAGGCTTCGTGATCGATGGGTGTGATTTTACAACCAAAGGTTTCACTGGCGTGTTGCGCCAGGTGGTATAGATGAGACAAGTCGTCGACACAGATTTGAAGCATTAAGTTTTCGGCAAATGCTTGTTGGTAAAAGCGCTGAAGGAACAGCGCACAATTGCCGTATTCCATCAATACTAAGTCATTATTTGCAGGCGATAATGCAAACCCAAGTGCTTGGTAAAAGGCCAAGGACGTATCAAAGTCCTTAGCGGGTACAAACACTCTAATGTCCTGAACTTGCATGATGTTGGCTCCGTTAGTTAGTCTCTCAACCCTGCCTCAAATGAACAGTGATCGATAGTATTGTATTTGTCCAATGTTTGAAGTTTGGTCACACTAATCGGGCCGATTTTATCGGCCGTGCGATAACGCTGAACTTCAATTACGTAACGGTAGTAATCCGGCGTCGACAATTCCAAATAAGGAAATTGCACGATTTGCCAGTCGCCTTTTTTATGTTTACCGTTGTCGAACTCAAACGCGAATTTTCCGTTGGATGAGAGACTTAACGTGCCTTTGCTATCGCAATCGGTGGTCTGATATTGACCCGCTAGGTCGGCCATACTCTCTCCTCGTCTTATATTCATACCATCAGGGATAGGGTACAGACCGAGGTTATTTTTGGTATACCACTGATTCGCCTCGACTAATACGCCATTGCTTCGCAAGGTAAAGCCATTTTCGGATAGTACTTTTGACAATGTATCAACAGCATTTGGATCCATTAATAGTGGCGAGTAAACCACGCTGGTTTGACTGATACTGTCTGGGAATAGATGGGTATTTGTAGTGACACTAAACCCCGCTTCCTCCAGTTTATCGGTGAGTTGCTGCTCGGTTGTGTCGTCAATATAACGCGTATTGAGGTGGACCGTTACGGCACTGCACGCACAAAGTAAAGTGGTCATCGCTATCGTCAAACATTTAGCAATGGAAGAGAGAGGTAATATACCGGGCATGAAAACGTTCCGTTGTTGCTGGGGTGTGTCCTTTATTTCTTCGACAATGATACCGCAACACCGTCCCAACCAGGAGGCATTTTACCTTGTAAAAAGTACGAGTAAGCGATGAGTTCGGCAATGACATAGTAAAGTGATTCGGGAATGTCTTGGCCTAGATCGAGCTGTCCGAGGACCTCGCTTAAGTAGGGATCTTCGTGAATTAGTACCCCTGATTCTTCTGCAAGCGCGATGATTGCCTCTGCCAAGTCGCCATAACCTTTGGCGACAACTTCAGGGGCATTGCTCGCATTATCGGTATTGTACCTAAGGCCAATGGCACGTTTCGCTTTATCTGTCATACCATGGTCTCGAATATGTTGTAGGGGCGTTCGCTCAATTGCGCGGGAATTTTTCCTCGCTGACAACTGCTGCTGTTGACGCCAACACCTAGGGCGGCTAGCCGGCGCTTTAAAAAGGGAAGGGTGTCGTAGACTTTGCTCAGTAATGCATCAGACGAGGTGTAAAAGTCAATGTCGATATCATCTTGTCGTACCGCCGTTTTGACCAGCATTTCTCCTAGTTCGCCGACATCCAGTTTCATCGTCAGGTTCCATTGCCGTGTGTTGCTGGCCCCGCGTTCTACCTCTTTTTCTCTGTCGTCTTCGCGTTGGATCAAGAGCTCTGGTGCGTTGTTGTCGTGCTGATTGATAGGCAGAACAAAATGCAAATTTTCCTGGCCAGCACTGCGAGATTCAGTGTGTTGCAGTTTACTACTTTGAAAATTAGCTAGCAGCGTCTTTGCGCTTTTCTCTAGTTGGTACTTACTTTCAATGCTGCCTATGTCATTTATGGTTTTAGCTGGAACACTTGCAGTAGTTACGCCTTTAGGGAGTACTCTCGTTAATGTCGCCGCCGTATCCGCTAAACTCGCTTGCTGACGCACCGCGCGGGATGCTAACGCAAGTTGGAATACCGTGACTAATCCGTTCACAAAATTGGATTGGCTCGTTGTGGCATTGGGGCTTATCGACGTAATGGGTGCACTGGTCAATAGCGCGCGAATTAATGTTGACGATGGCACCTGAGTTTGGGCTTCCAAACTGGGTTCAGATGGACTTTGCTCAACTGGATTTGGCACCTTATCCCCTGTCGAGTTGACTAAATTAAGCGAATCCATAATCCGCTGAGAGAGCTGTTGGGTTTGTTTATCCGGTGTTTTGACTGCCTCTTTGAGCCCAGACAATATGTTGCCTAGTGCTTGGTTGGTTGAGCCCGATTGAAGCAGCATCTGTTTTGCGTACTGTTTGACCTGCGTCAGCATTGCTTCGGGCAGTGGCTGATGCTGTGAACTCGTTTGTATTTGGGGTATGGGGTCGCCTGTTGCAGCGATGGGTTTATCAATCGCCGTTGGCGGTATCAAGCTACGTTGCGGCGTGGTAGTTTGATTTTGCGTACTCGTTTGGTTTGGTGTAGCAACATCAACAGCAGTTTTGGGGGTGTCGCCAGATGCGCGACCTGTTTCTGGTGTTGGCGTTTGGCTTATTGATAGCAGTTTTGCTTCAATGATAGGCTGCAAAAGTGGTCTCACCACAGCGGGTACGTTTGGCACGCTAGGGGCAATATCTAGTGGCTTAGCTGGGTTGGTGATGCCGACTACCTCGATTCCTTGTCTTGCAACATTGACTTGCTGCTGATTGACCGCCAGTGTAGTCGCGACCGAAATCGTCGATGTCGGTACCTTTGGTGTCTGATTGACTTGCAGCGGCGCGGCAACCGTTTTGGGCAACTGAGACACGGGAACACCTTGGCTTAACACTGTTTGTATGATTTGGTTAAGAATGGGGAGAGTTTGTCGCGGTGTTAAAACGAGGGGCGCCGCATCCGCTTTAGAACGGGTGTTGGTAGACGGCGTGTTACCATCTGAAATGACTTCAAGTTTTGGGGTGGCCGACGTTGGTGCTTGAATATTAAGCTTAAATCCACTGGGTGTTGGGGCATTTACTGCCGGCAACGTCGTTGGTTGATTTGGCGTAGAAGGCGGCAATAGCGTGGAAATCACGTTGGCCGGTAACGTCAGCTTAATGCTAATAGGTTTATCTATTAACGAGCGACCGGAGCGATCCGGAGTGATGGTAACATTGACGTCTTCATTACCAGATTGTCGGGTAGCACTAGGGGGCACAGTTACGCTGCTTGGTACCTGTAAGGTAACCGTCGAGTGCTGTTGTATATTAGCCAGTATGGTAGGGCTAATTTTGTCAACAAGTGTAGTGAGTGCTTGTGGGCTTAATTGAAACGACTGTGTCTGGGTCGCGGTGTTTAACAATAATGCAATCGTACCCTGTGGAGTTTTGGTTTGCGCTATCCTCAGTGCCGCGTCACTTTGCGGCGCTTGTTCTATATCTGTGACGAATTCAACTGGGGGCTGATTGCCCTGTCTTGCCGTTGCTGTGATGACTTGTTCTGGTAGTTTTAATACAACTACTTTTGCTAGCAAGCCTATGCTCTGTAGCAGCGCTGGTGGAATTTGCGCGCCCTTAGTATTTTGGCCGACCAAGGCTTGAGTAATACTTTTATCGTCGATTGGAGGCGAAGGCGGTAAGTTCACGGGTACTCAAAAATCTCATACTTAACCTTATTATTATCGGCAATAAATGAAAAAAACTGAACCTTGGGATTGATCTGTGTCGTATTGCTGACAGTGATTTAGTGTTTCTGCATTTCGTTATGGTAGAATATGCGTATGTTTATTAGCACCTTACCCCAGTTCGAAAGACGAACATCGAAATAGAACGGGCGTAACATTGACGCACAAGATGCGCGCTCAAAATGGGTGGGGGAAGAATTGAAAGGGTCAGCCGTTGTCAGGTCTTGAAGGCCTCGGTTTATCGTGTACAAAACGAGACCGAGTACTGTTCAACAATTTACAGTTTTCGATTAATCAAAATGAACTGGTATACCTTCGCGGTCCAAACGGTGCCGGCAAGACCAGTTTACTGCGCATTCTTACCGGTCTAACTCGGCCCGATGCGGGGCAAGTTCTGTTTAACGGTGTAGATATTGCTGCTGATCCGGCTCATTACCATCAGTCTTTAATCTATATTGGTCACAAGCCTGGATTGAGTGCAGCCTTTTCGGCGCTGGAGAATCTCCATTTCTGGTGCGCTCAGCATGGGATAAAGTCAAACAACGATACCGTCTTGAATATTTTGGACGGATTGGGGTTAGTTGGCCTTGAAGATGTGCCAGTACGCTTTTTGTCAGCGGGCCAACAACGCCGCGTCGCCTTGGCGCGCCTATGGCTTAAACCCGCCAAGTTGTGGATTTTGGATGAGCCTTTTACCGCCCTAGATATTGATGGGGTAGCGATGTTAGAAACGGCCTTTTCACAGCAAGTGAGTAATGGTGGCGCAGTATTGACCACGTCACATCAACCCTTGTCTTCGATGGCGGGCGAGATCAGGACCTTCGACTTGGAGTATCAAATCTGATGAGGCTGCTAACGGGGGTGTTTAAACGCGACATAGCGATTGCCTTTAGGCAGTTGGGTGAGCTTGCTCAACCTTTGATGTTTTTGTTAATCGTCATTACGTTGTTTCCTCTTGGCGTAGGGCCTGGCCCTGAAACCTTGCAGCGCATCGGGCCAGGTGTAATTTGGATTGCGGCTATTTTATCGTCGTTGATGGGGATGGAGCGTTTGTTCAGAGATGACTTTGCCGATGGGTCTCTGGAGCAACTCATGCTCAGTGGCACGCCTTTGTGGGCAGTGGTTTCAATAAAGGTATTGTGTCATTGGTTGGTGAGCTTTTTACCTTTATTGTTATTATCTCCTTTGCTGGCCATGTTCTTAAACCTGACGCTCGATATGTATTGGGCGCTGGTGTTGACACTATTGCTTGGTACGCCGCTGTTATCGCTTGTTGGCGCGATTGCCGTTGGCTTAACCGTTGGGCTGCAAAGAGGGGGGCTATTGTTAGCTCTACTCTTATTGCCTGTATTTATCCCCTTACTGATTTTTGCGACGTCTGCGGTAGATTCTGCGGCGTTGCAATTACCTTACAGCGCACAACTTGCTATTATGGGCGCTATGTTACTGATGGCGATGGCCTTGTCTCCGTTTGCCATCGCTTATGCGATTAGAGTGAGTCAGAATTGATGTGGAAATGGCTTCATCCTTATGCCAAAACTGAGCGTGCGTACCAGTTGTGTACGACGCTGCAACCATACTTTTGGGTGGGGGCGATTACGTGTTTGATCGTCGGTACACTATGGGGTTTATTATTTGCTCCCCAAGACTATCAGCAAGGCGACTCGTTTCGCATAATCTATATCCATGTTCCTAGTGCGATTTTGTCGATGAGCACCTATATGGCCATGGCAGTAGCAGCATTAGTTGGCATCGTTTGGCAGTGGAAAACTGCCTATATGACGATGATCGCTATGGCACCCGTTGGAGCCGTAATGACCTTTATCGCTCTGTTTACAGGCGCGGCATGGGGTAAGCCCATGTGGGGCGCATGGTGGGTGTGGGATGCGAGGCTGACCACCGAACTCATTTTGTTATTTTTATATATCGGCGTAATGGCGCTGTATTCGGCATTTGAAGACAAGCAACAGGCTGGCAAAGCGGCCGGCGTGATGGCAATGGTCGGGTCTATCAATGTGCCTATCATCCACTATTCGGTTGAATGGTGGAACACCCTTCATCAAGGGGCGACGATTAGCAAGTTCGACAATCCCTCTATTGCGCCTGAAATGCTATGGCCATTGTTGGTTAATTTGTTGGGATTTGCGTTGTTTATTGCCGCAGTCACTGTGGTGAGATTGCGCAACGAAATTATTTTACGAGAACAACAAAGGCCATGGGTACAGGCGTTAGCCGCCGAGAAACTAGGGGGCTCTGATGCAGTTTGATAGTCTCGACGCATTTCTAGCAATGGGTGGCTATGGTTTTTATGTCTGGCTGTCATTTGGTGTGTGTTTTGTCAGTATGCTTATCCTCGCTGTAGTGAGCAAAACGCGTCACAAGCAATTACTCGCACAGGTCTTGATCGAAAAAGAACGCCAAGCTCGTATTAAAACTGCTCGCGCGGGCCAAAAAAGAACCCCTTCTGCGCCGCCGTTGAGTAACCCTTCTGTAAAAGAGTAGTGACTTCATGAATCCAAGAAGAAAACAAAGATTAGCCGTAGTAGGTGGCGTAGGTGCACTTATCGTCGGCGCTATTTCTCTGATGCTGGTTGCCTTAAATGACAGTATCGATTTGTTTTATGTGCCATCCGAAATAACCCAAGGCAAAGATGGCGTCAAACCTAAGGTTGGACAGCGTTTACGCATTGGAGGCATGGTTGTGCCCGGCTCTGTCAAGCGAGACAACGAAACACTGGCCGTTACCTTTGATTTGGTCGATACCGGCCCGTCTGTCACCGTCAGTTACAAGGGTATCTTGCCGGACTTATTCAGAGAGGGCCAAGGCATTGTCGCGACTGGGGTGTTGACTGGCGATACATTTATTCAAGCCGAGGAAGTACTGGCCAAGCATGATGAAGAATACATGCCCCCAGAATTAGCCGAGCAAATGAAAGGCATTAAACATGTCAAACCTGAGCAGGCGAGTTACTGATGTTGGTGTCAGAACTGGGTAATGTAGCCCTGACGTTCGCGCTGCTGACATCGATATTGCTGGCAGTCTACCCGATGTGGGGTGCATACAAGCAACACGAAGGGTTGATGGCGACGGCCAAACCTCTGGCCATTGGCCTGTTTAGTTTTACGGTATTGGCGTATGTTTGTTTGACTTATGCGTTTGTCACCGACGATTTTAGCCTGGCCTACGTGGCGCAAAACTCCAATACTCAGTTGCCGATTCAGTATAAGTTTACGGCGGTTTGGGGAGGCCATGAAGGGTCGTTCCTGCTGTGGGTGCTGATGTTGTCAACGTGGACAGTGGCTGTTGCTCTATTTAGCCGTGGCATCCCACAAGTGATGGTTGCTCGGGTACTGTCTGTACTGGGTATTGTGAGTATAGGTTTCTATCTGTTTATGTTGTTAACGTCTAATCCGTTTAACAGCATGTTACCGTTCTTCCCCGTTGATGGGCGAGACCTCAATCCGTTACTGCAAGACTTCGGGATGATTATCCATCCACCCATGTTATACATGGGCTATGTCGGCTTTTCTGTCGCATTTGCGTTTGCCATCTCAGCACTGATATCAGGGCAGTTAGATTCCACATGGGCTCGTTGGTCGCGACCTTGGGTTATCTCTGCGTGGTCGTTTCTGACGGTGGGGATCGCGCTAGGTAGCTGGTGGGCCTATTATGAATTAGGTTGGGGCGGCTGGTGGTTCTGGGACCCAGTTGAAAACGCGTCTTTTATGCCATGGTTAGTCGGCACAGCATTAATGCATTCGTTGGCGGTCACGGAAAAACGCAAGGTCTTCAAATCTTGGACTGTGTTGTTGGCCATTGCGGCGTTTTCGCTCAGTCTACTCGGTACCTTTCTTGTTCGTTCTGGGGTGATTGTGTCTGTTCACTCATTTGCCAGCGATCCAGCCAGAGGTCTGTTCATCTTAGGCATTTTGGTCGTGCTAAGCGGCGTGGGCCTACTGCTTTATGCCCTGCGTGCTCAACAGCTGAAAAGTCCCGGACGTTACCACATGTTCTCTCGCGAAGTTTTGCTGATGGGTAATAACGTCTTTTTATGTGCGGCGACCTTGGTTGTGCTATTGGGTACCTTGCTACCACTAGTGCACAAAGAATTAGGACTGGGATCCATTTCTGTCGGGGCGCCTTTTTTCAATCAAATGTTTACGTTGTTGATTGTGCCTTTTGTCCTGTTCTTAGGGCTTGGCCCATTGACGCGGTGGAAGCAGCAGGACCCTGCTTCAGTTCAAAAGCAGCTGCTAATTGCGCTAGGCCTGAGTCTCAGTGCAGGCATCTTAGTTAACTTCAATTACGACCAACCCACTTATATGGCGGCGTTGGGCTTAGTGCTGAGCGCCTGGATTCTGGTGACAAGTGTGCTTGAAGTAATGCAGCGTATCGACGGGATAAAACAACAAAGCCTGCTCGGCAAATTGACGAAACTGACGCCAAGTCATTGGGGTATGGTACTTGGTCACCTTGGCTTCGCTGTGACATTAATTGGTATTACATTGGTTAGTAATTACGAGACCGAACGCGATGTGCGTATGGTGCCCGGCGAAACAGTCGCGCTAGGCGGTTATGACTTTAAATTTAACCGCGTCGAACAACGAAACGGCCCCAACTATAATGCAAGTGTGGGTATTTTTGATGTTTATCAAGACGGTGAAAAAGTCGTACACCTTGAACCCGAAAAACGCCTGTATCTGGTTCAGCGTATGCCGATGACGGAAGCCGGTATCCATTCTACGTTGACTCGAGACTTGTTTATTGCCATGGGTGAACCTTTAGATGATGGAGCATGGGCGGTTCGCGTTTATATTAAGCCATTTGTAACCTGGATTTGGGGCGGCGCCGCAATTATGGCATTAGGCGGCGTATTCTCGATTTCAGATCGCCGTTACCGCATGGCCAAAGTCGCCAAAGTTAAAAATGTTATTGCTAAGGTGACAGAGCGTCAGCAAGGAGCACAAGCATGAAGAAAGCCCCTCTTGTTATCGCGCCCTTGGTGGTTTTTGCTATCGGCGTTGCTTTTCTGTTTCAAGGGCTCTTTTCTGACCCACGCGAGCTTGATTCGCAAGCAAAGGACAAACCTTTTCCTGCCTTTGATTTACCGGACTTGATGGAGCCCAATGTGCGATACAGCCCTGAGGTGTTCAAAGGTCAGGTGACCTTGGTCAATGTTTGGGGTGTATGGTGCGTCACTTGTGCTGTTGAATTGCCTTATTTAACTGACCTTAAAAACAACCAGAACGTCAATATTGTCGGCTTGTATTTCGATCAAGATTTAGACCCGGATTTTGGTACTAAAACCCTCAATCGAGTACAGCAAGAAGTGCGTCAAATGCTGGGTCGATACGGCAACCCTTACGCGTTTCATATTTTCGACGTGTTTCGTGATACGTCACTGGATTTAGGCGTAACGGGCGCGCCAGAACACTTTTTGGTCGATCACAATGGCGTAATTCGCATGCATCACATTGGCGACATTAACGAGCGTGTGTGGAACAACAAAGTTGGGCCCCTGTATCAGCAGTTAGTGCAAGAATCACAACAGGTGACAACGCAATGAGCTTTTATTTTAAAGTAATAACGGCATTACTGTTGTTATGGTCAGCGTCTGTGCTTGGTACAGAGAACAGTTACGAGTTTGATTCTGAAGCACAGCGACAGAGCTTTTTGCGTTTGACCGCTGAACTGCGTTGCCCTATGTGTCAGAACCAAAATATTGCCGATTCCGATGCCATGATTGCGCATGACATGCGCCGAAAAACTTACCAGTTGCTTCGCCAAGGCAAAACGGAACAAGAAGTCATCGATTATATGAAAGACCGTTACGGCAACTTTGTGCATTACCAACCACCGGTTACGGCGGTTACTATGTGGTTATGGGCGTTACCCGTTTTGTTTGCCGTTGGCGCGCTGTTGTTTGTTGTTATGCGTCGCAAGCAACCCCCACCAGAAGATATGGCAGCTAAATTAAGCCAAGCTGACGCCTTGTTGGAGCAAGATAAAGAATGACCTGGTCTGTATTTTATATCGTTGTAGCTGGCCTCGTTCTGTTTGTACTTGCGTTGATTGCGATACCCATTGTTCGCAAACAAAATGCACTGCAATCAGTGACGCAAACCAATGTTGAAGTGGTCAGGCAGCGCTTAGCTGAACTCGACCGTGAAGTGTCGGAAGGGTTGATTACCGAACACGACAAACGACAAGCCGCTGACGAACTTAAGTTAGCCTTAGTGGATGAAGTTCAAGATAGTAAGGCGGGTAAAGCAGGGGCGGCGCTTCCCCTTTTAGTCGGTGCGATAGTCGCCATCCTCGCCAGTGGAATTGTCTACTACAATGTCAATCAACTGAACAGTATGCACCAAGCACAAGAGGCGATTGACCGTCTTCCAGAATTGAGCGAAAAGCTAGCCTCAGGCAATGCAGGCGACATCACACCACAAGATGTCAGCCAGTTAGCGTTGGCCATTCGTACTCGGTTGAGAACGCAGCCAGATGATGCTCAGGGTTGGATGTTCCTCGGTCGGCTTTGGACATCAGTAGGACAAGCGGAACAGTCGATTGATGCGTTTGAGAAAGCGGTGAGTTTGTCGCCTGAAGATCTCACGCTCAAAGTCAACTATGCTCAAGTATTGATGATGACCAATCAAGAAGAGGCGTTGAAGCGTTCACAGAGTTTGTTGCGAGAGGTGCTGGCCAATGCACCAGATAACGACAACCTGTCACTGCTAATGGCGGTTGTGTCGGCACAATTAGGCGATTTACCCAATGCGACTCAATACTTCGAAAAAATCGAAAGTAAATTACCGGCTTCTAACCCTATGCTTGGCCAGCTGAGAAGCCGTATTGCAGAGCTTCGCGGGGAAGTACAACCGGTCGATGACAAAAGTTTACAAAAAACTAATGGTTCGAATGTTGCCACTGCGTTTACTATAACGGTGGATGTTAGCGATGCGATGAAAGAAAAAGTGCCGTCGGACGGTTACTTGTTTGTATTCGCGCAAGATGCTGACAGTGAGAATCGCATGCCAGCGGCCGTAGTTAAGCTTCCACTTCCGACATTTCCCGTTGAAGTTGAGCTAAACAGTGCAAATGCCATGTTGCCGAATTACACGTTGGCCCAGTTGAAGAACGCGAGGCTGGTAGCCCGTATCTCTGTTGACGACAGTGTGACAACAACACCAGGAGAACTGCAAGGTCAGGTCACGACTGCGGTGATTGATGGTCAATCTGTTTCACAACACATTACGATTGATAAGGAATTATAGTGATAATGTCACTTAAGAAAGCTCTGATTTTGGGGATGATTGTATCCTCTGCAGTGCTCAGTGGTTGCGCTTCAAACAATGCGCAAGAACAAGCGGCTCAGGCCAATGAAAGACCAGAATACACAGGTGATCCCAATGATCCATTGGAGCCCATCAACCGCGCGGTTTGGGATTTCAACTGGGATTTCCTAGATGCCTATATTTTGCGCCCAGTGACGGTTGGGTACACCAAAGTCATGCCGGGGTTTGCACGGACAGGTTTGTTGAATGCGGCGCGAAACCTAGAAGAGCCGACGAACGTTGTGAACAACCTGTTGCAAGGTAAAGTGGGCGGGTCGTTCGATAGTGCTGTGCGATTTGTTATCAACTCAACAGTGGGGCTGTTGGGGACCATTGATGTTGCCGAAAGTCTAGGTGTGCCTAGACAACGCGAGAGCTTAGGCGAAGTCTTCGGTGTGTATGGCGTCGATACAGGGCCCTTCATTATGTTACCTGTTGCAGGCCCAAGCGATGCCCGTAGCTTGACGGGTAATGTTGTAGAAGCGGCTTACTATCCGTTGTCATTAGGCACTGGCGTGGGGATCCCTTCAC
>CAWUJV010000009.1:0-73591 GCA_963922845.1 uncultured Alteromonas sp.
TATCAAACTGTTTGCCCTGCTCGTGATACTCCCTGAGTGCCTTAAACACGTCTTGGTTTACGTAATTGGCTTTGTTTTCGTCTAAACCATTGATGGCTACATGGTGCTTAGCCAAATCAAGAGCAGGCTGAGATACATCAACGTTTGTAACTGACTTAGCACCGCCAGCAAGTGCGTAGCAAGAAAACGTACCTGTGTAGCTAAAACAGTTGAGTACGTCGGCATCTTTCGCGTAGTGTGCAGCCGCCGCGCGACTGTCTCGCTGATCAAGGTAAAAACCGGTTTTATGGCCGTTCTCGATATCAACCACTATGTTGATGCCGTTTTCTTTTACTGTAACTTGCATAGGTGGTTCACCATGCAGTACACCAGTTACAGGCTCTAAACCTTCTTTCTTGCGCACGTCCACGTCGCTTCGCTCGTATATGTGTACATTAGGCATTAGCTTAGTAATTGCCCACACTATCTTATCTCTGTGTTTTTCGCCGCCCGCGCTCAAAAGCTGAAGTACTGCAACATTGTCGTATAGGTCTATAGTGATCCCTGGAAGGCCATCACTTTCAGACGCTATCCAGCGAAACGCGTTGGTTTTGTTTGGGTCAAACAAGCGTTTGCGAAGGGCTAGTGCAGTTTCTAAACGGCGTAGGAAAAATCCGTTATCAATGCTTTCGTCTTTTTTGAATGTCCACATACGAACGCGAATTTTTGAATTTGGAGAGTAAGCGCCTCGCCCTAACCAGTCGCCTTCAGAGTCAAATACGTCTACCGTATCGCCAACTCGCGCGCGGCCCTTTAGTTCAGCCACAGCGCTTTCGAATACCCAAGGGTGTTTGCGGCGAAGTGATTTGTCTCTGGATGGCTGTAATATGACCTGTGCTGACATGAAGGCTCTCGTACTAATTTAATAAATGTGAAACAGAGTTAAGCGATTTTACTCGCTTATGAGAATGGTCGCGATTATACGCAATTTCATAAGTTCTGTGTTAATAATACCAATCTGCATAGATAATTACCCACTCAGCGAGAGTTAAAATGCTCTATCCGGACTGGTATAAACACAAAACAAACCCAAACTGTTTGATATAAAAGTACGTAGCCAAATTACGATTAAAATTTAAGACTAGGATTGGATGTAAATTATGCGATATGTCGATTTTGAAAAAGGATGCGGCCCAAGCGAACTTGTTGTAAAGGAATGTGAAGGGCTGTCGCTAGCACCAGGGAAAGTAAAAGTTGACGTAAAAGCGTTTGGGGTGAATCGTGCGGATACCTTGCAACGCCAGGGGAATTACCCACCTCCACCAGGCGAGAGCGATATTCTTGGATTAGAGGTAGCTGGCGTGGTGTCAGAGGTTGCCAGTGACGTTACTGCATTTAAAGAAGGTGACGAAGTATTTGGTTTGGTTGCAGGTGGCGGCTATGCCACTGAAGTGATGGTTAATCCAGCCCATTTAATGCCCATTCCCAAAGGCATGCCGTTTTTTGAAGCCGCGGGTTTGGCCGAAGTGTTTCTTACGGCATTTCAGTGTTTGCGCACAATCGCGCATGTAAAGCCGGCTGAACGGGCGTTAATTCATGGCGGTGCAAGCGGTGTAGGGCTGGCTGCCACGCAACTTTGTCGATATTGGGGCGTACACAGTGCGGTAACGGCTTCAAGTCAAGATAAGCTTTCGTTGTGTGAAAGCAATGGCGCAGAGCATCTTATCAATTATAAGCAGCAACAGTTTGATGATGTGCTTAAAAAAGTCTGGCCTGAAGGGGTTGATATGGTGCTTGATATGGTAGGTGGCGACTACCTCAACCGTAACCTTAAAATACTGAAGCAAGATGGAAAAGTGGTTTACTTAGCGATGCTGGCAGGGAGATATGCTGATAACCTCGATATGGCTATGCTGTTAGGTAAAAGGGCGTCCATTATTGGCACGACACTTAGAAATCGAAGCGACGATTATAAAGCTGATCTAATTCGTGACTTTACTACCGTATGCTTGCCCGCTTTTGAGAATAAAGAGCTTAGGGTAAATATCGATACTCACTATAGCATTGAAGATATCGGCGAACCCCACGTGCGTTTGGAAAACAACGATACGCAGGGCAAGTTGGTTCTTTCTTGGTAAATGAGCTTTGCAGTAAGCTTATCTAATTGCCAACGAAGCCTTCGTCGGGTTTCGTTGGATTGGCTTCTGCCGCATTGCGGGCCAGGTCGTCACAGCGCTCATTTTCAGGGTGCCCCGAATGGCCTTTTACCCAATGCCAGTTTACCTGATGCTTTTTTACCGCTTCATCTAGTCGCTTCCACAAATCTGCGTTCTTGACGGGTTTTTTATCTGCCGTGCGCCAACCGTTCTTGCGCCAGTTATGGATCCACTGATTAATACCGTTTTTTACGTACTGGCTGTCGGTAGTTAATTCAACGTTGCACGGTTCGTTTAAACTATTAAGCGCTTCGATAGGGGCTAATAGTTCCATACGGTTATTAGTTGTGTGGGCAAAGCCGTCGCTCAACTCTTTTCTATGCTGCTTGTAAATCAGTACAGCTCCGTACCCGCCCGGTCCAGGGTTGCCTAAGCACGAGCCGTCGGTGTATATATGAATGGTCTTTTGAGCCACAGCGTTTCCTTTGATTTAACTGGCTTAATTTATATTGTCTTTTCCCTTAGCGGATTGCGAAGGGGTTGATATACTATCAAAAAATGAAAGTGTAATTATAGTAGAGGTTCCATGCGCCAAATTGTTCTCGATACTGAAACCACAGGTATTGACCCCAAAGAAGGCCACCGCATTATCGAAATAGGGTGTGTTGAAGTTGTTAACCGCCGATTGACGGGGAATCACTTTCACGTTTACATCAATCCGGGCCGTCACATTGAACAAGAGGCAATTGAAGTCCACGGTATAACCAATGAATTTCTTGCCGACAAGCCTACCTTTTCTCAAGTGGCTCAGGAGTTTGTGAGCTTTATCAAAGGGGCACAGTTAGTCATTCACAACGCGCCCTTCGACGTTGGGTTTATGGATCACGAGTTTGGCATGGAAGCGTCTACCAAAGGCGTTATTACTAACCAAATTTGCGATGTTCTCGATACACTTACTCTTGCTCGCCAAATGCACCCAGGCCAAAAGAACAACCTCGATGCCTTGTGTAAGCGTTATGGTATAGACAATAGTCATCGTACCCTTCACGGCGCTTTGCTGGATGCGGAAATCCTGGCAGATGTTTATCTGTTGATGACCGGTGGGCAAACCAAGCTTAAACTGGCGTCTAGCTCTGGCAGCGACGCTGACTCAACTGCCATTCGTAGAATTAACCGAAGCGCAAATAAATTAAAGGTTATTAAAGCCTCCGCCGATGAAATAACACAGCATGAGGCCCGCTTGGATATTGTCGAAAAAGCGGGTGGCAAATGTTTATGGCGTCCTCAGCCTGAAGAGGTGTCTTAGCAGAACATAATCAAACAGAACTAAAATAGCCAAACAATGCAGGAGCAGCGTAGCGTGAGAGTGTGGTTTTATTGGGTAATTTTTTTATCATTGTTTATACACTTAAGCGCTGGCGCTCAGTCGCAAGAAGACGAACGCGACGCTGCAAGGCAGCTTGCTGATAGCGCTGTACAAAATGCTCAATCAAGCAACACAACAATAGATACATCTCCTCTTACAGAGCTTGGTGATGAATACACCAACTCCATTCAACTGTTACAAAACCGCTTTCGCGTTGACTATAACGTTAAAGAAATCACCATGGTTTTCTTTAGGGAGTACGGTTCTGCCCCTGTAGTGCTGGTTAGACCCGATGGTTCAAAGCTATTTCAAGGGCGCGTCGACGAAGAAAAGGTGCAGTGGTACGACGCTGATACCTTTGACATGATCACCATCAAAGATCCTGTGCCTGGGCCTTGGCAAGCTGTAGGTCAAGTATTACCGCAAAGCCGTGTAATGGTTTTGTCTAATGTTGAACTTCATGCTGAGCCGTTACCGAATGTGCTGTTTGCAGGCGAAATACTTAAATCCACAGCCTATTTAACCAACAACGGCAAGCCTATAGAAAACAAACAGTTCAGAGATGTCGTTGACTTAGAAATTGAGTTTAAGAGTACCAATAACCCTAACTACGGCAACTTTGGTACAAATGACCAGCGCATAGCGACATTTAAAGACGATGGGCGAGGGATGGATGAGCGACCAGGAGATGGCGTTTTTACTGGCCAGTTCAACTTGAAAATACCGGCTGGTGAATGGAAGCCTATTTTTCGCGTAAGCACACCAATGTACACCCGCGAGCAAATAGGCGAACTTATCGTCTTACATGAAAATCCCGTGTCTATTGATGTTGAAATGGATGGAGGCGGAGAGGGCTATCATAAAATTATCATTGATGTAGACCGTGAATTAGTCGACATCGAGTCACTGCTAGTCGATGGCAAAGTGAAGTTTCCTAATTCCGATATGCAGAATTTTTCGCTAACAGAAGGCGGTGTGGATCCTCGAGAGCACTTAATTGTCGCCTACGAAGAAGGAATTTTTAGGGTAAAACTCACTGCTTACGGCACGACAATGGATGGGCGCGATTTTATATTAGATGTCCCTGAATATAGTTTTGTGGCAGAGGGACCAGCCGAGCCTGAGGTTGAAGACCCTTTAATCAATGGAAAAGATCCTATCGTTGATGGCAGTGCACCCTTAATAACGCAACCTGAAGTGCCACAAGACGATATGCAGCCAAATTCGGTAGAAGATGAAATGGATGATGGGACGCTAACCCTCATTCTGGTGGCCGTAAATGGGTCTATAGTGCTCATCGGAGTAATCGCTGCTGCTGTAATTATTATTATGCGAAAAAAGGCGTCTGCGCCTAAGCAAGCAAATAGTACTGCAAAGCCATCGGGAGAAACCACCGATGCTGACCTTACTATGGAATCTGAACCTAAGGGGTTTAAAAAACTGCTAGGGCTATTCAAAAAGCGTGAAAAAGCTGACAAGGAATAGCAGGGAGACCAGCGCTTCAGTTTAAGGCGTCGCTAATTTGTTCAGTTTGAATTTTATTTCGACATAATGCCTATTTAACAGGCAAACAAACCGCAGATGACAATTTTATTAATAAAAAGCGTTGACTCCACATAGGGGAATACGTATTATCTGCGCCGCAGTCAGGGGACAGGGCAACAACAGCCAAGTCAACTCACTGATAACATTGAAGATGTGGAGCGGTAGTTCAGTTGGTTAGAATACCGGCCTGTCACGCCGGGGGTCGCGGGTTCGAGTCCCGTCCGCTCCGCCATTAATCGAATAAAGCGCGCTTCCCATTATGCGGAGCGGTAGTTCAGTTGGTTAGAATACCGGCCTGTCACGCCGGGGGTCGCGGGTTCGAGTCCCGTCCGCTCCGCCATTTAGTTATACAGCGCAATCTCGATTATGTGGAGCGGTAGTTCAGTTGGTTAGAATACCGGCCTGTCACGCCGGGGGTCGCGGGTTCGAGTCCCGTCCACTCCGCCATTAATGCCAAATGCGAAACGTTCGTTTATCGCAACATTCAATTTAAACTCCTGTAATTGTTCCACTATAACGAAAGCATTATTGTCGTTTATTTTTAGTCTGTGCATGACTATTGGTATTGTGTGCGCTCTTTCGGTGCAATGGGCTAAATCAATCGAAAGTTTAATTGCGTACACGTTAGATGGCTTATACTGTGAAATACTGGTAAGACCATTTTGTAGGTGGTGATGCGGTTATTCGCTTTTTGTAACCCTTTTCAATTTGTCGACACCAAGGAATGGTTGGTATCAAGCTCAGTTGCTGTGCTTGCGCTTTTCTTATTGACGCAATTAGCTTCAGCTTCAGAAAGGCAACCTATCGAGCAAATATTGTCATCGATTAAAACCTATCGAGTCGCTTCCCCCATCAAAGCTAAGCAGTTACTCATCGATAACGCTGAATTTGTCGAATCTTTATCAATATCAAATCAGTTGCAATGGCACTACAGCACCGTTGTCGTGAGCAACCAACTCGATGATACCGAGCTAGCCACCAGAGCGTTCAAAGCGATGGCTGATATTTTTGATCGCGATCAAGGGGCCGAGTTTAAACCTGTCTACTTAAATTATCTTGGCCACTTTGCGTTAAAACACGGCAGCTACGCTACCGCGTTTGACTTTTACCATTGTTCGATTGATGGCATTGCTGACCCTCGCCAATTGTTTTCACCCATATATTCTATTGCCATGATTGCCATGTATGACGGTGATTATGAGTCTGTCGAAATGCTTCTCAATAGCTTAGATACACTCGCTATCCGGTTTACGCGGAAGGACTGGCGCAGCGATATAAATAACGCGTTTGGTGTCATGAGTTTGTACAAGAAAGATCACATCAAAGCGCAGCGATTTTTCAAAGAAGCGATGGATCAGTACTTCAAAGACGCCAATAGAAATGGCGAGTTGATTGCGTCGGTGAATACCTTACTGGCATCAATATTAGTGAATGATGGCCAGTCCTTGGTAGGCATCAAAGACAGAGTAGATAGACTCGCCGATCTGCAGCAAAGTGCTGATATAATGATACTGTTGAAGTGGTTGATATTACTGGAAAAACGAATGCTTGAAGGTACAAGTAATATACGTGACATCCAACAGCTTAAACCGACGTTAAACGATGTTCAAAACAGCGCGGTTCTCAAAGCTATTTCCGATTTTATTTTGCCTTATTTTGCCGACTCAGGTGAGTCGTTTGATGTGATCAACAAATTTCAGAACCTATTGCCTGATGCGACCTTGTATCAGTTTCATGATTTCGCTCAAGTAGTCGGGTGTAAGCTGACCCAGAACAGCGACTCGCGCCACAAGGTGACGGTGTCACTCAACGAACTAGTGAAAAATATTTAAGTCTGTCGGGCTTAAATTTGCCACCAAGTCACTCGCGAACAACGATATCATCCATAGCCGATGTTACGTCCAGCCGTTCAAAGCAGACAGCTGATAACAAACCGTAACAAATTCCCCATTTAAACGCTTTGCGCTTTTGCCAACTCACGATACCATTTTACTATCTGTTATCGATCAGTAGTTTTCACATGGATGATTTGATAGTTTGCCAATCCATTTCTAAGTCTTACACCGATGGTGAGACTCAAACGTCAGTGTTATCTGATGTTTCCTTTTCAGTATCCAGTGGTCAACAAGTTGCCATCTTGGGTAGTTCAGGCTCAGGAAAAAGTACATTACTTCATATTCTTGGTGGGCTCGATACACCGTCAAATGGTCGAGTCAAATTCCTCAATCAAGATTTATTCTCGCTCTCTGCAGCAAATTTGGCTGATATCCGAAATAGACAAATGGGGTTCATTTACCAGTTTCATCATTTATTGCCGGAGTTTTCAGCCTTAGAAAATGTAGCAATGCCATTGATGATTGGTGGGCAAAGCGGAAAAACGGCAAAATCCCTTGCCAGTGAAATGTTAGAAAAGGTGAAACTTGGACACAGGTTGTCTCATAAACCCAGCGAAATGTCTGGGGGAGAGCGCCAGAGAGTGGCGATAGCGCGAGCATTGGTCACCGAGCCGAAACTGGTGTTTGCTGATGAGCCAACCGGTAACTTAGACCAAAATACGGGCGAAACGGTTTACGATTTGTTGTGTCAGTTGAGCGATGAGCTAGGCACGAGTTTCATTGTGGTGACCCATGACCGTGCGCTCGCCGAAAGAATGGACCGTATTTTAACCCTAACCAATGGCAAGTTAGTCGAAACGTCAAAAGCGGTAATCAAATAAATGTTAGCGTGGCAAATTGCGTCACGCTTTAGGCGTGCAAAACAAAAAAATCGGTATATATCCTTTGTATCCATGTCGTCGACCCTTGGAATAGGGTTGGGCTGTTTCGTATTAATTGTGTTGCTCAGCATCATGAACGGTTTTGAGCGAGAATTAAAAGATAGACTGCTCGCACTTATCCCACATGGTGAACTCTATGCCGTGGACAATAACGGGATTCGTCAATGGCAACGTTATGCCGCGCAGCTAAATCAAGATCCTAATTTTAAGCAGGTCGAACCGTACACCAAAATCACCGGCATGCTACAGGTAAAAGGGCAATTGAAAGCACTTGAACTAACCGGCCTTGATATAACCCTCAGTAGCGATAGTGCGTGGCGCAATCAAGTCAATGATGAGGATTGGACTCGTTTTAAAAATGCGTCGAAAAGCCTGCTGCTAGGCAGTGGCTTGGTAGACAAGCTCAACATTGCTATTGGCCAAAAAGTACAAGTACTTATTCCAACGGTTACCGATGATCTATCGTTTAAAGCCCCTAAAAACGTAACGTTTGATGTGGCCGGGGTGATTTCCGTTGGGGGCGAACTGGACAATTACATTGCGATCGCTCACCTTGATTACACGTCAGAAGCTGCCGGAATCGTCTCGGGAGCGAAAGGATTGAGGTTTACTTTGCACGAGCCAATGGATGCCTATTCAGTTATGCGTGAGACGGGCTATGCATTTCCTCAGGCGGTGTATATGAATGACTGGACTCGTACTCAAGGTCATTTATATCAGGATATTCAATTGGTTCGTGTTGTCGTTTATATCGCGTTGACGTTAGTTATCGCCGTCGCGTGTTTTAACATCGTTTCCACTTTGGTGATGGCAGTGAGAGAAAAACAGTCTGCCATTGCAATATTGCGAACCATGGGCGCGACGGACGGGCTTATCCGCCGTATCTTTATAACACAAGGCATTATTAACGGTTTTATTGGTATTGGGGCCGGGACGGTATTAGCACTGTTAGTTGCGCCAAACTTATCGGTTATCGTTGAGTTTATCGAAGCAAGTTTGGGTATTACAGTGTTATCAGGAGATATCTATTTTATCAATTTCCTCCCGTCTGAGTTACATGCCTCCGATGTCGTTGCAACAGTTGTAACCGCAGCGTTGTTGTGTGTCGTCGCTACGTTATACCCGTCGAGTCAAGCCGTTAAAATGGACCCTGCGACGGCGCTCAATGGCTAACGGTGATAAAAATCACCGAGAATAAAAAAGGGAACCTGTTGGTTCCCTTTTTCGTGCTTATTGCTTGTACTGACTCATATCAACATCTTCGTAAGCGTCACCCGCCTTGGGGTCATTAAACGCTTTTTCGTCTAACGCGCCTTCGGACTTGGCAACAATACATGCGACGGTACAATCGCCCGTCACGTTAACTGCTGTACGTGTCATGTCGAGTAATCTATCAACACCCAAGATAAGAGCAATCCCTTCTACGGGAAGATTAACCTGCTGCAACACCATGGCGAGCATAACTAACCCAACACCAGGGACACCTGCCGTGCCAACGGACGCTAAAGTAGCGGTTAAAATTACCATAAGGTAATCGCCCATAGTCAAATCGACGGCGAAAACTTGTGCGATAAATACCGTAGCTACACCCTGCATGATGGCCGTACCATCCATATTGATCGTTGCCCCAAGTGGAACGGTGAAAGACGCCACCGAATTCCCTACGCCCAGTTTGTTTTTTGCCGTTTCCATCGTAACCGGTAGCGTCGCGCCAGAGCTGGAAGTACTGAACGCAAAAACGGCCGCTTCACGCATTTTACGCAGCAGATTTACAGGGTTAAGTCCGGTTAACACCTTCAATAGAAGAGGGTAGGTGACAAGTGCGTGAACAAACAACACCACAAGGACTAAGAAGAAATATTTTGCCAAGCCAAAAATAGTGTCACTGTCTGTGGTAGCGAATAATTTTGCTAGCAAGACGAATACACCGTACGGCGCAAGGTTCATGATAAGCGTAACCAGACGCATGATCACGTCATTGACGTCTTCAAAAATACCCGTTAGTCGTTTACCTGCGTCGCCAGACATCGCCATTGCAATACCAAACAGCACTGCAAAAACAATTATCTGAAGCATGTTACCTTCAGCCATTGATGCAATCGGGTTGGTGGGGAACATATCGATAATGACTTGAGAAAGTCCGGGCGCTTCTTTGGCTACATAGTTACTTTCTGTAGTCAGGTTAAGGCCCTCACCGGGTTGAACAATCAGCGCGGCAGTCATTGCCAAGGTAATAGCGATGGCGGTCGTGAAAATGTATAAACCAACGGATTTTATACCTAATCGACCTAATTTCGCCGGATCACTTAAACTGCTTGTACCCAGCACCAGTGATACGAATACCAAAGGAACTACAAGCATTTTCAAGCTGTTAACGAAGATGGTACCGATTGTAGAAAATATACCTTCTACAAAAATACCATACGTGGATAGCTCCATTGAGAATATCGAAAATCGTAAATCTCCGCTATCATCAGCGAGTGCTTGAAGCAGAATGCCGGTAAAAATTCCGGCAAACATGCCGATAAAAATTCTGGTAGTTAAACTATATTTATGTGCAGATTCAGACATCAAAGTTCCATGAATATTGTTGTTGTTCTATTTGACAGCCATAGTGTGCCAGAAATTGCATGGTTTTAAACGTAAAATTACGACCGGTATCTGACGAAACGAGGTCCAGGAAGACATATATGAAAGCAATTGTGAAGTCGCTTACTCTCCTATTATCAGTGTTTATCATCGCTGCGTGCGGTGGTGGAGGGTCTCTCTCAAGAGACACTGACCCGACTAACCCTACAAATCCGGACCCAACCGACCCTGTTGATACCGTATCCTTGTCACTCGTTGATCAAAATAACACGGCGGACTCTACTGTCAGCGCAACCAATCCTCTGACATTGGTTGCAACCGTTACCGGTAGCGATGGCAACCCCAAATCGGGAGAACTCGTCACCTTCACGTTCACCCAAGCCAATTTAGCAACGTTTAACAATGACGCTGGTACTGCGGTAAGTGGTGATGATGGTGTGGCCACTATTGGTATCATTGTGGGTGAAAACTCAGGCAGTGGTCAAATCGTCGCAACGTTGGAAGATGGCGAAACGGCGACTATTTCATTTAGTTCAGAGGGCACGCCTGACACGGTAGACTTGCCAGATAACGTGACGTTGGCACTTGTCGACGCCGATGGCAACGCCAGTAACAACCTGAGTGAGTCCACACCGCTAACGGTTAACGCGACGGTAACCGACAGCGATGGTAACCCTAAAGCCGACGAATTGGTGACGTTTACCTTTAACCAAGCTGATTTGGCGGTATTCGACAACGATGCGGGAACGGCGCTCACCAATGCGCAAGGCTTGGCATCGATAGGTTTATTAGTTGGGCAAAATAGCGGTAGTGGACAAGTTATCGCGACGCTTGAGGGTGGTGAGACGACTCAGGTTGGTTTCGTTTCAGCTGGAAGTCAACAAGTAGAACAACAGCCAAGCTCATTGGAGATTTTTGCAAGTTCAATTCAGATGGCCTCAAGTGGCTCTGATGAAGTCGAACTGATTGCATTGGTTAAAAACGAACAGAGTGTTCTGCTCGAAGGCATTGATGTGTCTTTCTCTGTCCCCGGCTCTGACGGTGTCGAACTGCAGATTACCCAAGGTACAACTGCTGCAGATGGGACGGCTAGAGCCTTATTATCTACGCGTAATAATGCTGCAAATCGCACGGTGACGGTGACGTCGCAGACTGGCGAGTTAATGCAATCAGTCGATATTGAGATTCTCGGGACGGAAATCCTGATAAACGGTCCTACCTCGATTATTTTGAACGATAGTGTCGACCTGACGATTCGAGTACAGGACTCTGACGGTGTGGCTATTCCCAATACCACAGTAACCTTGTCAGCCGCCAACGGCACCCTAGCGCAAGACACAGTTACAACCGCAGCTAATGGTCAGGCTACGGTCTCTTATACGGGGTCACAATCGGGTGAGGATACGATCACCGCAACGGCGCTCAATGCCTCTGGTGACATTGCTATAACAGTTCAAGAAGACCAGTTTACCTTCACCAGTGTACCTTCGGATGATATTCCGTTAGACACCAATGAAACCTTGGTCGTGACATGGAACAAAGACGGATCGCCTTTTGCCGGTGGTACCGTAACCTTTACTGCTTCTCGAGGCACTATTTCTGGCTCGTCAACGGTGACAACTGATGCTAATGGACAAGCCAGTTTCACCATTTCCTCATCAAATGCGGGGGCGTCTGCAATCACGGCAAGTGGTATGGATTCAGATGGTAACGAGGTCACTGCTCGCGCTGAGATTGAATTTATCGCGACCGTTCCTGATAGTATTCAAACCGACGCAACGCCTGACCAAATCGGTCCAGACGGCCAGACAAGTACAATTACGGCGATTGTGCGCGACGCCAGCGGCAACTTGGTAAAAGGCGCTGTTGTTAGCTTCAACGTTGACGATACCAGTACTGGTTCAATTTCTCCTTCGCAGGCCACGACAGATGGCAATGGTATTGCGTCTACCGTCTTTACTTCAGGCTCGGTGACAAGTGAAGATGCGGTTCGCATCACAGCGGCTGTCACAGGTACAAGTGTCCAAGACGAAGTGACACTAACCGTTGGTCAACGTGCGTTTGATGTATCGATTGGTACGGGGAATATAATCCAGGTGCCAGATGATGCATCGTATCTAAAAGAGTTTGCGGTATTTGTGACTGACTCGGTGGGTCAACCGATACAAAATGTTGAGTTGACCGTGTCAGCAACGCCTATTAAGTTCGCCAATGGCGGCGTCTATCGCAAAGGCTTTTGGGAATGGACGGGAACCGTTTGGGCAATCCTTGATGGCAACTATTGGGATTGTCCCAACGAAGACTCGATTGATCCAAACGGCATCTTGGATTTGGGCGCAGACACAACTGACCGCAATGGTACGTTGGATATGGACGATGATTCTAACGGCAATGGCATCTTAGAGCCGGGAGAAGACCAAAACGACGACGGTTTCCTCACGCCAGGTATCGTAGGTAGCATCACATTCAAAGATACCAGTCTGACGGATGAAAATGGTCAGGCAACGATTGAGTTGCGTTATCCCAAGGAGTTTGCCGGTTGGTATGAAGCGGAAATTACCGTATTCGCTCAATCAACAGGTAGTGAGGCGAGTGCGTCGACCAATTTCGTCTACAGTGCTGCGGCGTCAGACTTAGACGACCAAGCTGAAGTCCCATCTAATAGCCCATTTGGTGCCGTCATCGACCCTACAACCGCATGTAATACCGCTCGTTAAAGGTATCGAGCACTTACCGACAATAAAAAAGCCCGCGACATGCGGGCTTTTTTGTATGGGTTTGGTAGCACCGATTATTTTCGGTAGGCGTTAGTTTAACCTTGCTGGAACGGGTAAACCGACCCAAGCTTCAACAATTGCGTTAACTCATCAAGTGCAGTACGCGACTCGATAAGTAGCTGCGGATCACGCAAGTCATCTTCGCTTAATTCGTCGCGATAATGCTTGTCTACCCAAGCATTGAGGCGCGCAAATTGAGTGTCGTTAATCAATGTATTTTGGTTAACCGCTTCAAGTTCCATTTCTGTTAGCGCGACACGAAGGCGAAGGCAAGCTGGGCCACCACCGTTACGCATACTTTGCTTAACATCCATGTAGTTCACAGATTTAATCGGAGTACCTTGCTCAACAAGTTCACTCAAGTACTGATTGACCGCTGCATTATCTTGGCACTCTGTTGGCGCGATGATTGACATAGTTTGGTCAGGTAAAGTGATGATTTGCGTGTTAAACAGGTAGGTTTGAACCGCATCTTGGACCGATACCTTGTCACTCGGTACTTCAATGAAGTGCAAGGTGTCATCACCGAACTTACGTCGAATCTCATCTAGTGCTGCTTGCGTATTGTGAAACGCCTGATCGTGATAAAACAGCACATTTTGGTTACCCACGGCAATGACATCATTGTGGAATACACCTTGGTCAATCACATCTGGATTTTGTTGAACATAAACAACGCCTTCATCATCCAAGCCATGTAAACGCGCCACTGCCTGACACGCCTCCAAAGTCTGGCGAGCAGGGAATTTCGTTGGGGCGGGCATATTAGGGTTAAATGCATGACGACCGTAAACGAATATCTCTACGCCAGCACGGCCATAATCACTACACAAACGCGTATGGTTAGCCGCCCCTTCATCACCAAAATGCTCGTTATCTGGCAAGTGGGCGTGATGAGCGAAGAACTTATCGTTGTTGAACGTCGATTGTAAAATCCTACCGGTTACTTGCGGCTCAAGTGAGCGGTGAAATTTATTGGTGAGGTTGGCTGGTGTAAAGTGTACTCGACCATCAGCCGTATCGGCGCTCGGAGAGACGGTGGCCGCGTTTGCGGTCCACATACTTGACGCCGAACAACACGCCAAAAACACTTCTCTTGCTTGTTTTGCTGCTTGTTCTAAAACGCGTTGGTCACTACCCGAGAAACCCAAGCGTCGAAGTGTGGCAATGTCTGGTCGCTCCTGCGGTGCGAGAACACCCTGAACCATACCCATATCGGATAGTGCCTTCATCTTCGCTAAACCCTGTTTAGCAGCCTGTTTTGGGCTACTAATGGCATTGGCGTTATTGAGTGATGCGACGTTACCGAATGATAGGCCAGCGTAATTATGCGTTGGGCCGACAAGTCCATCAAAATTCACTTCGAACTGCTTCATGTTTCCCTCGATATTGTTCAACAGGCAAAGAGATTGCCCTTGTTAAATTCAGGAGTGCCTTTACTTTATCGACTATTAATATAGGCAAAGAAGGCTGATTTATCCCCTGTGTTTGAGCGGCATTATACGAGTTTTATCCGGCTTGCCAATCGCAGTGGTTAAAAAGTGAGCGGTTTTTGCTGTTTGGAAAATGTACAAAAAGAATAACTATTAAGAAGATCTTGTTTTCCATTCACTTTGTAGATATATGTTAAAAAAGAACTCAACCCCATTTGTCTTCTTTTTATACATGGGGATACCGGTTTTTGAATAGAAAAACCATTTAAAATCAAAAGGTTTAGTGCAATTTTATGGCAAAGTCTCTGGTTATTGTCGAGTCGCCAGCCAAGGCGAAAACGATAAATAAATATCTCGGCAAAAATTTTATTGTAAAAAGTTCAGTGGGACACGTCCGTGACCTTCCGACTAAAGCATTGGGTAAAGTCGAACCCAAAAAGACGGCGAAAGAACTCAAAACACTGAGCGATAAACAGCGCGAAGACTACCTGCGTAAATTTGAATACAAAAAGCTGGTCGACCGTATGGGCGTCGATCCTGAAAACGACTGGAAAGCGCACTATCAAGTGTTGCAAGGTAAGGAAAAGGTCGTTACCGAACTCAAAAAGCTTGCAAAAGATGCCGACACTATCTATCTCGCAACCGATTTGGATAGAGAGGGAGAGGCCATTGCCTGGCATTTGCAAGAGCTATTGGGGACGAAAGGTAAAACCTATCAACGTGTAGTGTTTAACGAAATCACCAAAAACGCCATTCAGGATGCGTTCTCCGATCCCGGTGAAGTGAACGTTGCACGCGTAAACGCGCAGCAAGCTCGCCGCTTTCTTGATCGCGTAGTTGGCTTTATGGTGTCGCCACTGCTGTGGAAAAAAGTCGCACGAGGCTTATCCGCAGGGCGCGTTCAATCCGTTGCGGTGAGATTGGTTGTTGAACGCGAGCGAGAAATTAAAGCATTTGTGCCAGAAGAGTTTTGGGATGTGCACGCTGACCTAAATTCTGCTAACAACGACTTGTTGCACATGCAGGTAGCCCGTCACGCGGGTGAGGCATTTAAACCGAAAAACAAAGCGCAGACAGATGCGGCCTTGGCCGAGCTGCAAAATGCGACTTACTTGGTCAATAGCCGAGAGTCTAAGCCGACGCAGAGTAAACCGTCAGCGCCGTTCATCACGTCAACGTTACAGCAAGCGGCAAGCACGCGGTTGGGCTTTGGTGTTAAAAAGACCATGATGTTGGCTCAGCGATTGTACGAAGCAGGGCACATTACCTATATGCGTACTGACTCGACAAACTTGAGTCAGGAAGCCTTAGACAGCTGTCGTAGCTTCATCGATGACAACTTCGGCGGCAAGTACCTGCCAGACAATCCAATCCGATATGGTAGTAAAGAAGGGGCTCAAGAAGCTCACGAAGCCATACGGCCGTCAAACGTACAAATCCAGTCAAGTGCATTAGGCGACATGGAAAGAGACGCTCAGCGGCTCTACGAGCTCATTTGGCGACAGTTTGTGGCATGTCAAATGACGAATGCTAAGTATGATGCGACAACTATCAAAGTCGGTGCGGGTGATTACGAGTTAACCGCGAAAGGCCGTGTACTTAAATTTGATGGTTGGACACGTGTTCAGCAGCAACTTCGCAAAAAAGGTGATGAGGACCTGTTGCTACCTGATGTTAAGCCCGGCGATAAACTGGATTTGAAATCACTGGATCCCAAGCAACATTTCACCAAACCGGTTGCGCGTTTCAACGAAGCATCTCTGGTTAAAGAGTTGGAAAAACGCGGTATCGGTCGCCCGTCTACCTACGCCAGCATTATCTCAACTATCCAAGATAGGGGCTACGTTCGCCTAGAGAACAAACGCTTTTACGCCGAGAAAATGGGGGAAATCGTCAACGACAGATTGATCGAAAACTTTGATGATCTGATGAACTACGACTTCACGGCAAACATGGAGCAACAGCTTGATGAAATCGCCGACGGACACCAGAATTGGAAGCAGGTACTAAACAGCTTTTACGATGGTTTCTACAACAAGTTGTTGACCGCAGAAAAAGATGCCGATGAAGGTGGTATGCGCACCAATCAGGCGGTTCCCGCGGGCATTGAGTGTTCAAAATGCGGTCGAGAGATGAATGTCAGGACCGCAAGTACAGGTGTCTTCCTCGGGTGCTCAGGCTATAACTTACCGCCTAAAGAGCGCTGCACCAACACCATGAATCTGACGTCAGGCGACGAAGTTGTGAAAGTCGATGATGAAGATGAAATGGAAACGGAAGCGCTGCGTGCAAAACGCCGCTGTGACATCTGTGGCACGGCAATGGATAGTTATCTTGTAGATGAAACCCGCAAATTGCATGTTTGTGGTAATACACCGACGTGCCCAGGTACTTATATTGAAGCAGGTACCTTCAAGATAAAAGGCTACGACGGCCCTATCATTGAGTGCGACAAGTGTGGCAGTGATATGGAGCTGAAAAATGGTCGATTCGGCAAGTACTTCGGTTGTACTAATGAAGCGTGTAAGAATACGCGTAAATTACTGCGCAACGGTGAAGCTGCGCCACCGAAAGAAGACCCAGTCGATCTGCCTGAATTGCCGTGTGAAAAGTCCGATGCTCACTTTGTTTTAAGAGATGGAGCATCTGGTATCTTTTTAGCCGCGCACAACTTTCCTAAGTCTCGTGAGACAAGAGCACCGAAAGTTCAGGAACTTGCACGGTTTAGAGATAGAATTTCGCCGAAATTCTACTATCTTGCAGATGCGCCGCAAGTTGATCCCGACGGTAATCCAACCTTGGTGCGCTACAGTCGTAAGACTAAGCAGCAGTATGTCATGACTGAAAATGACAGTGGTAAAGCGACGGGGTGGTCTTCGTGGTTCAATGGCGACAAGTGGGAAGAAACCGACAATCGCAAAGGTAAGAAAAAGTAAACTCGAGGTGATGTGTGGCGTTATCGCTCCAAGAACAATTGCTACAAGCGGGCTTAGCTGATAAATCAAAGGCTAAACAAGCGCGCGCCGATAAGCGCAAAAAGCAAAAACAAAAGAACAAGCAAAAACAGCCGGTGTTAGATGAGAACCAATTGGCTGCGCAAGAAAAGTTAGAAGCGAAAAAAGAAAAAGATCGGCAACTCAATCAGCAAAAACAAGCTGAAGCTGAGAAAAAAGCGATTGCGGCGCAAGTGCGCCAGCTGATAACCATGAATGCGCAACCGAAAGACAAAGGCGACATAGTCATTAATTTTACGGACGACAATGTGGTCAAACGCATGTACGTCACTGAAGTTACTCGCAATCGCGTAATGGATGGGCGATTAGCTGTGGTTAAATTAGACGAAGGTTACGAGCTCGTCGCTGCGCCCGTCGCGGAAAAAATTGCCGAGCGAGCGAAGGATGTCGTGGTCTACCAAGCGCAAGATGCCGCTTCGACCAACACCGAAAAGTCTGAAGAAGACGATTGGTACGCGGATTACGAAATCCCTGACGATTTAACGTGGTAATGAAAAAAGCGGCTAACTGCCGCTTTTTTTATGTGTTTTGCTAACCCGCTTTTTAGTCGTAGTACGCCAGTCTGACTTAGCGCCTGTTGATAGATTCGGATAGAGAAAGGAACCGCATTATGATGGAGCCTGTCGTCAGAGTAATGGATGATTCGCCTTCACCTCTCGAAGGGGAAATTCACTAAGACTGGCCAAAAACAATCTGGAACATGAGTATGATTGTGATGGCTCTCGTATTCGCGCCTATGACGTTTAGCCTGGAATCTGCGGTATTGTGTCTGGTAATGACGTACCTAAGTCTGTTGGTTGGACACAGCGTAGGTATGCACAGAATGATGATTCATCGGTCTTTTAACACCTCAAAGCCGCTTAGGCGCTTTCTTATTTACATCGGTGTTTTAGTTGGAATGTCGGGACCTTTTGGCATTATCCACATTCACGATATACGGGATTGGGCGCAGCGCAAAGCTCAATGTCACGACTTTTTCTCACATAAACGCCACTTTTTAAAAGACCTCTGGTGGCAGTTAACATGTAAATTCGTTTTCACACACCCTCCAACGCTACAAATAGAATCTGAATTGAAAAATGATAAATTTCTCGTGTTTTACGAACAGACTTGGCGTTGGCATCAGTTATTGATCGCGACATTGTTGTTTGCTTGGGGAGGGTGGTCTTTTGTGGTCTGGGGCGTATTTGTGCGTGTGGCGATATCTATTGTTGGGCATTGGACCATTACCTACTTTTGCCATAATCCGGGGAGGCAAACCTGGCGCGTAAAAGATGCATCAGTGCAAGCTTCGAACATTCGACACCTTGGTTTAATTACGTATGGTGAATGTTGGCATAACAATCATCACGCTTTCCCTGAGTCTGCAAAAATCGGTTTAGAAAAAGGCCAGTGGGACCCAGCATGGTGGCTTATCCAAGGACTTCAAAAGCTGGGCCTAGTTTATGACGTGGGTTTACCTAGGGCAGCTGATAAGCGTAGTGACCTAATCAGGTTAAAATAGGCTTTCACCGCTACAGTTGCTAGCCGTCGCCATCGTGTAAGTGGGCAACAGGAACGACAGCGAGCCAACAAAGTTGACTCGTTGTCAGGGTAACGTCAGGTATTTAATGTCGAGTAGGGGTAAACACGGGCCAGTCGGCGGCGTCTTCTGTCTCAATCATAGCGACCGCCTCACCACGCCAGCGCCGGATGAAATGACCTTGTGGGTCATAAGTCGCTGTCTGTTTGCTTAGATCAAACTGTCGGTGTCCTCTTGGGTCAGCGCCAACGCCAGCTAAATATTGCCAATTCCCCCAATTACTTGCCGGATCGAAGTCAATCAATTGCTGCTCAAAGTAGGCTGCACCAAAGCGCCAGTCCAAACCCAACTCGTGTACGAAGCAACTTGCCACCAGTTGTCGACCTCGATTAGACATAAATCCCGTGGCGTTGAGTTGGTGCATACAGGCATTGACAATAGGGTAGGGGGTTTCGCCGTTTTTCCACGCAGAAAACCGTCTAGCATGAAAAGTTGTCAGTGGTTTCTTACCTTGAATACCGTCAAATTTAAACAGTTTGCTACCGTGTTTGAGTAGACTCCATTGGAAAAAATCACGCCACAATAATTCGAAAAACAACCAATACGTTGACTCGTTGCTTTCTATATCATTTTCGTAACGTTTGAGCGCAGCGTAAGCTTGTCTCACCGACAAACTACCGTTGGCCAACCACGGAGACAGTTTGCTGGAATAGTCCCAGCCGTCCAAACCATTGCGGGTTTGTTTGTAATGACTGATGTTTTGACTGTCTGACATAAAATACTTTATTTGCGCGAGAGCGGCCTGCGAGCCTCCAATAAAGTCATTCACACTCTCCTCAGTTATGATCGTTAATTGTTGCTCTTTATGAGACCAAGGCTTAGGTAAACGGGTTGGGCTCGGCAGTACATCCGGAACAACAAGTGATTCCACCTTCTTGCGAAACGGCGTAAAGTGATTGGGCAAATCATCCAGCTCAAATGGCAATTGCGTTTGATCAAACAGACAAACGCCCTCAAATTGTTGGAATTGTGTATGTGGGCACTGAGACTGTATTCGCTTCCATTGTTGGCGTTCGTACGTTCCGGGGTGGAAATTCGCCGCAACGTGGGTAATGTGATGACGCGCTATCAAGTCCGTTAGCGTTGAAACCGACGTCCCTGTAAGCACAGTAAGACGCTGGCCTTTAGCGGCCAGTTGAGTTTGGAGATCTAAAAGGCTTTCTTTGAGAAACTGCCAACGGTAGTCACCCATATGTCGAGACTGATAATGGCTACTTTTGAACCACCTTGGGTCGACGACAAACACACAAAGGAGTTCGTCTACCTCACTGGCCAAGTAATGCAAAGCAGCATTGTCTTCTGTACGCAAATCGTGCCTAAACCACATCAGGCCGCGTCGTTTTGTTTGGATCATGCTTTTACCCGTTACTTCTAATACCTATAGTAAGCAAGTAACAGTAAAACTGATCACTTTACGGGGTAATTTTAACTCGCGACTGCAGACTCATGGTGCCCAAAAGGAAAGCGCTTCATGATTACTTCCCGTAGTGACTCTTTTTCGATGCAGTACGCTGCTGACAAAAAATACATGTTGCAATGACTAGCGCTAAAAATGAACGATACTCAGACCGTTAGGTAAAACACCTACTTGGACCGAAAGCACGCCGGGCTATGGTCATCGACTAAGCCACATGCTTGCATAAATGCGTAACAGATAGTTGATCCAAAAAAACGGAAGCCACGCCTTTTCAAGTCGGCAGATAAGTTGTCAGATTCTTTACTCGTTGTTGGGTAATCGTTCCGCGAATCAAAACGATTGACGATGGGCTGGCCGTTGACAAATGACCAGACGTAATCGCTGAAGCTACCGAATTCCTGCTGCAGGGTTAAAATAACTTGGGCGTTGTTGACCGCCGCCTCGATTTTCCCGCGATGTCTAATAATAGAGGGGTCTTTGACCAACAGCTCAATTTTTTGCTGGTCAAAGTTGGCGACCTCATTTAGGTCGAAGTTGGCAAATGCTCGTCTGTAGCCTTCTCTTCGTTTCAATATGGTGTACCAACTCAAACCGGCTTGTGCAGACTCGAGCACTACAAATTCAAATAACTTTTGGTCATCTTTGACCGGTACGCCCCATTCGTTGTCATGGTATTCGACGTAATCAGGTTTGCTCAAGTCCACCCATGGGCAACGCGTTTTTTCAGACATCAAAGGTTCCTTGTTTTAACTGACCCAATGCTAAATTGGTATAGCGATTGAGTTCACTGTTTAGCTTCCAATGTGTGGGATTCCAGCCACTGAGAAAGCGTTGGAAGTCGGCATTGACAATGGCGTACTTATCCCGCCATTCTTCAACAAGGTGGCAGATGTCCGTATCGTCTAATGTACCCGCAAGTGATGTTGCTAACACGTCAAAATAGGCGTCGATTAACACTGGCGAGAATTCGATTTGTTGTCGTTCGTCAAACGCGCTGCCAATGAAGTAAGCGAGGTCTTGGACACCGATTCCCGCACCCACATACTGAAAATCAACCGCTGCAACGTCTCCTGATTCAGCGAAGCAAAAATTAGCGACTTTAGCATCGCCGTGAACCAATGTTTTAAAACGACTCGTATGGATAATTCCATCTAACTGTTCAGCCGCTTGTTTGAGATCGTTGTCGGGCATGGCATGCCATTCGTCAGTTCTTGTTTTTAAATGCCAATAAGTCCCTTGTGGCCACAAGTGCTGTGCATTGGATTGGACAAAGGTCGCGTGAAATTTAGCCAGCCAATGTATCACGCCAAGTGCATCCTCAACGCTAGCTAAAGCTTGTTTTCGCAGAAAAAAGCCTCGGCTATCAAGATCGTCCAAAATGATAACAGTGGCATAGTCAAATTGACCCAATGCGCGCATTGAAGCAGTGGCAATAGAATCATCTAATAAGGGTTGATAATGGGTATAAAAGGCTTGCTCAACTTCATAGGAGCGGCACTTGCGTTGATAGCTCGTTTCACCACTCCAACCCTTTGGGTGCGCTGTCGTCCGTTTGGGCGTGATTATCTTTGCAACTAAGTCTTCACCTTGTAGAGGTGTGTGAAAACGAACGCATGCGCCTTGCTCATTCCACAGCGTTTGCAGCGTATCGCTTATTGTTACGTTGCGTTGACCCATAACCGACTCAAGGAGTGTGAGGTAATCTGTATTAGACATAGGTCGGTATATTCCTTACTAAAAAAAAGGCCGCGATGAGCGGCCTAGTTTAACTGATATCCAGACAGGATTATTGTCCTTTAGACTCCGAGTCCGCAGTGTCATCCGTGTCGCCTAAATCGAAAGAAGCTTGTATCTGCTCCGCCGATTCAGCCGGTGTTGGTGCTGCTTCTGATGGTGCCTCTTCTGCGTCGTCTTCTACGGCGTTTTGTTCCTCTGTATCTTGAGCGGCAACTGCCGGCTCAGCTTCAACCGCAGGCTCAGCTTCAACGTCTGTCTCAACCGCAGGCTGTTCGATAACATCGTCAGCACTTGGCGTATCAGCAACCGGCTCGACATCAGCTACCGCCTCTGTTGCGTCCGCTACCGTTTCTTCTGGTTCTTCTGTTTCGGGCTCTACTGCCTGAGTCTCGTCTTGGTCATTGACAACGTCCTCAGTGACTATGTCAGTAGTAACACTCGTTTCTGACGTTGATTCAACATCTTCTGATGCAGAAGCCACCTCATCTTTGGCCGCAGCATCTGCTAGACCAGTTGGATTGGTTGCTGCAGCCGTCGCAGACGATACCGCAAACGATGCGCCAGCTGTTTTCCCTGAAATCACAATCGCAGGGCGTGCAGCATCGTCGGCAACCTGGGTGTGAATTTCACCTAGTTCACCTTCAAATGGTGTTGGTAAAGCCGTTGCGTGTGAAGCGCGGTATTGGCCAAGACTCGATGTAATCGCAAGTGGCGCAACTGGCGTAGCCGTAGGCTTGTCAGTTGTATCTGCTTCAACCTCTGGCGCCGATGCTTCTACAGTTTCTTCAGGTGTTTCAACCGTTGTCTCTGCAGCAACCGGGGTGCTATCCGCAACTGGCTCAGCCGTTGCCGCTTGTGGAGCGTCCGCTGTTTCTGCCTTGGTCTCGGCGGTTGACGGCGTCTCTGCAGCTACAAGCTCTTCTTGCTTCAACTCTTCCTGTTCTGCTGGTTTTTCTTTACGGCGGCGCTGTCCTGCTGCACGTACGTGACGAGGTGAGCGTCGTGAGCGACCACGGCTGGTATTTTCACCATTGCCATCGTTGTCTTTAGTCTCCTTGGCGTTTTCGTTATTAGACTCCACGGTTTCAGTTTGTGGCGTGACTGCTTGCGCTTCGGCCTCTGGTGTAGCAACAACGTTTTGCTCAATTACTTCTGCTTCCGTTACTGGGGCAGTGACTTTCTTATCTTCTTGTACTGGCTTGGTATCAGCTTGTTGATCTTTGCCATTACTTACTCGCACGCTCTTAACGTTTTCGCGACGCTTGCGACGCTCTTTTACCTTGCGCTGCTTAGGCGTATCTTGTCCGTCATTCGTCGTTTTTTGAGCAGGCTGTGCAGTTTTATCGTTCTCTTTGTCAGCCGCTTTGTTGTGCTGTTTACGCGATTTGTTGCGACCTTTTGAACGGCTGTCATCTGAGCGGTTAGGCTTTTCTTCGCCACTTTCTTGATTGCGATTTCCACCTTGACGGTTTTGATTTTTTGGCTTGCGACGACGGTCCTGATTTCGGCGTTGCTGATTGCCTTTGCCTTGAGGGCGACCTTTACCTTTGGTCTGCTTTTTCTTAGGCGCTTCTTCTTCGCCTTTAAACAATCCCTTGAACCAAGTCGATAGTTTCGCGAATAGGCCCGGTTCAGCGTCTTGTTTGGCCGCAGGGGCTTGTGGAACAACCGGCGCTGCTTGAGTAGGTGCAATCAAACCTTGTAACGCAGGTTCCTCGCGCTTCGCTGCTGGCTGTTGAGTCGGAGTAACCTCTGGTGTTTCAACGTCGGTTAGCTCGACGTTATAACTTGCACCCGTGACAACATCATCGGGACGATGACGAACAACGTTGAAATGCGGGGTATCTAAATTCGGATTAGGAATAATCAACAAGCTCACATTGTGACGCTTTTCAATGACATTGAGAGACTTGCGTTTTTCGTTCACCAAATAGGTGGCAACAGGTACAGGTAACTGGGCTTCAATTTGTCCCGTGTTATCTTTGATACTCTCTTCTTCAAGAATACGCAAAATAGACAACGCTAGAGATTCAGTTCCACGGATAGTACCGTGACCCGAACAACGAGGACAAACAATGTGAGCTGACTCGCCAAGCGACGGACGCAAACGTTGACGTGACATCTCCAACAAACCAAAACGGCTGATGCGACCAAGTTGAACGCGAGCTCGGTCTGGACGAACCGCCTCTTTCATGCGATTTTCGACTTCTCGTTGATGCTTGACTGGTGTCATATCGATAAAGTCGATTACCACAAGCCCACCTAAGTCTCTCAAACGCAATTGACGTGCAATTTCGTCTGCCGCTTCAAGGTTGGTGTTGAATGCGGTTTCTTCAATATCACCGCCTTTCGTTGCGCGAGCAGAGTTGATATCGATAGACGTTAACGCTTCTGTTGGGTCAATAACAATAGACCCGCCCGAAGGCAAGCGAACTTCGCGCTGGAATGCCGATTCGATTTGGCTCTCGATTTGGTAGTGACTGAAAAGTGGTACATCACCACGGTACAGTTTTACGCGATTTGCAAAGTCGGGGCGAACGAGTTGGATGTGCTGTAACGCTTGTTCGTAGACGCTGGTTTTGTCGATGAGAATCTCGCCGATGTCACGGCGTAAATAATCGCGTATTGCGCGAACGATAACGTTGCTTTCTTGATGGATTAAAAACGGAGCAGGGCGCTCTTCAGCAACTTTAGATATCGCTTCCCAATGCGTTAGCAAGACCCGTAAATCCCACTCCAATTCTTCGTAAGATTTACCAACACCAGCAGTACGTACAATTAATCCCATACCGTCTGGTAAATCGAGCTTAGACAAAGCATTTTTGAGGTCTGTTCGTTCATCGCCTTCAATACGACGAGAAATACCGCCTGCTCTTGGGTTGTTTGGCATCAGTACGAGGTAGCTGCCCGCAAGAGACAAAAAGGTCGTTAATGCTGCGCCTTTCTGCCCGCGTTCTTCTTTGTCGATTTGAACGATAACTTCTTGGCCTTCTTGAACCACTTCTTTGATGTTCGGGCGACCAGAAAATTTGTAGTCTTTGGGGAAGTAAGTACGTGCAATTTCTTTTAGAGGGAGGAATCCATGGCGCTCTGCACCATAGTCGACGAAGGCCGCTTCCAAGCTAGGCTCAACGCGTGTGATTTTGCCTTTGTAGATGTTGGCTTTTTTCTGTTCGTGACCTGGGCTTTCGATATCCAAATCATACAGACGCTGCCCATCCACAAGGGCGACTCGCAATTCTTCTTGCTGAATTGCATTGATTAACATTCTTTTCATTGTATCTAACTCTGTAGTGTTACAGCCGATTTAGACACAAAATTAAAGTGACATGTGCAAGCCCTCACCACGCAATCATCGCGATGAGCGGGGAGCTTGTTGTAATGACGCATTACCCATTTTTATACGGGTTGAGCTTCAACGGAATACTCGACCCTGTTGTTTTTCTATCGGGTGTCGGGAGCGACGGCCCCTAATTTCTCTATTTATTACACTGCCTCGTCATCGTGTTTACACAAGGCAATAGTCAATTCAATTCTGCTTGGCTAAACGGCGAACTTTTTTGTTTTGTTGGCCCGTATCACTACTTCTGCGAGGCGATTATATGTGTGGTTCGCCAAGCGTTTCGTGGGTTGTCTGATAAAAATAATATCAACCTGTATACGGGAAATATGTCTGACAACTAAGTTCAAACCGGATCAAACACCATGTTTAGGTAGTTTGAAACGCTCCTAATTATCGCACTAAAACATGATTTTTAGCAAGAAAAGAAAATAATTCTTGTGTGTCCTGATTAGTTGTAGGTCTTGGTTTGGTATTTAAGGTAAAATCGGGGGTATGAATAAAGAACTCCATCAAAAAGTTCAATTTTTGAACGTCGATTCTGACCAAGCTGGGCAGCGAATAGATAACTTTTTACGCACTTTACTCAAAGGTGTACCTAAAAGCATGATTTATCGAATTCTGCGCAAAGGTGAAGTCAGGGTAAATAAAAAACGGGTTAAGCCCGAGTATAAATTGCAGGCCGATGACCTCATCAGAGTCCCGCCTATTCGTGTGTCAGAAACACCAGAGAGACCATCACCTAAGCTAGAGAAAGTCGCGTCAATCGCCGAACACATCTTGTTTGAAGACGATAGAATCATAGTGATGAACAAGCCTTCTGGACTTGCTGTTCACGGAGGGAGTGGTCTGAGTTTTGGGCTCATTGAGGGGTTGCGCGCGCTGAGACCAAACGAAAAATTCCTCGAGCTCGTCCATCGTCTCGACAGAGATACATCAGGCTGTATTCTCATTGCCAAAAAGCGCTCTGCCTTACGGCATTTACACGAGCAATTGCGCAGTGGAAAAATGGATAAACGTTATCATGCATTAGTCGCTGGTGAATGGCCGGAAAATCGCTTTAAGGTCAAAGCGCCACTACTAAAAAACGTGCTGCAATCCGGAGAACGGATCGTCAATGTGCACGATGCGGGCAAACCGTCGGAAACGCGTTATCGCATATTGGAGCGATACCAAGGCGCCACCTTGGTCGAGGCTTCGCCCATTACCGGGCGTACCCATCAAATACGCGTTCACTGTTTACACGCAGGGCATCCTATCGCCTGTGATCCAAAATACGGTGATGCGCAATTCGATACGCTGGCACGGTCCAAAGGCTTGAATCGATTGTTCTTACACGCAGCGAGTTTGCGTTTTCTTCATCCCCGAACAGAAGAACCCGTTAAGTTTGACGCGCCACTGGATGCAAATTTAACGGGAACCTTGGATAGTTTTCGATGAAATACGAATTAGTGATTTTTGATTGGGATGGCACCTTGATGGATTCTGCCTCCAAAATCATAAGCTGCATGCAAATTGCCGCGAAGGCATGTGATGTCGACGTTCCCTCTGCCGAGGCAGTCAGTCATATAATAGGTATCAGTCTTAAGCCAGCGATTATGCAGTTGTTTGATACCCATGATGAGGCGCTGGCGGACAAATTAGTCGACGCCTACAAGCATGCTTATATCGCTCAAGATCAAACGCCCTGTCCGTTATTCGATGGTACTGAGTCTTTGCTCGTTTCGTTAAAAGCGCAGGGAGCGACGTTAGCGGTAGCGACAGGTAAGGCAAGAAGAGGTTTGGCCCGAGCATGGGAAAATACGAATACGGGCCACTTTTTTACAACGTCCCGTTGTGCCGATGAAGCCGAATCGAAGCCCTCAAGCGATATGCTTAAACAGATCCTTGCTGAGTTAGAAGTAGCGCCACAAAACGCTGTCATGATTGGCGATACGACCTATGATATGCAAATGGCAGAACAAATCGGCATGGACCGAATCGGCGTATCATACGGTGTTCACGCTCAAGTTCACCTTGAACGCCACGACCCCATTGCTATTGTTCATAGTATTAGTGAGTTGCAATCACTCCTGCTGGCGTAATTAATTAGCGATCTGCTGCCAGTGTGAGCAAGTCAATATCATACTGGCGCAATAAATCTCTGAGCAACATCAACGGCAAACCAATTAGGGCGTTAGGATCGCGACTGACAATGCGGTCAAACAACAATACCCCCAATCCTTCTGACTTAAAGCTACCCGCACAGTCATAAGGCGTCTCGGCTAACAGGTATTGTCTGATTTGATGTTCAGTTAAGCTCAAAAAGCGCACTTGGGTTAACTCTACATCTGCTACAGCCTTCTGAGTCGCGCCGTGATGCACGGCAACGGCGGTATAAAACTCTACGGCATGTCCACTGCACTGACTGAGCTGCTGTTTAGCATTCTCGTAGCCACCCGGTTTGCCCAATAGTTGTTGCTTGCCATTGACGTTTAAGCAGGCGACTTGATCGCTGCCGATGACTATAGCGTTTGGGTGTTGTTCAGCGATGGCAGCTGCTTTACCATTGGCAAGCCGAATCGCCAAGGTTTCAGGAGATTCACTGGCAAATGGGGTCTCGTCAATGTTTGGGGCAATGCAGTCTACATTTATGCCGATATTGGCAAGTTGCTGCCGACGATATTGAGAAGATGAGGCTAAAATGAGCGGTGTTTTCATATCGGATAACCGTAAAGACGAAGAACAAAACGTGAGATAGTATAACGCGTTGTTTAGCTACTGGTAAGACGCGTCATTGGCACGGTGACAAGCCCCATGAGTTGATTGTGTAATTTTTACCCAAAGCTGCGCTAAATAATGTCACGAAAACACGTGATTAACCTTTGACAGCAGTGGACTGAGACTATATTATGCGCGCCCTATGCAGAAAGTGAAACTACCGTTGCAGGTCGATCCTGTAAAAAGCGCGCTAAAACGCTCCGATTATCGGGGAGTGATAGCAACGTCAGAGATGGAGAGGCTCAGCGGGTCAGTGGTTAACGCTGACGAGTGGGTTGAAGTGGAATTGCAGTTTGAAAAAGACGCGCAGGGTCTTACTGTTTTTCACGGTACACTTGATACTCAGGTATCACTTATCTGTCAAAGGTGTAATGGCGAGTTTAACCACTCTCTTCATGTACCGTTTTGTTTTAGTCCAGTGCAGGGACAACAAGATGATGAAGCATTACCCGAGGCTTACGAGCCGGTAGAGGTCAATGACCACGGAGAAGTCAGTTTACTTCAATTATTTGAAGACGAACTTATTTTATCACTTCCAATTGTACCCCTTCATGCAGAGGAGGATTGCAAGGTAACAAGTGATGATATGCAGTTTGGGGAAATTGAACCGGAACAAGAGCGACCAAACCCTTTCGCGGTTTTGAAAGAACTTAAGCGAGACCAGGAGTAAATTATGGCAGTACAACAAAATCGTAAAACGCGTTCAAAGCGTGGCATGCGTCGTTCACACGATGCATTGACAGGCGCGACTTTGTCTGTCGATTCTACGTCAGGTGAGACTCATCGTCGTCACCACGTAAGCGCTGACGGTTACTTGAAAGGCAAAAAAGTTATCGGCAATTAATTGCTGAGTAACGACATTTGTCTGAGCTAACCATTGCGTTAGATATCATGGGGGGCGATCATGGTCCCCCAGTTATCCTTGAAGCTGCTGTCAAGGCAGTCAAGTCACATCCTAATATCCATTTTATATTCTGTGGTGATGCCGCTTTTATAGGTCCGGTATTCGACCAACTATCCCCTGAAGAACAAAAACGCATTACCATCTCTCATTGCGAACAAGTCGTGGAAATGGGTGAAGCGCCGACGTCAGCACTGAGGCATAAAAAGTCTTCTTCTATGCGGCGAGCGATCGACCTTGTTGAAAGTAAAGAGGCTTCAGCTTGTGTCAGTGCAGGTAATACTGGCGCGTTATTAACGCTGGCATTTTATGTGCTAAAAACCTTGCCGGGAATCGATAGGCCTGCGTTGGTGTCAACGATGCCCACGGCAAGTCATCACAAAGTGTTTTTGCTCGACCTTGGGGCTAACGTCAACTGCAATGCCGAAGTTCTGTTCCAATACGGCGTAATGGGATCCGTATTGGCGCAAGAAGTAGCGGGCATTACTGAACCTCGAGTGGCCTTGCTAAACGTAGGCGAGGAAGATATTAAAGGTAATGCGCAAGTTAAGCATGCTGACCAAATGTTTCAAGGTGCCCAAGGCCTCAATTACATCGGGTATGTGGAAGGTGATGACATTTTTACCGACCATGCCGATGTCGTTGTAACGGATGGTTTTACGGGCAATGTGGCACTAAAATCAGCCGAAGGATTGGCAAAGTTAGTTATCAACGAAGTCAAAAGACAGTCGCAATCCAATTTCCTCTCAAGAGTGATGGCGCGAATTGCGCTTCCTTTGCTCAAAAGCATATACAATCGCGTGAACCCCGACCAGTATAATGGCGCCAGTCTGATAGGATTGCGCGGCATTGTAATTAAGAGTCATGGGAACGCGTCAGTGGATGCATTTTATTACGCTATCCTACAAGCGATTAAAGAAGCGCAGATGCGGGTTCCTGAAAAAATAAAAACGAAAATCGAAACCGTATTGTTGGAGCAGCTTTGAGCAAATTTTCAAAATTTATTGGTACAGGCAGCTACTATCCTAGCGAAATCAGAACAAACGCCGATCTTGAAGTTATGGTTGATACATCAGATGAATGGATCACCGACCGCACTGGGATAAAAGAGAGACGCATTATCGGCGAGCACGAAACCGCAGCAACTATGGGTGCGGAGGCAAGTAAAAAAGCCATTGAAGCAGCTGGTATCGATGCGAAATCTATCGATATGATTGTTTGCGCCACCACCAGTGGGCGTTATGCACTACCCAGTACCGCGTGTGAGATTCAGCGGATACTCGATCTGGATGGCATTCCAGCATTTGACGTTGCCGCGGCCTGCGCGGGTTATTGTTACGCACTAAGTGTGGCCGATCAGTACATCAAATCTGGTATGGCTAAGCGCATTCTGGTCGTCGGTACGGATTGCCTGAGTCGTCTCATAGACCCCGCTGACAGAACCATGGTTATTTTGTTTGGTGATGCAGCCGGCGCGACAATTATTGAAGCGAGCGACGAACCGGGTATTTTATCTACGCATATTCACGCCGCTGGTTCTTATGGCGATCTGCTTTATGTCGGTAACCCAACTCGTGGTGATGAGCAGTCGATACATGAGAATTGGGGAGTGATGAAAGGTAACGAAGTCTTCAAAGTTGCCGTGACCAAATTGTCTCAGGTTGTAGAAGAAACCCTCGCAGCAAACAATATGTCGAAATCTGATCTCGATTGGTTAGTGCCACACCAAGCCAACTTCAGAATTATTAAAGCGACGGCGAAGAAACTCGACATGTCGCTTGATCAAGTCGTGCTGACACTTGAAAAGTATGGCAATACTTCGGCGGCTACTGTACCGACGGCGCTTGACTCTGCAATTAGAGATGGTCGTATTCAGCGCGGACAACACCTGCTACTTGAAGCTTTTGGCGGTGGTTTTGCTTGGGCTTCAGCGTTGGTACGCTATTAAGATTAGAGAAAGCAAAGGGGGGAGTCATTATGCCTCTTTGCTTTACTGGGTAAAAAGAATAATAAGGAATCACTATGTCACGTACAGCCTGCGTTTTTCCGGGTCAGGGTTCTCAAACAGTCGGGATGCTTAAAGATCTCGCTGCTGAGCACGCCGTTGTTACCGAGACCTTTGCGCAAGCCTCTTCAGTGTTAGGTTATGACTTGTGGGAGCTTGTTCAACAAGATGCCGACGGTAAGTTAAATCAAACACACATTACACAACCCGCGCTATTAGCAGCCAGTGTTGCCGTATGGCGTGTAATGCAAAGTAAAAATATTGAAGTTGATTATTTAGCTGGACACTCTCTAGGGGAATACTCTGCACTCGTTTGTGCTGACGTTATTCGCTTTGAAGACGCGATTAAATTGGTTGAAGCCCGTGGTCAGTTCATGCAACAAGCCGTACCCGCGGGTAGCGGCGCAATGTTTGCGATTATCGGTCTTGGCGATGAAGCGATTGAAGACGCGTGCCAGCAAACCGCCATTGCTACAGGCGATGTCGTTGCACCAGTTAACTATAACTCACCTGGACAAGTCGTTATCGCGGGTGAGGCGAAAGCCGTAGAACAGGCCGCCGAAGCGTGTAAAGCTGCCGGTGCAAAACGCGCGCTTCCGCTTGCTGTGAGTGTGCCTTCGCACTGCGAGTTAATGCGTCCTGCCGCTGATCAACTAGCGGATATGTTGGCATCTATCCAATTTAATGTTCCTGTCATCGACGTCGTGAATAATGTCGACGTGGCGATTGAAAAAGAACCAGAAGCCATAAAAAACGCTTTGATAAGACAACTGTATTGCCCTGTACAATGGACTAAGTCTGTTGAATTTTTGGCAGCCAATGGTGTCGAACGCGTATTAGAAGTTGGGCCGGGTAAAGTATTGACTGGTCTAGTAAAACGAATCAACAAGTCACTATCTGGTGCGGCGGTTAACACACCTGCATCAATAGAAGACCTATAGCAAAAAGACTGACAGGATTGTAAGATGAGTTTAACAGGAAAGATCGCGCTAGTTACTGGTGCCAGCCGTGGTATCGGTAAAGCCATTGCGTCGGCGTTGGCAGAACTTGGTGCGACCGTAATTGGTACCGCTACGTCAGATAATGGCGCCGCAGCGATCAGCGAATATCTTGCTGACAAGGGCGGTAAAGGTATTGCTCTAAACGTAACAGACAAAGACGCGGTAGATGCGGCGGTCAAATCTATCGCTGACGAATTTGGCGGAATCGATATCTTGATCAATAACGCGGGTATTACTCGTGATAATCTATTGATGAGAATGAAAGACGACGAATGGCAAAGTATCATGGATACTAACTTAACGTCGATATTCACTACGTCGAAAGCCGTATTACGTGGCATGATGAAGAAGCGACATGGACGTATTGTTAATGTCGGTTCTGTCGTTGGCAGTTCAGGTAACGCAGGCCAAGCAAACTATGCTGCGGCTAAAGCGGGTGTCATTGGTTTTAGTAAATCAATGGCGCGAGAAGTTGCGTCCCGTGGCATTACTATCAATGTTGTTGCACCTGGATTTATCGATACGGATATGACCAAGGCGCTGACGGACGACCAACGAGAAGCGATTTTTAAAGACATCCCAGCTAACCGCTTGGGTGCGCCAGAAGAAGTAGCATCGACTGTTGCTTTCCTAGTGAGTGACGGGGCTGCTTACATCAATGGTGAAACCATTCATGTAAACGGTGGCATGTATATGAACTAATGGCGTTTATATGCCATTAGTATTATATTGAAAAGCTTGTATTTACGAGTTTAATTGTTAATATTTTGTTGTATTAAATTTGGTTAGTCGCTGGTTTGACCAGAAAATTAAATAATACTGGCACTTGCATGCAGTTATGTAGCAAAATAAACTAGCGACAATTTTTACATCTAGTGACGTTTAAGGGAAATCTAGAATTATGAGTAACATCGAAGAGCGCGTTAAGAAGATCATTGTTGAACAACTTGGCGTGAAAGAAGAAGAAGTAAAAGCTGAAGCCTCTTTTGTTGACGACCTTGGCGCTGATTCACTTGACACAGTTGAATTAGTAATGGCTTTGGAAGAAGAATTCGACACAGAAATTCCTGATGAAGAAGCTGAAAAGATCACAACAGTTCAGTCAGCTATCGACTACATCAACGCAAACAAAGACGCGTAAGCATCTGACGTTGCAAAACGGCTCGCCAGAGCCGTTTTTTGTTTTCCTACCAAATTTTCATTGCGAGGGCTTGTTGTGACAAAACGTCGCGTCGTAGTTACTGGTCTTGGCATGCTATCTCCGTTGGACCAATCGGTCGAAGGTACGTGGAGCCGCCTTTTGGCTGGCGAGAGCGGTATCGGTGAGATCACGCATTTTGACTGTAGTAACTATTCAACTCGTTTCGCGGGTCAAGTTAATGATTTCGACCCACAAGAGTATATAGAAAAGAAAGAAGCCAAAAAAATGGACAGGTTTATCCAGCTCGGTATCGCGGCGGGTAAACAAGCTTTGGCAGATTCGGGACTAGAGGTGAACGAATCGAATGCACACCGTGTTGGTGTATCAATCGGTTCTGGTATCGGTGGTCTTGAACAAATCGAACAAAACCATACTAAACTCACCAATAGTGGACCGAAGCGAGTGTCGCCTTTCTTTGTGCCGTCTACTATCACCAATATGATTTCCGGTTTCCTTTCGATCATGGAAGGGCTAAAAGGGCCAAATATCAATGTGGTAACGGCTTGTACCACTGGGGTTCATAACATTGGTGTCGCGGCTAGAATGATTGCTTATGGCGATGCAGATGCAATGCTAGCAGGGGGCGCTGAAGCGTCAATTACACCGCTTGGTATCGCTGGATTTGCCTCTGCTCGAGCACTGTCGAGTCGAAATGATGACCCACAAGCGGCAAGTCGCCCTTGGGACAAAGACAGAGATGGATTCGTAATGGGCGAGGGGGCAGGTGTTGTGATGCTCGAAGAGTATGACGCTGCTGTTGCTCGAGGCGCGACAATTTATGCTGAACTTGTTGGCTTTGGTATGAGTGGTGATGCTTATCACATGACCTCTCCACCTGAAGACGGCGAAGGTGCGGCTGCATCGATGGAGAACGCCATTCGGGACGCAGGAATTGCACCTGATGTGATTGGTTATATCAACGCACATGGCACGTCAACCCCAGCCGGCGATATAGCGGAAGTTGCTGCGGTTAAACGCGTTTTCAAAGACCATGCAAATGACGTTTTAGTCAGCTCGACAAAATCAATGACTGGCCACCTACTCGGGGCGGCAGGTTCGGTTGAAGCGATTTTCACTATCTTAGCGTTGCGAGACAAAATGGCACCGCCAACGATTAACCTCGATGAACCGGGCGAAGGGTGTGATCTCGATTTTGTGGCGAACAAAGCCAAAGGATTTGATCACGATTACGCTTTGTGTAACTCATTCGGTTTTGGTGGCACCAATGGTTCATTGGTATTTAAACGCCTGAGCTAATTTGTAGTACATGTTCAAAAAGCCCGTTGTTGTAGGACAACGGGCTTTTTTTATGTCTTGTCAGATGTCCGCACTCAGCGAAAAACGTGCTATAAAAGTCAACACGCCTTAACGCTTTAGCTCGAATACTCGCGCTGAGCGATCATTTATCTATGCCCAGTGGTAATATATACTGCTCCCATATGGATAGCGAATCGATGTAGTAGTGATATATCTCAACCCCGACGACAAAGTACCGTTAAATAATCGTGCGCTAAATTATGGTGATGGGTTTTACTCAACCATGAGTGTTCGCAATGGGCGTATTGGCCTTTTTGATAGACACTGCCAGCGTTTAGATGAACACGCCACAAGGTTATTGATGGACTTTGATGTCAGCCAATTTATGCTTGTCGCTAGAGAACAAGCAAGAAACATCGGCAATGGCGTACTAAAAGTATTAGTGTGCAGTGGTGATGGTGGGCGAGGCTATGCCCGTCCAAGTGCCGCACAAACACTCTTCACTATCACACAACACACTGTGCCCTCGCATTACACTGGGTGGCAAAAAGAGGGGATTCATCTTGGTGTATCTCCTGTAAAGCTCGGTATTCAACCCGCACTCGCGGGGCTTAAACACCTCAATAGGTTAGAACAAGTCTTGGTAAAAAAAGCATTAGAATCCACGTCATTCGATGATGCGATTGTACTATCCATAGAAAACAATGTGATTGAGGCCAGCGCGTCTAATCTGTTTTATCTTAAAGACGGTCAATGGATTACTCCTGATTTGTCACAGTGTGGCGTAGATGGCGTGATGCGTCAGTTTATACTGGCGCAAGCAAAAGAAGTAGGGTTTACCGTTGCCGAGCAAGCCACAACACTTGAAGAGTTAGCGAACGCCGAAGCAATCATGTTAACCAATGCGCTCATGCAATGCGTTCCGGTTAAATCGCTTACGGTTGATGTAACACATGGGTTTGATATTGAACAGGTTCATGCGTTTTCCGATAGATTACAATCACGCTATCAGGCCGAGTATGACCAAGGCTATTAAACGGGTCTGTGTGGCCGTCCTTATCCTCTTTGTTTGCCTTGCGGGTTGGCTTTTCGTTCAGCGCTTGTGGGTGAGTCATCTGCACGCGCAAATTACGCTCGATGAGCCAGTGTTGTACAACGTAAAACCTGGAACGCCAGCCTTAGGCGTCTTATCCGAACTGCACACAACCTACCTTGCTAGTTACTCGATTGATGTATTCAAAATTTGGATGAAACTCAATCCACACTTGTCGCAGATAAAAGCCGGTACTTATCAGTTAGAAGATAGCATGTCATTGCAAGATATCTTCGAGATGATGATACGGGGTAAAGAGCATGTAATTGCGGTTACCTTGGTAGAAGGGCTGACATTCAAACAATGGATGAGCCATTTGCAGTCAATTAATGGGATTGTGTATGACGTTGATGAGACGGTGAAGGCAGACTTACTTTCGCTGTGGCATAATCAAATGGGTCAAGCGAATCTCGCCCCACAACTAGAAGGGTTGTTCCTCGCCGATACCTATTATGTGACTCACAGCACAAACGCCAGTGATGTGTTAAAACGAGCCATGGAGGCAATGATTACGTTTTTGCAATCGTCTTGGGAGCAGCGTCAGATTGGTTTGCCGCTAAACAGTCCCTATGAGGCGTTGACGTTAGCATCAATCATTGAGAAGGAAACCGCTGTCGGGAGTGAGAGGCCGCTGATTGCCGGTGTTTTTATCAACCGTTTAAACAACAATATGCGGTTACAAACCGATCCAACCATTATTTACGGTTTGGGCGATAGGTTTGATGGCGACATAAAGCGCAAACATTTAAAAGAAGCGACACCCTATAACACTTATGTGATTAAAGGGTTAACGCCAACACCTATTGCAATGGCGGGTAAGTTAGCGATTGAAAGTGCGTTACAACCGTCAAATACAGAATATTTTTATTTCGTCGCGAAAGGCGACGGAACCCATTATTTTTCATCCACGTTGGCGCAGCACAATGCCGCCGTGAGAAAGTACCAGTTGAAGCAGTAAAGTATGAGTGGCAAATTTTTAGTAGTAGAAGGTCTAGAAGGGGCAGGTAAGAGCTCTGTCATTTCTTTAATTACCAACACCCTTGAAGCGGCAGGAAAGTCCGTAGAGTCGACACGAGAGCCGGGCGGCACGCCAATGGCAGAGTCAATTCGTACCTGCGTAAAACACGATTGGGGTGAGCGTGTTACAGAAGAAACTGAGTTAATGCTCATGTACGCAGCACGCTCTCAATTGTTGGCCAACGTTATATTGCCTGCTCTTGAAAAAGGTCACTGGGTCGTGGGGGATCGTCATGACCTATCTTCCCAAGCGTATCAAGGGGGAGGGCGTCAACTGGATGCTGACGTGCTCAATGCGCTGAGTAATATCACATTGAAAGGGTTCAAACCGGACTTAACCATTTATCTTGATGTTGAGCCGGCGACCGGATTAGAGCGAGCTCGGGGTCGAGGAGAGCTGGACCGAATCGAACAGGCGGGGTTAGACTTTTTTCACCGCACACGAGCGCGCTATCTTGAATTAGCCGAGTATGACGACAGTATTGTCGTTATCAGCGCGATGCAGTCTATGGAAGACGTTCATGCTGAGGTACTCTCAGTTGTGAAGGAGTTTATTGCGTGATGACACTGCCCTGGTTACAGGAGAGAATTGAACGTCTTGTGCGTCGGCTTCAACAAAAATCGATGCATCACGGTGTTATTTTGTCTGGTGCCCAAGGTATAGGGAAAGCAGAACTCGCGGTCACAATGGCGCAAACGATATTGTGCAAACAACCCTCTGCGCAAGGGCCATGTGGCCAGTGCCAAAGTTGTCAGTTATTTGCTGCAAATACGCATCCTGACTTCCACGTTATTGAAAGTGAAAAACAGATAGGTGTCGACCAAATTCGCTCTGCCATCGGAAAATTAAGTGGTACAGCGCAGTTAGGGGGTAATAAAGGATTGATTATCTACGCGGCTGACTCGATGACGGAAGCGGCGGCTAATGCTTTGCTAAAAACGCTTGAGGAGCCAACGCAAAGTACCTATCTGATCTTGGTAACGTCTCAGCTTAATCAATTATTACCGACCATCTTAAGTCGCTGTGAAAAACAGCATATCGCAACGCCATCTGCGGCGGATAGCTTGGCTTGGTTAGCCACACAAGGCATAAACAGTCTCGACGAAACATCATTGCAGGCATATGGCGGCGCCCCCTTACTTGCTAAAGCCGCAATAGAAGGTGACGGTATCACGTATGGCGATTTTCACGATGGTGTGATGTCGTTAAGAGCAGGCGACGTAACGGCTGTAAATTTAGCAGAGAAATGGCAAAGTGATGCGGCTCAGATTACAAATTGGTGTCAACTCTTGCTCAAGAAAGAAATGACGGGTGCCATTGATACGCCTGCTTACAGCCGCTATCAACAGTGTATAATGACGGCGCAAAAACTAGCGCATCCCGGCGTTAATAAAGTACTCATACTGACGACGTTACTTGGCGTAATGTCGCATTCTTAAAAAAGGTTGTTAATTCGTGTTTGTAGATTCTCATTGCCACTTAGATCGTTTGAAGCAAAATGATGAAGAGCTTAGCCGCACGTTGGCATTTGCGCGTCAACGTGGTGTTGAACATTTTCTGTGTGTGGCGGTGTCAGTCAAAGACTACGATGCCATGCATAAAGCCGTGAGTGCACATGACGATGTGTCGGTATCGTGTGGTGTTCACCCATTGCATCAGGAAGACGCCTGTTCTTATGACGAATTGTTAGAGAAAGCCAGCGCAGATGACGTTGTTGCAATTGGTGAAACCGGCCTTGATTATCACTACAGTCCAGACTCTAAACCTGTACAGATCACGTCGTTCATCGACCATATTCGAGTAGCTAATGCGCTACAGAAACCCTTGATCATACATACCCGCGATGCTCGAGACGATACCATAAATTTGCTGAAGCAATACAAGTTGCCTGAAACAAACGGCGTATTGCACTGTTTTACTGAGTCATTGGAAATGGCTCAGGCCGCAATTGAACTAGGTTTTTATATCTCCATTTCAGGCATCGTTACATTTCATTCTGCCAGCGAGTTACGAGAGGTGGTAAAAGCCATCCCGCTGGATCGTTTGTTAATCGAAACGGATTCACCTTGGCTGGCACCTGTTCCTCATCGAGGTAAGCAAAACCAACCCGGTTACGTCGTTGAAGTGGCAGAATTCATTGCCGAACTCAAAGGTGTAGATGTTGCAACCTTAGCGCAGCAGACGACTGAAAACTTTTATCGTTTGTTTAATTTGGCTAAGCGCACGTCTGGGCACGATCAAACCAGTGTCGCTTAATACCACGCCTTCACTGATTGAAGGGATTCAACGGCTCGAGCAATCCATCGAAAAGTGCCAGCATATCCCTTCAACTCGATTTTTTCAGCTCGCTACCGTTGATTCAAAAGGCAAGCCGGAAAACAGAACGGTTGTTTTTCGCGGTTTAGAACATGAACCGCTGACAATTGCATTGGTGTCTGATATCAATAGTCGTAAAGTTAATGCTATTGGACACTGCTCTACTGTCTCCTTGTGTTGGTATTTTGAGCCAACTCGTGAACAGTTTGTCATTGAGGGTGAAGCGCAGGTCTTTGGCCTAGATGGCGACGCTACGAGTCAACATTGGTGTAAGGCGTATTGGCAAAGGTTATCGCCCAACGCCAAAGCCGAATATTACAGCATCGTCTTGCAGCGAAATGAACCAGAGCCCTCAATCATAGAAAATATACACCCATCATTTTGTGTGATTGCCATTGCTCCTATTTGTATTCGCTACCTTAACCTCACTACTCAACCCAACACATCTATCGTATTTGATTGACTGGTACGCGTTCTTATTTGAGCGATGTTGCGAAGCTTTGATTCGCATCTATAGTTAGAGGAGTATCATTTATCTCCTAGACTAGAGAGTAAACTATGCCACTAGTTCGATTGGTATACGCAAGTACGATCGCAGCTGATTTTGAGCCCGACAACATTGAAAGTATCCTTCATACATCCCGAATAAATAATCAACAGCATGATATTACAGGCGTATTATTTTTTAGCAGTCGATATTTTTTACAGTGTTTAGAAGGGGAGCGGCAAGCTGTGTGTGATACATATCACCGCATCGCGTGTGATACCCGTCATGACAGACCGGTTATCTTGCATTTTGCTGAAATTGTTGCACGAGATTTTGCCGATTGGGCAATGGGGTATGTACCGACAAACCGTGTTACTGACTCGTTGAATCAACATTTTCTCGGCGATAATGATTTTCAGCCCTACACAATGTCTATGGCAGCAGCAACACAAATGGTTGACGCATTGCGCAACTGCCTAGACACACAAGTTTAAATCAATCCACATCGATTTATGATTACTCAATAAGAGTATTCAAGCTAGAAGGCCAAGCTCAGTGGAAGGGTGCATTGGCCTGCCTCTGTGTTGTCATGTGTAATACCAATCCGCATAGATAAATGATCTACTCACAGAGCGCATAGGCCTTTAGAACAAGGCGCTATGCATCGCTGCGACAACGCTGCGCCTTTTACTAGAGATCTATGGGACGCTCAGTCGGTTATTCCTCTTCGCGGGCGGGTTGTCATTAGCGTTTATTTGCGGGGACCGTTTTGCCCGGCTTTTTCCCTTTATTGGAAAAACGTTTTTTGTTACTCGGGTTTTGGTTGTTCCAAGACGTATGCTTGGTTGCCGCTCGTTCTGAACGTTTAGCTTTCGCGGCTTTCGCCCGTTTCTCGTCAGAGGACTCAGGTGGAACAAGGTGCTGAGGGCCCCGACCAATCAGATCTTCTCTACCCATATCTACCAGAGCCTTTCGAATCTGAGCAAAGTTTTTCGGGTCGTGGTAGCGCAGCATTGCTTTGTGCAAACGGCGATGTATCTCACCTTTGGCCGAGGTGACATTTTCGCTGTCTTTGGTTACCTTGCGCAAACTGTTTACTTCGGTATGGTACATGGTAGTTGCCGTTGCCATAGGCGATGGATAGAAGTTTTGTACTTGGTCCAGTTTAAAACGATTTTCCTTAAGCCATATGGCCAACGCTAACATGTCCTCGTCGGTCGTCCCCGGATGAGATGCAATAAAATAAGGAATGAGATACTGCTTTTTACCGGCTTCTTGACTGTACTTATCAAATAGCTCTTTGAAGCGGTAATAACTCCCCATACCCGGCTTCATCATCTTGCTTAATGGGCCGTCTTCCGTGTGTTCAGGGGCAATCTTTAAGTACCCGCCAACGTGATGCAGTGCTAGCTCTTTAACATATTCAGGGTCTTCTACAGCGAGGTCATATCGCACACCAGAAGCAATGAGAATTTTCTTAATGCCCGGAAGTGCTCTCGCCCTGCGGTATAAGTCGATGGTGGGTTTATGGTTGGTATCCATGTGAGCACAGATACTTGGGTAAACACATGATGGACGACGACAAGTGGCTTCAGCTTTTGGGCTTTTGCATCGCAAACGATACATGTTGGCTGTTGGACCGCCCAAATCTGAGATGACGCCAGTAAAGCCTGGTACTGTGTCTCTGATTTGTTCTATTTCTCGAATAATCGAGTCTTCAGAGCGACTTTGGATTATGCGCCCTTCGTGTTCCGTGATTGAGCAAAAAGTACAACCGCCGTAACAGCCGCGCATGATGTTAATCGAGAATCGAATCATCTCGTAGGCTGGAATTTTCGCATCGCCATAAACAGGGTGGGGGACGCGCTGATAGGGCAAATCAAAAACGGCATCCATCTCCTCTGTTTCCAGTGGCATGGCGGGTGGATTAATCCAAATGTGACGATCACCATGACGCTGCATCAAAGCACGAGCGCAACCTGGATTGGTTTCTTGATGCAGTATGCGCGAGGTATGCGCGTATAAGGTTTTGTTGTCTTTTACCGTCTCGTAAGCGGGTAATTTAACATAGACATTTTCCCACGGCTTGCGGCGCTGTGGGGGTTGCACAACTATCGGTTTAGCCTCTTGTGGGTCACTGTTTTGTTCGGCTTTGTCTTGCTGATCACATTCGGGTTCCATTTGATATGGATTCGGAATGGGGTCAATTTTACCGGGCTTATCCAAAGATGTAGAATCCACCCCTTGCCACTCAGGCAACGCTTGTTTGACAATGATTGCGGTACCGCGCACATCAACCATGTCTTTGATATTTTCACCTGCAGCCAGTCTATGAGTGACTTCAATCAATGGACGCTCGGCATTACCAAACATCAACATGTCAGCTTTGGCGTCAAATAGCGTGGAACGTCTGACCTTTTCAGACCAATAGTCATAGTGAGCTATGCGGCGCAAACTGGCTTCGATGCCACCAATGATAATGGGTACATCTTTGTAGGCCTCTCGGCATCGCTGGGAATATACATTTACCGCGCGGTCAGGGCGTTTGCCACCAACATTATCCGGCGTGTAGGCGTCATCATGACGTAGCTTTTTATCCGATGTGTAGCGGTTGATCATCGAATCCATATTGCCAGCAGTGACGCCAAAATAGAGATTGGGTTTACCCAAGCTCATGAAGGCATCTTTACTCTTCCAGTCGGGCTGTGCGATGATGCCAACGCGAAAGCCGTGAGCTTCGAGTGTACGCCCAATAACGGCCATGCCGAAACTAGGATGGTCAACGTAAGCGTCTCCAGTGACAAGAATGATGTCACAACTATCCCAACCTAATTCGTCCATTTCGGCGCGAGACATAGGGAGGAAAGGGGCGGTGCCATAGCAATGTGCCCAGTATTTGGGATACGAAAATAGCCCGCGGTCTGCTTTAATTGTTGCCTGCATAAAGTACTACTCTGTTGATTACTTCCTAATTATAACAGGTGGAGGACTGACAGGGATAGATTGAATCACCGAGAAAGACAAAAGAGAGGAAACACCATGGCCTATTGGTTGCTGAAAACCGAGCCTGACGCATTTGGAATTGATGACTTGATGCAACGACCTGAGCAAACTGAACCCTGGGATGGTGTGAGAAACTATCAAGCGAGAAATTTTCTGCGAGACCAAATGAAACTCGGTGACAAGGTATTTTTGTATCATTCTAGTTGCAAAGATGTAGGTATTGCGGGTGTTTGCGAGGTGGTAAGAGAAGGGTATCCCGATCCTACTCAATTCGACCCAGAAGCCAAATACTACGACCCTAAATCACCTCAAGATAACCCTCGTTGGTTCTGTGTCGATGTAAAATTCATCGAAAAATTTAAACGTGTTTTACCTTTGAAAACAATCAAATCTCTGCCAGATATTACTGAAATAGGCCTTGTCAAAAAAGGCGGTCGACTATCTGTGATGCCGGTTGTTGAAGCCGAGTGGCAAAGTCTCTACGAGGTTGCTAAAAAAGCGTAAGCAAAAAAAAGGTGGCATTCGCCACCTTTTTCTATCCACTCTTATCGCCTTACATATTCCAACGAATATTATCGATTCGAATGATGGTACCCGCTGCAGTTCCCCAGTCTGGTGCGATAACAAACGCCGCATCAACTTGGGTGATATTGGCAGGTTGCTCCCAATCTGGAACCGGGTTGGCAAGCAAATCGGCAACATTAATCGTGTAAGAGCGCCATTCGTTTAACACAGGCGGGTCAATCCTAAACGAGCTCGTCGTGCTAGGGTAGCCACTGTCAAACTTGATGTAGAAACCCGTATTATCCAAACCGACGGTTGGTTCTTGAACTAACATTACGTCAAAGGTCACCGTTCCCTCTGAGAAAGCCGACAGGTCAATAGTGCTCATTTCGGGTTGAACAAAGAAGGGCAATGTCGTTTCATTGATTTGATATTCAAATTGCAAGACATTACCCAAATCTGGATTCACGTCATCGACCATCTCCGTCATCACAACACCATTTAAGTTGGGTGCAAATGCTGGATCCGGTGTGTCCGTGCCATTGTAAATCAACAATGAATCGCCCAAATCAGGTGCAGGTGTTTCTTCGGCTGGCTCGCCGACGGCCCACATAATATTGTCGATTTCGAATGTAACGCCAGCTTGGTCACCCGGCGCAGGATAAATGACAATACCAGTATTAACACTTGTGATATCCAGCCCTGCACTGATTAGATCGGCAATCGAGACGCTAATGCTTTCCCATTCGCCGTTGCCCACGACACCCAAGTCGTAGTCGCCACTTGAACAAGGGAAGATGCAGTCGATCTTCATCGCCATACCTGTGGTATTTGAACCGTAATCGGTGACGCGAATATCAAATGTAATGTTCCCTGTTGAGAAACCGCTCATATCAACTTGGCTAAGAGATTGAATATAGAAAACGCCAGTTGCATCTGCATCATCATCAAAGCTGATTTGCAGCATAGTACCGCCATTGCCATCGTCAACTTCGGCCCAATTCACTTTGTAAGCGTCATTCGTACCATCAAAGTAATCAAAGCCTGTTCTGCTATCCCATGCACCAATACCGCGCTCCCAAACCGGGTCAACGCCATTCTCATAAACAGGTTGCACTTGGGCTTCGATCACTTGTTCTGGACCGCGAATTCCGCAACCCGCTTCTGAGGGGAAGCCACATTTAAGTTGGATGTTGTCTAACATTACGTGAGCTGCTGCGGTGGGTTCGATAACGAAAATATTGAGCACATTATCGATATCCAGCGGGTTAGCACCACCGTTGTTAGGGTTGTTCAAAATGTCTGTTACTTTGATATGGACGGTTTGCCACGCATCCATTTCAAGGTCAGCGACATTGAGTGCAACTTGGCCTAGGTTAGGCCAGCCACTATCCATCTTGATGAGGAGTTGACTCTCGGCATCGGTTGCAGCACTGTCGACGTAAAGGTCAAATACCAGTTCACCCAAATGCGGGGCCCACGGCACTGCCGCACTTCCCATACCAAATAGTTCGAAGGTTTCTGTATCTGCAGCGGCCAAAACAAGGTTACCACTCGCCGATGTAGTGAGGTCAATCACTGTCCCTCTGTCATCCATGTCCACTTCGGCCATGGTGATAGCGCCGCCGTTGTCCCAACCGATTTGCGCATTGAGTGCACGCTCGACGGTTGTATCATCTTCACCCCAAACCAAAGTGTCAGCACCATCGGTATAAAGGTCGTAACTGGCAACGAAAACCGAAGACGGATCAGGCGCATCAACTGCTGCATTGATGTTGGATTCACAACCTTTGCCAGTTGCGGTGTCTGCTGGACATTCATAAACGCGGACATATTCCACTTCCATTTGAATCGGGAACACGGTCTCGTCATTCGGAGCACCCGGTAAGTTACCCCCTATGGCCAAGTTCATGATCATGTGGAAAGGCTGATTAAACGGGCCATTTTCAGCACTTTGGAAGCCTTCTGATTGTCCTGCCCAGTAGTAGCTCCAGTAGTTTTCGCTCGTTTGCTTTGCGTACATCGTGTTATCGATATACCAACGAATTTCACCTTCTTCCCACTCTATCGCAAAACGGTGGAAGTCATCTGATACCGTAAATGACGGGCTAAATTCTTTGCCGACAAACTGATTGAGAGGCCACTGGGATCCAAAGTGAGTGGTCCCTATGATAGTGTTTTTGCCTTCAACACCAAGGTTAGTTGACTCAACAATATCGATTTCACCGCCAGCAGCCCAGCCGCCGTAAGGGCTGTTTGTGGGAAGCATCCAAAACGCGGGCCATGTACCTTGTCCTGTAGGTAACTTGATAGAAGCTTCAATACGACCGTAGGTAATTTCAAAGATGCCTTGAGTTTGCATCCTTGCAGACGTGAAGTTAAATCCATTCACGTTGTCTTCTTCGGCGGTAATAACCAGTTTGCCATCAACTATTGAGGCATTATCTTGTTCGTACCATTGGAGCTCGTTGTTGCCCCAGCCCGTTAGGCCGTATTGTGAACCATCGCCTGTTTCGAAGTTCCACTTGGCGGCGTCGACACTTTCTGCATCGAATTCATCGCTCCAAACCAGTTGCCATCCCGTTTCTTCGGGCGTATCCGTTCGCACTGGACCAGTGTCGACTGGTGCTTCAATAACAAGTTCTGTGACTACTTCTGCTTCACCCGTCCCGTCGCTACAACCTTGTACCCAAAGGGCGGCTGTAACTGCTAGGGTGAGCTGGCTTAGTTTAATCGTTGTTGTTTTCATATTTTTCGCTCACTTTATCCCACTTACATCTCACGATGCACACTTGTTGTCTGCGCTCTCTTTAAAGAAAGCGCTTACAAAAAAAGATAGCGATGGGCTGAACTACTTACACCCATCCGAGACATCAGTTTCGACGAGTTTGATGTCTGAAATAATTAACTTACTGCCTTGCGACGCCCTGATTCTGAATGGCGACATGACTCTAGAAAAATCCATACCCTCGGCCTTAAAGCACGCGAGCGGTAAGGTGAGTGTTGTCCAATCAGTACTGCTTGGCGGCAATATCTCTAAAAACGTATTACAACCGTCAAGGCATTCCATTCCCACCTCGAATGCTTGTTGAATTGGCTCAACTTGTTTAACGTCAAAAGCCAAAGCAAGCTTCGCTTCCTCGTAAGCGCGCCAGTCTTCTGGGAATGGGGCAAACAAACCAAATGAGGTTTGTGCATTTGTCGTCCATTCAACGGCCATTGCATCCTCTTGTATGCGTCGGTCCGTGGTACGTACACTCAATCCATCGATGGTTAGCGTATTACTCGCCATGGGCATATGGCTGTCGCCTTGGCCGCCAGACCAGCTCCAAGGTGCAGCGACCTTGGCTGCGAAAATAGGCCCAGCTAGAGACGTTTGTTGCCCGGTTTCAAATGCTTCTTGCAACGGATAAGTGGTTGTATCTTTTTGGCCAGTCACTAGGCCAAATCCGTAAGGAAACAATGCGGTATTGCCGTCACCGTGATTAAGGGGCTCACCGAACGGATCGTTAGGCCACGAAAACGACAGTTTGCCCTTAAAATCATACTGCTCAGAGCGTGTGGGCGCGGTGAATAGTACATCAGCGATACCTGCGCCTTCGCTGCCCGGTAGCCAAGCCGCAACAAATGCATCAGAGGCGTTGAGCTCGGGGTTCACCCATAAGGGGCGACCAGATAAAAATACAGATACAACAGGAATGCCCTGTGCTTTGAGAGATTTAAGTAGCGCGAGATCTTTTTTGTTGCCACGCTGATACTCAAGGTTATCTAGATCACCATGCCCCTCTGCGTAGGGCTGTTCACCAAACACCACGATGGCAACATCAGGTTTGTTGTCAAATGCGCCATCTACGGAAAGTACCGCTTGGCCACCATTTGCATCAACGGCTTCTGCGATACCGTCGTAAATAGATGAAGCGCCGGGGAAGTCCTCGTTGACATTACCCGTGCCTTGCCATGTGATAGTCCAGCCTCCGCTTTGCATTCCGATATTGTGCGCACCTTCACCAGCAACAAGCACGTTCTGAGAAGGAGATAAAGGGAGTAGATTATTTTGGTTTTTCAGCAGTACTAGCGATTCTCTTACCGCTTGTCTTGCGATAGCCCGGTGTTCTGGGTGACCTATAATACTGGCGTCCCCAGAAAGTGAGCGTTCAGCAGGTGAGGGTTTGTCGAACAGACCGGCTCGCATTTTTACGCGCAATACGCGTCGAACCGCATCATCTAGCCTTGCGTGAGGAATGGTGCCGTCCTTAACCTGTGCAATCAGATTTTCGTAGAGTGGCTTCCACGCTGCGGTTGGTACCATGTAAACATCTAAGCCAGCATTCATTGCTTGTGCACAATTTTCATTTGTACAGCCAGGAATTTGGCCATGTCCATTCCAGTCGCCGACGACAAAGCCATCAAAGCCCATTCGATCTTTTAATACATCGGTCAACAGATATTTGTGCCCATGTACTTTTTCACCTTGCCAGCTGTTAAATGATGCCATTACCGACTGAGCGCCAGCGTTTAATCCACCTACATAGCCTTGTGCATGTATATCAACGAGTTCCTTTTCACTGCTAACGTTGTTGCCTTGGTCATCGCCTTTTTCCGTTCCACCGTCGCCGACAAAGTGTTTTACCGTTGAGATGACGTTTTGCTCTCCTAGAAAATCTTTGCCGGGCGCACCTTGCAACCCTTTCACTATTGCTTCTGCGTAATCACGCACGACTTCCGGATCTTCCGAGTAGCTCTCATACGTTCGGCCCCAACGGTCATCTCGTGCCACGGCGACGGTTGGAGCAAAAATCCAATCGATACCAGTGGCGAGTACTTCTTTCGCGGTGGCCTGAGCAATTTGCTCTAAAAGGGCAGGGTTACGTGCGGCGCCCAAACCTATATTATGTGGAAACAGGGTCGCGCCAATCACGTTATTGTGACCGTGAACCGCGTCTGTACCCCACATGGTTGGAATTGAAATACCATCAATACTATCGTCAACCGATGCTTCATAGAGGGATTGCGCTAACGCTACCCAATCTTGTGGTGTGGCGTGCTTGTCGTTGTTTGGAAAGGCACCGCCACCGTTGAGGTAAGACCCAAAACCGTAGCGCCGCATATCTTCGATGCTGATATCTCGAATTTCTGGTTGAATGACTTGGGCCACTTTTTGTTCCAACGTCATGTTGGATAAAAGGGCTGCAATATCAGATTCCATTTTTTCGTTCTTTGCTATGGGCGAGCTGATCGCTGGCCATAATTCGACGTTTTGTTTTTCTGTGCTCATGACGGGCTCACTGTTATCGCTTCCGCATCCTTGAGTTAGTAAGGCAATAGAAAGGCTTAGCAATGTTAATCGCGTTTTTTTCATTGTTGTCTAGCTCGCTTCACTAAGTTGCGTGTTGCCGGTGCGCACCATATTGCTACCGACAAGTCCATAAAAAATAATGTAGAGGTAACATACAAGCGGTAGGAAAAAGGACGCTTGTAATCCAATCGTGTCTGCTGCAAACCCTTGGGCAAGGGGAATTAATGCTCCACCGACGATGGCGAGACAAAGTGCGCCAGACCCTTTGCTGGTTAAAGGCCCCAGTCCTTTTAAGGCAAGGCTGAAAATAGTGGGAAACATGATGGAATTGCACAGACCAACAAGCAGTACCGCCCACATGGCCAGATTGCCTGAGGCTTGTGTTACCACGAGTAGCAGCAGTACCGAACCCGTCGCGTTTACAGCCAGTAGCTTGCCTGGTTGTATGTACTGCATGACAGCTGCACCGATAAAGCGACCTACCATAGCGCCGCCCCAGTAGTAGGCGACGTATTTAGCGGCTTGCTGTTCTGACAAACCGGCGATATGGCTTTCACCCAAAAAGTTCACGAGAAAACTGCCGATTGCCACTTCAGCACCGACGTAGACAAAAATCCCCACTACACCAAGCAGTAAAGCTGGATGAGACATAATTGAATTGTTAGCGCTTACATCTTTAGTTATCGTTTCTTCTTCAATAGGCACAGGCAGCGTTAGTTTGGCAAAAAGGATTGCAAGACTAAATAAGGCAGCCGCAAGAAATAGATAAGGGACTATAACGCTGTCGGCGTTACTTTGTTGACCGTGAGATACCCCTTCAAACAGAAGGTAGGCCCCGACGATAGGTGCAATGGTCGTACCCAAGCTATTGAAAGCTTGAGTAAAGGTCAAGCGGCTAGATGCCGTTTCTGATGGGCCAATCACGGTTACCATTGGGTTGGCCGCAACTTGCAAAATGGTAATACCTGACGCTAAGACGAATAGTGCGGTTAAAAACATCCAATATTGAGTGTAGGTGGCCGCAGGGATGAACATAAGGCAGCCCAACGCTGCCGTTGCCAATCCTATCGACAGGCCTTTTTGGTAGCCCGCTTGTTTAACAAGCTGACCTGCGGGTAACGAAACGAGGAAGTACGCACCGAAAAAACAGAATTGAACCAGCATGGCCTTGGTGTAAGAGAGGTCGAAAACACCTTTCAGGTGGGGGATAAGCAAGTCATTCATCGCCGTGATGAAGCCCCATAAAAAGAAAAGGCTCGTTAGGGCTGACATACTGAATAAATGCCCTGATCGCGCTGAAGCCTGTGCATCGTTTTGTTGAGTCATGTTAACTAAATCCAAAAATCAAATTTACATATTTGTTAAATTCATGTTGCGAAGTATAGGTTGTGAATGCATACTTGTAAACGCTTACATTTTAAAAAGTGTGATTTAGGTGGTTTGACTTGTTTTTTGATGTCTAGCGGTCTTTTGTGTGGTAAATGAAGATCGATGCGCTCATTTATTACACTAAATTAACACAAAATAAAAACTTGAATTACAATTATCCTATGTCTACTATGTAAAAATGAAAGCGCTTACAGGGTGGTTGGAGTAACGTACCCATCCTGAAACTGAGAGAAGCTAAGCCGCGCGTGCGTCGCGCAGCAACAATTAGAAATCTGATGCAGCAAAAACTGCAGGGGAACAAAATGAAAGCGAAAACATTTTCTCGAACTAGGCTAGCAACCAGTGTTTCTATCGTCCTCGGAGCGATGGTAGCGACACCGATCTATGCTCAGCAAAGTGACGCGGATCAAAATAGCGGTGAAGAAGACTACGAGGTTATTCAAGTCTCGGGTATTAAAGGCAGTCTTTTACGCTCTATGGACCTTAAACGCGAAAGTGACGGTGTCGTTGACGGCATTTCCGCCGAAGATATCGGTAAATTTCCAGATACCAACTTGGCGGAATCACTACAGCGCATTACGGGTGTGTCGATAGACCGTCAAAATGGTGAGGGTAGCCGTGTTACTGTACGTGGTTTTGGTCCTGACTTTAACCTCGTAACCGTTAACGGCCGTCAAATGCCCGGAGCACAGATTCAGGCAACATCTGCATCGGCTTCACGTTCTTTTGATTTTGCTAACTTAGCGTCAGAAGGCATTGCAGGGGTTGAGGTTCACAAAACCAGTAAAGCGTCACAGCCCACAGGTGGCATAGGCTCACTGATTAACATTAGCACCGCACGTCCGCTTGATAACCCTGGATTGCAGGCCAGCATCGGTGTGAAAGGTGTGCACGATAAGTCAACTGAAACCGGTAGTAATCTGACGCCTGAAGTATCGGGTATTTATAGCAATACGTTCAATGATGACACGTTCGGTATTACTATTACCGGGTCGTATCAAGACCGCGATGGTGGTTTCAATACTGCCGAGACTTCAAGCGGTTGGTATACGATTCGCGGATTAGACGGCGACTGGGGTTCACTGCCTACTGATGGTAGTTTCACCAACCGTCCACAAGAAAATGACGTGTATTCAGTTCCCCGTAATTTGTTGTATAGCTTTAATGAAATTCAACGTACACGTACCAATGGTCAGGTTGTTTTGCAATACAAACCCACCGAGGACATTGTGATCACGGGTGAGTACATGTACTCAGAGCTAGAAATTGCTCAACAACGTCAAGAACTCTCAACCTGGTTTAATGGTGTACCCGCAAGTGGTGAGTATACGCAAGGTACCAACACCGAAGGGTCAGTCGTTGGTCCGGTGATTTACACTGACAACACATGCTGTGACGTCGGTCTAGGGACAGGTGAATGGGCCACGGTTAATGAAAATAAATCATTGGCGTTTAATGTAGAGTGGCAAGTCAATGATAACCTTCGCTTGGAATTTGACTACCATGATTCGTCTGCTGAAGCGGGCCCTGATGGCGTAAACGGCAGCAACAACGTTATCAGTGCGGTACAGTTTGACCGCGTATCGACGACAGTTGACTACAGTCAGCCATTCCCTGTGATGAGTATTACCTTTGCTGATGGCGTTAATGGCTTATCTGCAGATCGCATGTCAACATCGGGCTCTGCGTTCAGAAATAGCTATAACCGCACTGACATCGAACAGTTCCAAACTCATGGTTCGTGGGTATTTGATGACGGTATCGTCGAAAGTATCGATTTTGGTGTAGCTTACACTGAAGTAACTAACCGCTCTGCGTTTTCTAATGCCCAGCGTGATACATGGGGTGGATATGGTACTCCTGAGGACTACCCAGATGATATCTTCGTACAGCAGTCGTTGCCTGGTGCGTTCAGTGATATTCCAGGTAGTGGTAATCCCAACCTAGAGCAATTCTATTTCAGCTCTAGTTTGAGCGATTTGATTGGCGCTATTTCATCTATCGCAGCAGCGAATGGTGAAACGATTAGTCCTTGTGGCACCGTATTGTGCGCAGATCCTAACTATTCTACAGATAGAACCGCGCAAGAAGAGCAAATCGGCGCTTACGTGCAAGCCAACCTCATCGGTGAACTAGGCGATATGCCTTGGAAACTTAACTTCGGCATTCGTTATGAAGATACTGAAGTTAATTCAAAAGCCTTGGTTCCACTATACAATCAAATCGTTTGGGCGGGTGATAACGAGTTCAGTGCGATCGCAAGTGGTTCTGGCTTTACTGAATTGCGCGGCGAATATGACCACTGGTTACCATCTATCGATTTCCAAATGGATGTAACGGATGAGATCGTGGTTCGTGCTTCTTACAGCCAAAGTATCACGCGTCCGAGTTACTCCGATATCCAAGGCGGGCAAACCATCGGTGAGCTATTGCGCTTTGACGGTGGTACGGGTAACCAAGGTAACCCAGGTCTGTTGCCGTTTGAATCTGACAATATCGACTTATCTGTTGAATGGTATTACGACGAAGGCAGCTTCGTTTCAGTTGGTTACTTTGACAAGAACGTTGAAAACTTCATCGCAACAACCGTTATTGATGTACCCGTCTTTAACTTGGCTCACCCAGCGCAAGGGCCTCGTTTTGATGAAGCGGCGGCCGCAGTGGGTAGCACGACGGACTTCGCTGCAATTCGCCAATACTTCTTTGATAACGGGTACGTTGACGCCAACGGTAACATTGTCGGTATCCCCGGCGAAGATGAAGCGGCAAACTTTAGAATCTTTACGCCGAGAAACGAGCGAGACAGTGGTGTAGACGGTTTTGAATTTGTTGTTCAACACATGTTTGGTGATTCAGGTTTCGGCGTAATTGCTAACTACACAGTAGTCGATGGCGACGCTGAATATGACAACTACAACACCAACAAAGGTGATGATGCGGTTGAACAGCAGGTCGTTCTTCCGGGCTTAAGTGATACCGCTAACTTGGTGGCTTTCTATGAGAAAGATGGTTTCCAAATCCGTATCGCTTATAACTGGCGTGACCGCTTCTTCGTTTCACCGATTGACGGTAATGGCGAACAAAACCCAATCTACAACGAAGAGTATGAACAGATTGATGTTAATGCTAGCTACGATTACAACGAAAATCTTTCGTTCTTCATCGAAGGCATCAATATCACTGACGAGTACCAGCGTTTACATGGGCGTCATCCCAATATGGTTATCGCGGCAATCCAACAGGGACCGCGCTATAACATAGGTGCACGCTACAAATTCTAATCTACTTGTGTCCAGACAAAGCGTTGTTCTGCCTCGGCAGCGCAACGCTTTTATGTTTGAAATAGTAGAGTTGTAACCGCTTTTCTTCTATTGTTTACAGTGGGATAGGCATTATTACTACATCAGGACATGCAATGACGAGACACGAAACCTTAAACAATGTCAGTCACAAAGATTTAAAAGTTAATACTGCGCGTAGGGCTGATTTAGGTGACAATGTTATGTCATCAAAAATCTACCCTATGGAATTCAGGGAAATACAAGCCCATTACCCAATTTTCTTTTTTCGAGATCAACACTCTGTTATGCCTGTGGCGTTGTTTGGATTTGAGCAAAACGACAACTTATTTTTGAGTGAACAGGGATGGGATGCAGGGTATCTGCCACTGCTGATAGAGCGCCATCCCTTCACCATTGGACGGAGTCAAACTCAAGACCAAAGTGAAAGTTTGGTTATCAATGTCGACCTTGACAGTCCCAGAGTCAATAGGGTTGAAGGCGAGTCTGTCTTTTTACCGTCGGGCGGTAATTCAGATTACATTGAACGAATTGCGTCGGTACTCCATGCGATTCACGAAGGGGAAACACTGCTTCCCGCTTTTATGGATGCATTAGAGAACCAACAGTTGTTAGAACCTTTCTTTTTAGATATCGATTTAGGGGCGGGGCAGTCTCATCGATTGTCAGGATTCCTCACGATTAACGAAGAAAAGCTTGCCGCGCTTGATGCGAGTGTTGCTGCCGATTTTCACAGTAAAGGATGGTTGGCGGCACTGCATATGGTGCTGGCGTCACATTCTCAAGTAAGAGAACTGATTCGACGTAAGCAAGCTAGGCTGTAGCCGATGACGAGTAAGGCAATTCGTTCCTTGTCGAAAGAGCAGTGGCGCTCTGACCCGACACTACATTGTCAGTCGGATGCCCCCTATGTTGTCAAAGGGCTGGTATCTGATTGGCCAATGGTACAAGCAGGAACGAGCAGCGACGGCCATTTCGTCGAATATGTGTTGTCTTACTATCAGGGGGCGTCAGTTGATGTTTTCAGTGCAGATGAGGCAACCAAAGGCCGTTATTTTTACAACGAACAACTGAACGGGTTTAACTTTACTCGGGCGCGAGAGCCGTTAAATCAGGTGCTAGACCGAATTTTAACAATGAAGTCCGGTCATCAGTATGTCGGATCGACCAGTATCGATGGGGCCTTTCCCGGATTGAGTGCAAATAATGCATTGCCTCTGGCGCACTATCAACCTCTTGTATCCATATGGATGGGTAATCAAAGCCGCATTGCCGCCCATTATGATGCACCCGACAACCTCGCCTGTGTCGTATGCGGACGAAGACGGTTCACACTTTTTCCTCCCGAACAAATCGACAATCTTTACGTTGGCCCTATAGACATTACACCAGCAGGTCAAGCCATCAGCCTTGTCGACTTTCATCAACCAGATTTTGAGCAATTTCCGCGCTTTAAACAGGCGCTAGACGCGGCTTTGGTGGTCGAATTGGAACCCGGTGATGGCATTTTTATTCCAAGCCTTTGGTGGCATCACGTCGAAGGTTTATCGTCATTTAATGCATTGGTGAACTATTGGTGGCGAACTTGGCCCGCAAACTCCGGTCCAGGTACCGATGCTTTGCTGCACGCGTTGCTCAACGTTAGGCAACTGCCAACGCATCAACGCAAAGCATGGCAAGCAATCTTTAATTATTATGTATTCGATGCGAAGGGGAGTGAGCATCTCCCTCGACAAAGCCAGGGCATGTTGGGTGAATTGGATGATGCAAAAAGCCGCCAATTACTCGCTATGTTGAGCAACAAATTGCGTCGCTGAGGTGGTAAAAATGAAACCAATTAAACGTGTTGTAATAGCTGGTGGTGGCACCGCAGGATGGATGGCGGCGGCAGCTTTGTCAAAGCTGCTGGGTAAAGTCCTAGACGTGACCCTTGTTGAGTCCGATGAAATTGGTACGGTCGGGGTAGGAGAAGCGACCATACCGACATTGGTGTTCTTTAATAAGTTGTTGGGCATCAGCGAAGCGGAATTTATGGCTGCCACGCAAGCAACCTTTAAGTTGGGTATAGAGTTTGGCAATTGGAAACAAAAAGAGCACAAGTATATCCACGCCTTTGGCGTGACGGGTAAAGACTGCTGGGCCGCGGGATTTCAGCATTTTTGGCTCAAAGGTAAAGCACTAGGGTTAAGTGAAGACTTTGGGCAATACTGTCTTGAGCGAGTTGCGGCAGAGGCCAACAAATTCGCCCATTTACCCAACAATGGGTTGAATTATGCTTTTCATATTGATGCGACGCGATACGCCAAATTTTTGCGTCAACTCAGCGAAGCTCACGGTACCAGACGAATTGAAGGTAAAATTGCGTCGGTCAGTACTGAGCCGACTAACGGTCATATCGACAGCCTAACACTTGACAGTGGTGAGGTTATTGAAGGTGATTTGTTTATCGACTGTACAGGCTTTCGCGGTTTACTGATTGAACAAACCTTGCACACTGGCTACGAAGATTGGTCACATTGGTTGCTAAACGACAGCGCAATTGCAGTACAGACTAAGGCGGTAGAAGCGCCCATACCCTACACAAAAGCCACTGCTCATGAGGCGGGTTGGCAGTGGCGAATTCCGCTACAAACACGAGTCGGTAACGGTTTGGTGTTCAGCAGCCGATATTTATCTGATGACGAAGCGAAAGCCAAACTAATGGATAACATACAGGGCGAAGTGTTGACCGACCCCCGTATAATACGATTTAAAACTGGGCGCAGGCTAAAACAGTGGAACAAAAATTGTGTTGCGCTGGGCTTGGCTAGCGGCTTTCTTGAGCCGTTGGAATCGACCAGTATTCATCTGATTCAGCAAGGGATCGTTCGTTTGATGAGAATGTTTCCTCATCAAGGCATCATGCAAAGTGATATCGACGAATATAACAAGCAAACCGACTTTGATATGGAGCACATTCGCGATTTCATTATCTTGCATTACAAAGTAACGCAACGAGACGACAGTCGATATTGGCAGTACTGTCAAGCCATGGATGTACCCGCGTCATTGGCCCATCGCATTCAACTTTTCAAAGACACGGGGCGAGTGTTTCGCGAAGGCAGTGAATTGTTTGACGATTCATGGCAACAAGTCATGATTGGGCAAGGACTGATGCCGGAGCAGTTTCATCCTATTGTTGAGCAAATGTCACAGGAGGAATTGTCGCGATTTTTGGGTCAGATCCGGCAAAATATTGAAAGAACGGTTGAGCGGTTGCCAGAACACAGTGGCTACGTGAACCAATTTTGCCCAGCAAGCTAGCTGGTGACAGAATAAAAAGTAATATACAGATAAACCAACGTAGTCCTTTGCTGTTTGAGTAATTTTCGCATTCGAAGGCAAAGGGCGATTGCGTTTCTTCGTTAACTAGGGATAATACCCGAATATTCGAGAGGGCTGACGCTTCTCGAGTTGTTTAAAAGAGGAAGTTTGCGAACGTGGTAACGATTAAGGAAGTCTCTCAAACCGCCGGTGTGTCATCGGCAACGGTATCGAGAGTAATAAACAACCCCGAGAGTGTAAAAGAAAAAACTCGGGAAAAAGTGCTCAATGCTATCGAGAGTCTTGGCTATCGGCATAACTCAATCGCGGCGTCCCTTGCCTCTAAACAAACCAATACTGTTGGTTATGTTGTCCCAGAACTACACGGTTTTTTCTTTGGCTCGCTAATGTCAGGTACAGAAGCGGTACTGCGGTCTGCCAACAAGCACATGTTTGTTGCGACAGGGCACTCCAATGAAAAAATGGAAAAAGAAGCCATTGAAGACTTAATGGGCCGTCGTTGCGATGCGCTTATACTTCACGTTGAAGCGTTAAGTGATGAATACCTCATTGAATTTGCTAAGACGAGTATCCCTTTTGTTGTGGTCAATCGATATATTCCTGAAATTGGTGAGCGCTGTATCGCACTGGATAACAAGTTAGGTGGGTACGAAGCAACCCGACTTCTGATATCACAAGGCCACACCAATATTGCCTACATTGCCGGATCGTTGTGGAAAGCCGATGGTAGAGACAGATTAAATGGCCACATCAAAGCACTTCAAGAAGGCGGTTTAGAGTATGACCCGCGTTTGGTCTATGAAGGCGATTTTCAGGCGCATGCAGGTAAAGAGGGCATTGATAAGCTGCTCTCATCCGGGTTGTCATTCAGTGCTGTCGTTTGTGCAAATGATGAAATGGCGTCGGGCGCAATTGAAGGCTTGCGTGAACACAACATAGACGTGCCATCCCAAGTCTCGGTAGTGGGTTTTGATGATGTCGAATTTAGCCGTTATTTGTTCCCTAAATTGACGACAGTTGAATATCCTACTACCAAAATTGGTGAAACCGCTGCGAAATGGGTGTTGTCGTCTGTCTACGATAAGGGAAATCTCGATTTCGAACACGTTATCGAACCTAAACTGGTCATTCGGGATAGCACTCGACACTGTTAAAATTATCTGAGTAACAGTGAACAGAACCCTAGTTTGCTTCGTACACTTACACACTCTTTTTATTGCCAAATAAGGTAAGACTGTGACAGCTGACGAATCGCGAATCATTGAAATGGCCTGGGAAGACCGCACGCCATTTGAAGCAATCGAAACGCTTTATGGTGTTGACGAACAACGCGTTATAAAGTTGATGCGTAAACATCTTAATGCTCGAAGCTTTAAGTCATGGCGAGCACGCGTAACAGGGCGTAAAACTAAACACCTCAAGCTGCGTCCTGCTGGTATCGAGCGCGGTTATTGCCCTACTCAATACAAGATAAAATCTAAATAAATCGCGCATTGTTACGCACTGTAACAAATATGTAACTTTAATTTCTGACTATTCATCAAAATAATAATCGGGGTAAAGCGTTTTATTTTATTGATTTAAAACGTTTTATTCTTGTTTTTTCTTTGCGCCTCCTCATTCTTTGGTCTAGATTCTATAAAATCCGTCAACAATTCATTTACATGGGCGGGTCATTGTTGTTAGTTTAAACAAGTACGATGAGTTAACGTGTTGATTACATTTTAATTACATCGCTAAATTACAATAAAAGTTAAAAAGTAGTTCAACCTTAGAAGCTAAAGAGAACACACTATGAGCCATTCCCTACCGAATACCTTTAAGTATCGGGCGCTAGCGGCGTCCGTTGCTATGTCGCTGAGCATGTCGTCTGCAGCCGTGCTAGCACAAGAAACGACTCCTGATTCTGAAGAAATCGCGCTCGAGAAAATTACCGTAACCGCACAAAAGCGAGTACAAAATCTACAAGAAGTACCGGTTTCCGTTACTGCTTTTAGTGGCGATGCGATGTCTGAATCTGTAATTAAAGACATCTATGATTTGAACACCAACGTACCTGGGTTTGGTTCATTCCAAAGCCAAAGTGCGACTAACTCAAGTTTCTCTATTCGTGGTGTTGGCACGTCATCACAAAACTTTGGTCTTGAATCTTCTGTAGGGTTGTACGTTGATGGTGTATTCCGCGCACGTCAAAACTCGATGATCAATAATCTTGTGGATGTTGAAGCAGTCGAAATACTGCGTGGCCCACAAGGTACTTTGTTCGGAAAAAATACACCATCAGGTGCGGTATTGGTGAGAACGGTAGCGCCGAGTCACGATGGTAATGACGGCTTTTTCGAAGCAACAGTGGGCAACTTTGGCCTGGTTAACTACTCAGGTGCGGCGTCGATTTCAGCCATCGATGACGTGCTAGCATTTCGCGTGACGGCATTTGGTAGCCAGCGTGATGGTATCGTAAGTGATGTAGGTAAAAACGACTTTGGCGACGATGTAGTGAATGATCGCGATCGCTGGGGTGCACGTTTTCAAGCTTTGTACACACCAAGTGATGACGTATCGCTACGTATCATCGCCGATTATGCGGAAATTGACGAGATTTGTTGTGGCGCGCCGGTCTTTTTGAGTAATAACCGCGTTAATCCGAATGGACAAATCGGTACTGATTTAGCACTACCTTCACTAGGCGGTACCGTTATCGAAGGCGGTGATAAGTTCTTTGACCGCGAAATTGCAGTCAGCTTCTTGCCTGAATCAACAATGGAAGACAAAGGTCTATCCGCAGAGCTGAACTGGGATTTGAGTGACAACCTGAGCCTTGTAGCCATTTCCGCTTATCGTTCATTTGAGTCTTTTGATTTAATCGACTCTGACTTTACCGATGCCGACTTGTTCGGAACCCGAAATGATGCGGAGCAATCCTCTTTCTCACAAGAACTACGCTTGGATTATACCAGTGAAAACGTCAATGCAATCCTTGGTTTGTACTATTTCCAACAAGACTTAGACCTAGACTATAGCCTGTTTACTGATACGTTATTCAACGAGTTCTTTATCGCCAGCAGTGGTACACAAGACCTGATTGATGGTATCAACGCGGTTAGCGCGGCGACGGGTGGGTTTATTGCTCCTGTAGCAACCGCTGCGCCTGCGGGCACAGGATTTGATCACATTGCCGAGCAAGAGCATGAAAGCTACGCGATTTTCGGTCAGTTTGACTACAAAATTAACGACGAGTGGACCGTTACCGCGGGTCTTCGTTACACTGATGAAACCAAAGACCTTTCCACTCGCTTCTCAGAAGTGGGCCCAGGTATTGATGGGTTAGAGCAAGATACATCGCTTTGGCCAAACCCAAATACCGCTGTTCCAACACTGTTAGGCATTTTAGGTGGTCAGATTGATTTGACTGACCCAGCGCAGTTAGTTGCAGCACAGCAGACTTTTGCACCATTTGCTGATCCAGGTTGGGGCTTCTTGCTACTGGGTACTACAACACGTCCTCGTGCTGACATTGTAGAGACGCTAGAAGATGACCAAATTACCGGTACATTGAAGTTAAGCTGGCAGCCAGATCGCGATACCTTAGTTTATGGTTCATTCGGTACGGGTTATAAGTCTGGTGGTACTAACACTGACCGTATTACGGAAGGCTTCAATCCAATTTTCGAAGCTGAGACGTCTCAGTCGTTCGAATTGGGCTTCAAGAAAGACTTCGTTGACCAAAACTTACGTATAAATGCGGCAGCGCACTATACGACGGTTGATGATTTCCAAGCGAATACGTTTACAGGTAACGGCTTTAACCTGCAAAACGCTGGTGATTATGAGATTTCTGGTCTTGAGCTAGAAATGACGTGGTTGCCCATGGATGACCTAGAAATCAACCTAGGCTATGCGTTGGTAAATGCAGAGTACGAAACATTCGAACGTGGTAACTGTTGGGTAGCGTACACATGGCATACAGGTGTTGATGACCCAGGTCGTGTTAACCCAACTGACCAATTCTGTAATCGCTCAGGTGACCGTCCTGCAGGTGAGCCAGAAAACTACGCCATACTTAAGGTCAAAAAAGAGCTAGATTTCTCTGACAGCATTTATACGTACTTGCAAGCAGAATACAGCTACACCAGTGACATTATCCTAGATGGTAGTAGTGACCCATTTGCGGTACAAGATTCATACAACTTGCTAAACCTTCGCTTGTTCATGAACTTCCTAGATTACGATATGGATGTGATCTTCTGGGGGCGTAACGTGACAGATGAAGAATACGTCAACAGAACTATCTTCAATACGCCAATTCAAGAAGGTAAGTTGAACGGATATGTTGCTGAACCAGCAACTTACGGCGTGACGATTAAGAAACGCTTCTAATTAAAAGCGCCATGTTGAAGTGAAAAGGCCACCGTTTGGTGGCCTTTTTTTTGCTTTTTATTGTGCTTTTAGTACGTCGGGGTTCATTGTCATTGAGAAGTTAACCGCGTTGATTTTCCATCCATCAGGGGTGTTAATGAGCTGCCAATTTTCTTTACCATAGTTTCGCAAGCGATTGTCTTCATAGAGTTGATAATCAAAGGTCACACTCGCCACATCATTGTCTTGCGTAATCTCAACATTTTCTGTGGTTTCTCTTGTTGGCACCTGGCGGTTAACAATACTGTCAATAAACTCGGTGGGGGTACCGGGTACCACCTTGGGCTGCTTTGCAAAGCGAGGATCTTTAGCCACTAATGCCTCGATGGTTTCCTTGGATATCACACCGTACCAACTGACATCGCCAGTGGCGAAAAGAGACAGAAAGCCGTCTTTATCTTTTTGCTCTATCGCATTTTTAAACAGCGTAATGATGGCGCTGATATCGCCACTTTCATCAAGGTCTTCAGCCGATAGAGGAAAAGATAGCCCCGTACATACCGCAGCAATAAATAGTATTCTTCGAATATTCATAGATTCTCCAATTGTTAATCAGTTGAGCACAACCGCTTTACCGCGTGTCAATCTCGACTCGCTCACTGACCATGCCGTTTGACGGCTTGAAACTACACTGAAGCGTGCTGAAATTTTCTGAAATGCACCGATTTAACAAGTCGATTTCAAAACGTAGTGCAAGTCTCGGTATGAGCTCGTACAAAGCAGATACCGTTTATTGCTTGTAACTTGGCAATTTGTTCATACCTTTGGTCAAATGTGTCGATTGAGATACCGATATCGTTTATCGATGTGATGACATCAAATCGTTGAAGACCTAGTTGCATCGCCGGGGTATTGGGTCTGACCATCACAACACTTGCACCTTGTTTGTGGGGCAGCAAAGTTGCGCCAAATTCATTAACGTAATCTTCGTCATTAAAATACTGATTGGGTGAAATATAGACCTGCTTGCTTTGAAAATCGAAAACCCAATTAAATCGGCGAACAATACTGGTACCAATAAGGTTATTTTTATTTTCGCTAGATGTGTTTCGCGATAAAGCCGCAATGGGATAGGGAATAGCATGAGGTCCAATCGCTAATGATTCAAGACGACTGACGGTAACGAGAGTTTCACCACTTAATCCTAAAGCATTGGATTCGTAAAGAGTGGTGCCAAGAACACGGTTGTGGTGATCTGCTAATAGCAAGCCGCCGACACCACCAGTATCGATTAAAACGGGTACTGTTGCTGTTTGGCGTGCATCTGCCACTTGTATATCGATATATGGCAAATTATTAGTAATTTGTATGGGAATGGGTGTTAGCCCCAGCGAATCTTGAGTCTCGTTCTCGAAGAGTGTAATCGTTAACAAATCAAAGTCGATATGGGTGGTAAAGTGCGTAAATAAGTCGGCGCCAATGATGCCATCAATGTAAGTCGCATCACTGGAAGCGAAAAATGGATTATCTTGAGATTTGATAAAGAGGGTAGTCAGCCCTGAAAGGGTCACATCACCCAATGATATGTCGATATCATTCACAAAATAGACGGTGGTTTGCTCTTCATCTCCCATTCCGATTGCACTGAATTGCCGTCCTAGTCGTTGACGTAAATGCGCCGTTTGTTCGGTTTCAAAAAATACGGTTGCTGCTGCACCGCTGTCGACGATAAGACGGACATTGCCAACACCTTTAACGGTTGCTGACACAATAATCTGTTGATTTAACATTTCAAATGGAAGGCGGGTGGTATTTTTATGGTCTAGCCATTGATGAGACGCGTTTTTATTGCCGTAAAGCAGTTGATAGGCGTCAAATGCGGCGCAACCAGATAAAACTAAGAGTGTGGCCAGCATGACAATAAACGCGCGTAGGCGGTAATACATAGTAAATCCTCATTGTGAAATAACGAGGATAAATGTGCGCTAACCGCCGCTTCAAACGAACTTAAATTCGCTGAAAAAATCTGAAATAGTGCAGCGCGTGTCGAACCCGCAGTGCGCCTTTTGCTCATTTCAAGCGAATTTGAGTTAGTGTCGACACCGCTAAATTGATAAGTCGTGAAGACTTTATGATGACGTGGCTAGTGAGTAAGAGAACGGAGCCATTGCTCCGCAGCAGGTTGTTTTGAAGTAAGGTTTCTCGACTCGATGATAGCCAGTGCTTGTTGTGCATTCTCTAACGCAAGCTGATGATTGTTTTGGTCATTTGCTAAACGCGATAGATGCATTAATGTATTGGATTGCCCAAGTGGACAATGCAAAATCCCATGATAAGACATGGCTTGTTGATAGTGACGTTGTGCCTGAGAGTAGCGTTGGTCACTTTGGCTGATTTGCCCTCTGATCTCTTCAATGTAAGCGAGATAAAGCCAGTCATTGTTCCTATCTGCGATACGTTCTGCCTCATCCAAGAGCGCGAGACCTTTTGTTTTATCTCCTCGCAATGCTTCGCTAAGACCATACCAAAATCCAATTCTAATTAGGTTGATATCACTTTGCTGTGTTTTGGCTAGTGCCAACGCAGGGCTTGCGATATCAACAATCGATTGATGAGGTGCGCCCGTTTCTACAAGTGTTTGCACAAGTAGGCGTGTGGCGACTAAATCTTGAGGGGAGGCCACCAATGCGGCATGTAGAATCTTTAATGCCCCCTCTCTGTCGCCTTTACTTTTTGCCTCTACCGCCTCGGCTGTTAGCCGTTCAGCAAAGGATGAGGAGTACACCTCGTTTGGCAAGTGATAGTCTGGTGTAATGCGTTTACCCACGATGACTGCAATGTCATCCGCGGCATCTTTTACAGAACTGCTCAGCACGACGCCTTTTTCTAGTTGATCCCGCTGATAAAGGGTGTAAATGATCTGATAATCCTTTGGTGAACCGGTCAATTGCATTGCCAGAATGAGCTCTGCTCCCGATACATCGAAAATGGCGCCAATGTTGCCGCCGATTAGGTCTTCCTGTGACAACTTCGCTCGGTTTATTACATCCAAAACGTAGTCGGTTTGAAGAACTCCAGCGTTTTCAGAGGATGACAGACGAGAAATGACTTGATCCATAATACCGTAGCGGACCCAGTCATGATCGTTAGTCTGAATAGTTGAATAGACGGGAAGTACCACCACAGAGCCGCTTACGATGTCTTTGCTCGCTGGTTTCGTAACACTAATCCAACCGACGACAAACAAAACACATAGACAGAGCAAGGCGATGGGTAACACATATTTAGGTGTCGATGTGGCGTTGGATTGATTCTCGGTTGGAACTAACGTCTCTTTTGGCAGCCAAGCGTAGCCTTTTCTGGGCACTGTTTTAATAACGGTTTGCCCTGGGAACAATTTGCGAAGTTCTTTGACCGATTGAAAGATGACTTGCTCATCGACAATGACGTCATCCCATACCGTTTTCAACAGAGTATCTTTGCTGACTAGTTCGCCGTTTGCGTTTATCAGTGTTAACAACAATTGAAACGTCTTAGGGCGGATCTTATGCTCCACGCTGTCTATAAACACGGACTGCGTCGGAATATTGAGTCGGGTATTAATTTCTGAAAACAGCAATGCGTCGTTTCATTTTCAACATTTAAACAGGGCGTAAGTGTATCGCAAACCACAAGCTGGATCAGCACAAAACCTCAGGTCGTTGTCATAAGCTCTTCATACAACCGCAATCATATTTACATAAACCACTTCCAAGATTAAAGGTCATCAAAAACCAAAAACAAAACTAGAGCGATGAAGAATAAAACGTCCTCAAAGACCGACCTTGTATTGTGTGCCCGCGGGCGTTCCCACTTACGTTATTTTAATCGCTTCGCTTCTTTTTCCGACAAGACAGTAAAGATAATTAATCTCAATACATTAGTCTGGAATCTGACGCTACTCAGATATTGGCCTGATGTAGATACATCGCTTTTAGATGAGTGTGTAGCGCAACATGTTAAGAAAAAAGCAAAGAAACACGGGATAAAACAAGGTTCGTTTTTCTACGGGGTATTAGAAAGACTAACGCGCTCAATCGTTAAGGCAAAAACGGTATTGATGTATGGTGTTATCGCCAATCTCAAACCACAATACATCGGCGTGTGGAACGGACAAAAAATGCCAAGTAGCGCCGTCGTCGTTGCGGCCAAACTGGTCAATATTCCTGTTGTGTATTTTGAAAACGGGTTGTTACCTAATTCCGTTACATGTGATTGGCGAGGCGTGAATTGTGAAAACTCGCTACCCAACAGCCCTGCGTTTTATCGTCAATTTTCAACACAAAACGCAGTGGAACAACAATTGGTTCAGCGCCAAAGTAAAACTAAAAAAGGTCAGGGTATTTGCGAGAGTCGGCTGCCGAAGCGCTATATTTTTGTTCCCTTTCAAGTTGAAACAGATAGCCAGGTGGTTCGAAATTCACCTTGGATTACGTCGATGGTCGACTTTTATCGCGTTTTAGAAGACGCTTTACCATTTATTGATGACGATGTATGTATCATCATTAAAGAACACCCCTCTGAAAACCAGCGATACGATCACCTTCATCACAAAAATGAACGTATAATGTTTTGCAATCAATCTACAACCGATACCCTCATTGGTAAGGCAGAGGCGCTGATCACGCTCAATTCAACGGTAGGGCTTGAAGGGATTTTAAAAAATCGCAAGGTCATAACGTTAGGCAATGCCTGCTACGGCATCGATGGCTTAGTGCTTAACGCTACTTCGATGTCGGAATTTAGGTTGTGCTTAGAACGCCTTTCTGATTTTACAATCGATGAAGATGTGCGAAGTGGTTTTATCTACTTTCTCGATGCTATTTATACGATACCGGGTAACCCCAATGAGCCAAGTGACATGCACTATAGCCGTTTGTCTGCAAGAATCGATAAAAACGACAAGTTAGCTGAAGTGCTCGCGTTTGGTATCTAAATCAAACAAATGTCAAATTAAGACAATTTCATGTTCTCGACGCCAACAGATTTTGGCATTATTGTGACTCGCTCTTGCGCTCATGTTACAGGGAACGTTAACGATGAAATTAAGTCTAGCCATGCTCCTCGCTTGTGTTGTTGGCCTAATGATTGGTCGCTATCTTATTCCGCATGTCCCAGAAAAACTGCCCCTGGGTGCGTCTCCGGTATTGACGCAATCAATCGATAAGTCAGATACAGCCGCTGACGACCTTGTCGTCGCCACTTCCGCAATACCCGCTCGGATTCAAGCTAGTCAGCAATGTCAGGGGGAAAATGCATTGCTAGCCCCTCCGGCAACCACTGTGGCGAGTGCACAAGACGCCCTCGTCACCTTGCATGACAATATGGACAAATTGATGGGCGGAGATCTGGGGCCTTTGATTGATGCGTATGTACAGATAGAGGGACTGAGTGATCAACAAAAGCTTGATCTCATCGATATAACACTCACACAAGGTTTTAAAGATGATATGCAATCTGCGCTCGTGGTAACGTCATTGGCAAAGACAAACCCCCAGATGGCGTATGAAGCCATGTTAAGTCACAGCAATGAAAAAGCCGGCAAAGACTTGGCGATGGGCGTACTCTCAGTTTGGGCGCAGACTGATCCAGATAGGGCATTTAATGAATTATTGAGTATCGAGGAAGGAGAAGAGCGGGGCTATCGTAAATCACGGACATTCAACGCCATTTTTTCTAAAATAGCATCAGAGCGAGACACGGCTAAGTTAATTAATTACCTCTCTCGCATGTCTGAATCCCAAGAATCCGATGCGATTGCGAAGGAATCGGCTGTGACTAGCTATTTGGCCCAACTTGAATCAGGCGTTGAATTTGCTGATGTCTACTACTCATTGCAATTAGCTGAAGAGGAAACGCGTGTGCTTAATTCTGTGCTTACGTCGTGGGCGCGGCAATCGGCTAACTCATTGATATCCCAAGTGCCTGCCGGTTCTTTAGATACGGTTGACGAGTTTTCTGTTCGTATGTTGTCAAACCATATGCTCAGATTCAACGAGGCTATCAACCCGAATGAGGCTGCTGAGTGGCTCATAAGTCATGCCAATACCGAAAACCGATTGTCGTTCAGTGCACAAATCAGTGATGCTTGGGTCGCTACAGATCCAAGAGCCGCGGTCGCTTGGTACGAGCGACAAGAAGGGTTTTCTCAAGAACACAAAGCAAGCCTGCTGTCGATGGCGATATACGACGACACCGATTTTGTGATTGATATGTTGCCCACATTGCAGAATGAGTCCTTGCAGCGCAGTGTTAGCCTTAGGGTGTATCAACAACTTCTCGATAGCCAACCTGAACAAGCAGAAGCATTTATCGCAGATTCGCCTTACAAAGACGCGATAAAAACCAAAGTTAGCCAACGACAAGAGCAAGAATCGCTGCGCCGCTCGGGCTTAGTCGACCCTATTGATAGTTGTGGCTAGACAAGAGCGAGCAAGATAGTCAATCGGCTTTGACGGCACGCGGGTGGCCTCCATAATCGTTGCACATTCATTTGTTAAATTTCACATAAATCATTAATTTATGGATTAACAATGAAAAAAACGCTTAGCAAACGACTGATTTCGATTCTACTACTCGTATGTGCAACGACTGCAAACGCTACGTTCATCGGAGATGAGATTACGGTGCGTTATGACGAAGTTTTTGTTACAAGCTTGATTAACGACTCCGCTGTTGTTGGCGATGGCGTTGAGTTTGCTGAGCAAAACCTCTTTAAAATGTTGTTCGAATTGGATTTTACAGCGAACAGTTTCACCCTGACACTGACGAAACCGCAAACAGCAGGTAATTTCACAGGAATATTCAAGCGCCTTTCTATTACAAACATAGATGCAGAGGTGTCTAACGTATGGTTTGACGATGCGGTAAGTAGTGCGTTTAATGACAACAGACAGCCTGATATCGATTGGTCAAATACAGGTCAAATTGATTTGTCAGCCGACTTTTTCTTGAGTGCCAATACACCAGCATCAGCTTTGACTCATTCGTTCACATGGAATGTCGATTTTGTACAACAGTCGGTTTCGAGTCCGTCGACACTGGCAATAATGTTGATGGGGCTAATCATTGTAATGCGAAGACGATTGCAAAAGACCAGAACGATTTGATAACGGCGCTACACAGCGAGCTCATCACAATCAAATCTTAAGTAACAATCGAACTGAGAAGGCCAATATGGCCAGGCAATAAAAAAAGCCGGCGATACGATTGGCCGGCTTTATAAGAGAGTGGGCTAAATTTTACCTACTTCAACTAGGTTATAGTGTGCGCCTTCTTCCCCCTCGACCAATACATAGCATTGGCCCCACTTATCCGGCACTTTCCAAATACTCCCCTCCGCGACAGTGAAGGTCTCACGATGCGTGTCACAGCGCACTTCGACAGTTTCTAACGCACCATTGATGTCGGTGAACGCGAATTGGTCTCGTGTTAGTTTGTGCGATTTGTAGCCGCTACTCGAAATTTTTTGTTGAACAAAGATGTGGTCATCTGAATCGATGATACTTTTAATGGTATTAAGCGTATCTTCAATGGCTTGGTAACTCTTACTTTGCGATGTCATAGAGGCGAGGCGATCGGACTGTGCCAGTGCGTTCGCGTATTCCCCTTTATTGGCGTACAAAAAGAACATGCGCTGATAAACAAAAGCATAATAATCATCACCGAATAAGGCGTTGTCGTGCTCGTGAGTATGACCGCTAGACAGCATGTACTTCAAACTTTTCAGTTCTCTCGCATCGTCGCCCATTTGCCTTGCAAGCTCTGCATCTACATTCCATAAATAGGCCAATTCATAGTGGCTCATATCATCGTATTCATGCAATTTGTTGACGATTTCAGTGGCTTGTTCGATGTTTTTGTCTTTTATCAATTCGACGGCCTTGCGATAGCGATCGACAAAGCTACCTCGTGCACCATTGTTGTCCTCAAGGTAGAAATGCATCTCTACACCGTTATCACAACTCTGTGTTGGCTGACCATTTTTCATCGCCGGCTCAAACTTCCAGTTTTTGACCGCTTTGAGGGCGCTGCGTTTAAAAGCGCGGTGCCCGTCAAAATCTAAAATGATGGGGTCAATAACATTGCCCTCAGTGTCGATGACATAGCTCATTCTAACCCAGCCTTCTTTGCCCATACGCGCTGCTTCTAGCGGATAGTCTGCGGCGGGTTTAGCAATAGAAATGGCGGGAGTATAGGCGCTTATACTCTTCACCTCTTGCGCATTTGCACCATGAGCCGCTATGAATAATGGGGTGAGTAGTGAATAACTGAAATAACGTATCATCAAATCCAACCTTTTCTATAGGCAGCGTTTATACACTGCCAACTTCAACTAAGTTAAACGTCGTGCCCTCGTCGCCTTCAACCATAAGGCGACACTCGCCCCAAGACTCTGGAATATTCCAGATGTTGTCCTCAGCGACAGTAAATACTTCTCTGTGGGTATCGCAACGGACTTCGACCGTATCGATATCACCCTTGATGTCAGAGAAAGCAAATTTACTGCGAACCAAGCGGTGTGCTTGTTTACCTTGTTCGTCTATGTTCATTGCCACAAAAATGTTGTCGCCTGATGCAATGGTGGCATTAAGCTTTTCGACCATTGGCAAAATTTGCTGATAACGCGCCTCTTGTCCTTCGAACGCCTCTAGTTTTTCAGCTTGGTCTAACGCATAGGCGAAGAAGCCTGCATTGGTATTGAGAATAAACAGGCGTTGATAAATGTAGGCCATGTAATCGTCGTTAAAGACGTTGCTCTGGCTAGAAAAGGTCACTGCGCTGCTGACCAGTTGAATTAAGCTGTTTAGCTCACGTTGATCATCGCCTTTGAGTCTGGCCAAGTTAGCGTCCAAACTCCATTTGAACGCATTTTCATATCGATTTTTTTGCTTACTGCCGTGCAATTCTTTGATCAACTTTTCGGCGGCGTTCAAGTCGTTGGCGTTAATTGCTTCCTGCACCTTTCGGTAACGTTTAATAAAACTGGCACGCGCGCCTAAATGATCTTCTAGCAAGAAGCTCATATGTACTTCGTTGTGGCAACTCTGGGTAGGTTTGCCATCTTTCATTGCTGGCGTGAATTTCCATTTTTTAACGGCATTTATGGTACTTCTTTTGAACCCTTTGTGGCCGCCGAATGATTCCACTACTGGGTCGACGACGTTGCCTTGCTCATCAACAATGTAAGACACTTTAGCCCATCCTTCATATCCGTTTATGGCAGCGGTTTTAGGGTAGCTAGGGTTGACTCTTTTTATTGGTTCAGCAGGGGTGTAGGCACCAAGGCTTTTTACTTCGCCTTGTTCGGTCTTCGCTTTTTCGACTTCGAGCTTCTCGTCACAGGGGAACTTGCCTTCTTGCGCTGACGCTGCCATCGCAAAGGCGCTAGCAATTGCAACTAGTAGTGGCAGTTTTTTCATGAATTTTCCTTAATGTAGTGTTTCGCTTCCATTGCCCCTGATTAAAGGCTTTTTGCGAGACCTTGTCAATTTTTTAGCCGTATATAAACAGGTGATTATTGGCACAGATAGGTGAGAGTGATTGGAAAAAACTCGATGTTGAGGCAACACTTGGGATTAACGAAACGAGACCGTACATAAGGGATTGTTGTGACCCTATCCTATACTGAACATTTCGATTACCTGTGCGTTAACCGCGTGATTGCGGGTGAGGGCAAAAGCGAAACTATCGCCTCGTGTTGTGGCGACTTGGGTTTGAGTGACTCAGCCTCACTTATCGTTGTCACGGACCCTGGTATCGTGAACTTGCAATTGCATTGCAAGGTGACGGCTGCCTTGGAAGCGAGCGGTTATCGAGTGCTGCTTTTTAGTGACGTAGAGGCTGATCCCAGCGAAAAAGTCGTAGTGAATGCGGTCAACGCGGCACGACAGGCAAACGTCAGTGGCGTGATTGGATTGGGTGGTGGCAGCTCAATGGATGTTGCTAAGATGGTCGCGTTATTAGCAAGCCCCACTAGCTGTGATGTATTGCCCGATGCATACGGCGTTAACAATGCAAAAGGGCCGAGGCTGCCACTTATTCAAATACCCACTACCGCAGGTACGGGTTCAGAAGTGACAACCGTGGCGATTATCACCACAGGTGAAACGACCAAGAACGCTTGTGTGTCGGCGCATTTGTTGGCCGACATTGTGGTGCTTGACCCGCAACTTACTCGTACTATCCCAAGCCATATTGCTGCGGCGACAGGCATAGATGCGATGGTACATGCTATTGAAGCGTATACGTCAGCGATAAAGAAAAACCCGATGTCAGATTTCGCGGCGCGACAAGCGATGCAGTTACTTAGTGGTAATATCAAGGCGGTATGCAGTGGTGAACACAGCGCAGAACAGCGACTACAAATGTTGACCGGTGCTATGCTAGCAGGCCAAGCTTTCGCTAACGCACCTGTTGGTGCAGTGCACGCTCTGGCTTATCCATTAGGGGGCCATTTTCATGTGTCGCATGGCAATAGCAACGCCTTGGTATTGGTTGAAGTCATGCGGTTTAACTTGCCCAATGCACAAAGCGAGTACGCTCAACTGGCTGATGTGATTGGACTGACCCGCGCTGGTCAAACTGATGCAGACAAAGCACTGACACTGATCGCGTATTTGGATGACTTGATGAATGCGCTTAATGTACCACGTCAATTAAGCAATTACGGGATAAGTGAAGGTGATATCGATTTGCTCGCCAGCGACGCGATGAAGCAAACGCGGTTGTTGCAGAACAATCCAAGAGAGATAAATAAAGCGCAGGTCGAAGCGATCTACTGCGCTATTTTATAAGCGATTAATAAAGGGAGTCGGCCTCAACGAGGCCCTTTTTGTTAGTTTTGTTGGGTGACCTCAGTAAGTATGCTAGCCATAAGTGCGTTCACAGAATTTCTGCACTCATCATAACCGTTACAGTTGGCAAACAAGGTTACCGTCGTATCTAGCTCAACAAAGTAGAGTTGCTCGGTTTTGTATCCCGCTTCATCTCCACCGTGATGATAGACATCAAAACCACCGATATTGCCTCTGAACATGCCCATACTGTATTGCGCAAACTGCGGATTGGCTAAATTGGTATCAATCCACGCATCTTGGCCTACTATCATTTCTCTGACGGCATCATCTAGAGGAGAATCGTCTGATACGATGGCTTCCATTAATGTCGTTAATTCCGACACCGTGCTAGCTAGTGGGGCGTCAGCAACGCCGACGTTGTCATAAAACTCTCGGGTATTTTCAATGTCATCATCAAATAATGTGTAGCCAGAGATGATATCACCTAAGTCTTTTTCTATGCCGTTATAATAGCTCGTGTTCATACCCAGCTCGTTCAGAATTCTCGTGCGAAGGGCACTGTGATGATGCTCGCCAAGTACTTCGTCCATAATTAAACCTGCAAGCAAGTATCCAGTATTGGAATATTGATAGCCTTGACCAGGTTCAAAATAAGCGGGTTTATTCAAGATAAATTGTAGCGCATCGATGTCGGTTTTTAGTTCACTAATATTGGCTATACCCGATTCAAACCACTCACCGGCAGTGTCGTCGTCCAAATAGTCATGTACTCCTGCGGTGTGGTTCATTAACTGACGCAATGTCATGGCATCACTATGCGGTATTTGGCTAAGCAGTGATTGTGGCAACCATGTTGAAATCAGGTTATCAATATCAATCAGCCCCTCATTGTGCAGTGTAGCGACCAATAAGGCCGTTGCTTTTTTCCCAGCACTGCCAGCAGGCATTAGCGAATACGTTTGCATCGGGGATTGTGTCTCAATGTCGGCAAGACCGGCGGCCCCAACAAAATCTATTTCAGGACCAGATATAGATACCGCAACAGCGGGCAGTGCATCACCGACTGCGTTATCCAACATGACTTGATAATCCGTTTCTACAGGCTGCGGTGTGGGAGTAGGTGCCGGAGCCGGTGCTGGCGTTGGGGTTGGCGTGCGCTTCTTGTTTGAGCCGCAGGCACTTAAGCCCACAACCGATATAACCAAAATCAATGCACTTGCAATGGGGTGTTTTTTCATCATCAAATCCTCTCAAAAACTAAGTTAAAATTAGAATTGAGCAATACCGGAAACACATCTATCGCAGCAGCTCTTCCAAAGCCGCGTAGTCTATAGAGGTCAAAGTGAAATTTGGGTAAAGGATTGTTACGTTGCGTAATGGCGTGTAATGACGACTTCGTAAACAAGGACTTAGCAAATGAACTATGAAGCGATCAACTCAGATTAGAGTGAGATCGCCAACACTAGCGAGTGAATAACAGGGGTCAGTCGTTGGAGCGGCGAACAACGTGAATTAAGTAAAAAACGTGGATGATGGGCATGAACCCAATTAAGAAACTTGCATAAATTCGATAGGCGGGAATGTGTCTTCCTTTGATTTTCATCACAATTAGCCCAAGTGTGGTTAAAACAATCCAAATCGCGAAAATTTGACCGACTAACGTTGCGTTTATTTGCATCAACTGCTCCTTGTACGCGCCATATTGTGTGATTAAGGTGACGATGTTTGTTTTCATGCACCATAACTCATCACTATTATCAACACCAATATAAATATTAAATGTAACCGCTTACATTTTGTCTTGATTAATTTGTTAAGGCATTGTTAATATC
>CAWUJV010000010.1:0-71202 GCA_963922845.1 uncultured Alteromonas sp.
AGGTTGGTCGTGGTCCACTGGTGGGGGATGTGGTTACTGCAGCCGTTATTCTTGACCCTAAAAATCCTATAGAAGGACTCGCTGATTCTAAAAAACTGTCAGAGAAAAAGCGCAACTTGTTGAACGAAGAAATCAGACAAAAAGCGATTGCTTGGTCAATTGGCCGCGCCACACCGCAAGAAATTGACGAGATCAATATTTTACATGCCACCATGCTAGCGATGAAACGCGCAGTCGACAGGTTGAGTGTGCCGCCTGATTTTGTTTATGTTGATGGAAATCGTTTGCCGGCGTGGACGTATGCAAGCGAAGCCGTTGTCAAAGGAGATAGCAAACACGCTGAAATTTCAGCGGCTTCAATCATTGCCAAGGTCGCCCGCGACCAAGACATGGTCGAGTTGGATGCTGCTTTTCCTCAGTATGGCTTTGCCAAACACAAAGGATACCCGACCAAAGCACATTTTGAAGCACTAGCTGAACACGGCGTCATTCCGTGTTATCGTACCAGTTTTAAACCTGTACAAGCCGTATTGGCAGAACAATCAAAAGGGTAGTACTGCCTATGTCTTCGTCGTTTATTCACTTACGTGTTCACAGCGACTTCTCTATGATGGATGGCCTTAACAAGGTCAAACCAATCCTCGATAAAATTGTTGAACTTGATATGCCTGCGGTGGCAATCACAGACCAAATGAATATGTGCGGTCTGGTCAAGTTTTATTCCGAAAGCCACTCACGTGGATTAAAGCCAATTATTGGCACCGACTTTTGGGTGCAAAGTGACGATATTAACGAAGAGCCGTTTCGGCTGACGTTATTAGCGTCAAATAACGAAGGGTATAAGAATATTACCCTTCTGATATCCAAGGCGTTTTTAAGGGGCTTTGTTTGTCACCGACCAGTGATTGATCAGGCGTGGTTGGCCGAGCATGCAGAGGGGGTCATTATCCTCAGTGGTGGCCTACATGGCGACTTGGGAATAGGGTTAACCAAGAACAATACCCTGTTGATAGAAAATGCTCTGAATTTCTATCAAACGCATTTTGCAGACCGTTACTATTTGGAACTCACGCGCACTGGCCGTGCAGGTGAAGAAGACTATATCCACAGAGCGGTTGCGCTAGCGGAAGAACGTGGCTTGCCGGTTGTTGCAACCAATGAAGTGTGCTTTATCAACAAAGAAGGCTTCGAGCCTCATGAGATCCGAGTTTGTATCCATGACGGCTATACGTTAGATGACTCTCGCCGACCAAAGCGCTATTCAGAGCAGCAATACTTGCGCTCAGCGGATGAAATGATTGAACTATTCAGTGATATCCCCGAGGCCATAGAAAATACGGTTGAGATTGCAAAGCGTTGTAGCGTGACTGTTCGGCTAGGCGAATATTTCTTACCTCAATTTCCCACTGGAGGCATGACTACAGAAGACTTCTTGGTCAAGGTGTCTCAGGAAGGCTTAGAAGAGCGTCTCGAATTTCTGTTTCCAGATGAAGCTGAGCGTGCGGAAAAACGACCTGAATACGACGAACGACTAGATATAGAATTAGGCGTTATTAATCAAATGGGGTTTCCCGGATACTTCTTGATCGTAATGGAGTTTATCCAGTGGAGTAAAGACAACGGTATACCCGTCGGTCCGGGCAGGGGATCGGGCGCGGGTTCTCTTGTGGCCTATGCCCTTAAAATTACCGACCTTGACCCGCTTGAGTTTGATTTACTATTCGAACGATTCTTGAACCCAGAACGTGTATCAATGCCCGATTTCGACGTCGACTTTTGTATGGATCGTCGAGATGAAGTTATTGATCATGTCGCCGAATTATACGGCAGACAAGCGGTATCACAGATTATTACGTTTGGTACGATGGCGGCGAAAGCTGTTGTGCGAGACGTGGGTCGTGTACTGGGGCATCCTTATGGCTTTGTCGACCGAATCTCCAAGCTTATTCCACCTGATCCTGGCATGACATTGGCGAAAGCCTTTGATGCTGAGCCGCGACTACCTGAGTTATACGACCAAGATGAAGAAGTAAAAGACCTCATCGATATGGCTCGGGTATTAGAAGGTGTCACTCGTAACGCGGGGAAACACGCGGGTGGTGTCGTTATTGCGCCAACCACGATTACCGACTTTTCGCCCTTGTACACCGACGATGAAGGGAACAATCCGGTTACACAGTTTGATAAAAACGATGTCGAAACTGCGGGCCTCGTTAAGTTTGACTTTTTGGGCTTGAGAACACTAACGATTATCCAATGGGCTATTGATATGATCGCCGAGGGACGGGGCGTCGATGTTGATATCAGCGCGATTCCGCTCGAAGATAAAGCCAGTTTCCGGTCATTGCAAGCTGCCGAGACTACCGCCGTATTCCAGCTAGAATCCCGCGGTATGAAGGAACTTATCAAACGTCTAAAACCAGACTGTTTTGAAGATATTATCGCTCTGGTGGCCCTGTTCCGACCCGGGCCACTGCAATCTGGCATGGTTGACAACTTTATTGATCGTAAGCATGGACGAGAAGAAATCTCTTATCCCGATGCTGAATATCAACACGAGTGCCTGAAGGAAATTCTTGAGCCCACCTACGGTATTATCTTGTACCAAGAACAGGTTATGCAGATCGCTCAGGAGATGGCTGGCTATTCATTAGGTGGCGCTGATTTGCTTCGTCGAGCGATGGGTAAAAAGAAGCCTGAAGAAATGGCGAAACAGCGAGCTGTGTTCGAAGACGGGTCCAAGGGTAATAATATCGACCCTGAATTGGCCATGAGAATATTCGACTTGGTAGAAAAGTTTGCTGGTTATGGATTTAACAAATCGCATTCGGCAGCCTATGCACTTGTTTCTTACCAGACGCTATGGCTGAAAGTTCATTATCCTGCTGAGTTCATGGCAGCGGTTATGTCGGCTGATATGGATAATACCGATAAAATCGTCACGCTTGTTGATGAATGCAATCGTATGGGGCTTGAAATTCTACCACCTGACCTCAATACCGGTAAGTATAAGTTTACGGTCGATAGTGAAGGTCGTATCGTATACGGTATTGGCGCTATTAAAGGGGTGGGTGAAGGACCCATTGAAGCCATAATTGAAGCTCGGGAAAATCAAGGGCAGTTTTCTGACTTATTTGATTTTTGTGCCAAGGTCGATATTAAACGCGTGAATAAACGCGTGCTTGAAAAGCTAGTATTATCGGGTGCGATGGATAATTTAGGTCCGCACCGCGCAGCGATTATGGCGTCACTTCCTGAGGCTATCGCTGCGGCTGACCAACATGCAAAAGCTGAATCATTTGGGCAGTCCGACATGTTTGGTCTACTCACGACCGAACCTGAAGACGTCAAGCAAGCGTTTGCGGATGTTCCACATTGGCCAGAGAAAGTATGGCTAGATGGTGAAAAAGATACCCTTGGCTTGTATTTAACAGGGCATCCCATCAATCAGTATGCGAGTGAACTGCGACATTACTCGGATGGCAGATTGGTGGACTTAAAACCCACAGGTAAAGACGTAATGGCAACCGCCGCGGGTTTGGTGTTGGGTGTTCGGGTTATGACCAATAAAAAGGGGCGTCGATGGGCGATTGTCACCCTAGATGATAAAAGTGCCAGAATGGACGTCAGATTCTTCCCCGATTTGTACGAAGAGTTTGAAAGTGTCTTGGAAACAGACCGAATTTTACTTATAAAGGGACAGGTCAGCTTTGATGATTTCTCTGGCGGCAATACAATCACCGCCCGAGATGTGATGGATATCGTACAAGCAAGAGAAAAAAATGCCAAAGCGCTTGCACTGAACCTTAACACGACGAATTTTTCAGATAAGACGATCGCATCATTACAGTCAATAATGCAGCCCTTTACAGGCGGAAGTTGTCCAGTGCAACTTCACGTTGTGCATCCTGACGCTGAAGCAGTATTAGCGTGTGGCGCCAAATGGTACGTCACACCTCAAGATCAGTTGTTGCACGAATTGAAACAAAATCTAGGGGAGCAAAGCGTTAATCTTTGCTTTCACTAAAACTGGGCTGTAGCAGTACAGATAGGACAGGAAATGAATATACAGTTTTTGGACTTTGAGCAACCTATTGCCGAATTAGAAGCAAAAATCGAAGAGCTTAGGTTGGTGAATCAAGGTGGCGAATTTGATGTGGGTATTGAAGAAGAAATTACCCGCCTTCGAACAAAAAGTGCTGAACTCACTAAAAAGATATTTGCCGACTTAGGTGCATGGCAGGTATCGCAAATAGCCCGCCATCCGATGCGCCCTTACACGTTAGATTACGTAACGCGTATTTTTGATGAGTTTGACGAGCTTGCTGGTGACAGAGCTTATGCTGATGACAAGGCGATTGTTGGTGGACTCGCTAAAATCGACGGTCAACCCATTATGCTTATCGGTCATCAAAAAGGCCGTGATACAAATGAGAAAATCAAACGCAACTTTGGAATGCCAAAACCTGAAGGCTATCGCAAAGCATTGCGTTTGATGAAAATGGCAGAACGATTCAATTTACCCGTTGTAACCTTGATCGACACGCCGGGGGCTTATCCTGGTGTTGGTGCTGAAGAACGGGGTCAAAGTGAAGCCATTGCACGCAACTTGAAAGAAATGGCAGAGCTAAAAGTACCTGTCATCTGCACCGTTATCGGAGAAGGTGGTTCGGGTGGCGCGCTGGCAATTGGTGTTGGTGATAGAGTTAACATGTTGCAATACAGCACCTACTCGGTGATCTCCCCAGAAGGCTGTGCATCTATCCTGTGGAAGAGTGCTGAAAAAGCACCATTGGCTGCAGAGGCAATGGGGGTATCAGCATCACAAATTAAGGATTTGGGCCTGATCAATACGATTGTTGATGAACCACTTGGCGGTGCGCATCGCGACCATGATGGTATGGCAGCCAACCTCAAGGCGACAATCAAACAACAACTGGCTCAACTTAAATCGTTGCCTGTTGAAACCTTAATGGCTGAGCGCTATGAGCGTCTCATGTCGTTTGGTTACTGTTAATTTCCCTCTCGCCAGCGCGACAAGAGACTGACGTGGCTGGCGAGATAAACTCTAAACCCAATCAGGTTATCGATGTCATTAGCGATAGCCTGATATCGCACGCTTCTTCTCTATCTGAAAAAACTGCCTGCGTTGTCGCGTTCAGCGGTGGTATCGACTCAGTTGTTTTACTTCACACACTTAGCTTGTTACAAAAAAAGCTGGCACTACCACCTATTCATGCCGTCCATGTGCACCATGGATTGAGTCCAAATGCAGATCACTGGGCAACGCATTGTCGTGCGATTGCCTCTCATCTTAATGCCCATTTTCATTGTGCTAAAGTATCGGTGTTACAAGGGCCCCGTGTAAGCCTAGAAGCGGCGGCTAGAGAAGCGCGATACGACGCTCTTGTTACGTATTGTGAGCAACATCAAGGCGCCTTGTTTCTCGGCCATCATCAAGATGACCAAGTGGAAACGGTGTTGTTACAGTTAAAGCGCGGGGCAGGGCCAAAAGGGTTATCTGGTATGAAGATGCAGAGTATGCGAGGAAGCATACCCTTACTTCGGCTCATGTTGTCGTTGTCTCGAAAAGAGATTGAAGCTTATGCTGATTGTCATCAGTTAGAGTGGGTCGAAGATGAATCAAATAATGACAACGCATTTGACCGAAACTTTTTGCGCAATCAAATTTTACCACTACTCAATCAGCGCTGGCCATCATTCGCTCAAACCGTTAGCCGAAGTGCGGCGTTATGTGAACAGCAAGAATCGCTACTGAGTGATGTCGTAAACGAGAAACTTGTAACCATAGTGCAAGACGACAAGACGCTAGCGATCAGTGAATTAGCGAAGTATGACTCGCGATGGCAGAGGCAATTGTTGCGGGGATGGTTAACTCAACTCAACAGTCCGTTGATGTCTGAGGCACAACTGAATGAAGCCCTAACCCTAACTTCAGCGAAAGAGGATAGCCAGCCTGTTTTGAGTTTTAGTGGCTGGCAAATCAGGCGTTTCGATGGTCGGCTTTACGCATCGGTAAAAGAGACATTTGCAACCAATCCAGTCACTCAACTGACCGATACACAATGGCGACTATCAGCCTGGGGTTATCAGTTGAGTACGTCTATCAGAGGGGTGGAGTTAACGAGTCTGCCTTTGTCAACAAAGGTAAAGCCGTTTGGTGAACAGATGTCAAAACCGTTAAAGCAGTGGTTTAAACATTGGCGTATCGCGCCATGGCAGCGCGCCAATTGTCCTTTAATTGTCAAAGATGATCAGGTATTGGCCATCGCACTACCTTCTGGCGTCAAAAGTATAGCTAATACGCTTGATGTTGGTGAGAGTGCTTGGGTCATTACGAAAGAGGACGGCAGTTGATTGCCGCCCTAATGTGATTGTTACGCGGCTAGGTAGGCGTTTTTGCCGCTGTGTTTGACTTGATACAACGCGCTGTCGGCACGTTTGAATAGCGAATCGGAAGATTCATTGGTGCTGTATACGGCGCCACCGATACTGCACGATATGTCACGAGACGATAAGAATTGTGATTGCGCCACATTGCGCTGCAGGCGGTTGGCTATCGTTTGAAGCGCATTGGATTTTACACAATCTAAAATGCAACAAAACTCGTCTCCACCGAAGCGGAATGCTTGATCGTCACTGCGCAGAGCGGTTTCAATTAGATGTGACACCTCGACCAGAACACGGTCTCCTTCTTGATGCCCCAATGTATCGTTGACTTGTTTGAAGTTGTCCAAGTCGATGACGAGCAGTCCAAAAGTTTGATGGTATCGCTGTGCTCGGCTGATCATCCGAGTAAAGGTTTCATTGAATCCGTTGCGATTACCTAAGCCGGTTAGACTATCTTTGGTGGCAAGTAACTTCATTCTTTCGAATTCGATTGCATTAACAAGCGGCATGCTGAACAGTTTATGTAGTTCATTTAACAGCACTTTTTGAGCGTGACTTGGCGTTTTAGGAAAGCCATACGAGACGATGTGCTCGGTGCCGGTTCTGTCTTTTATTGGCAAAGAAAACGACGCAAGGCTCGTGCTGGCTTGCGATGCAAAATGTCTTACTCGGTCAAATAGCCGTACGTCGACATAGTTGACGGGCAGAAACGTTTTCAATTGCTTGACGTATAGATTGCCAAGAACATCGATATCCATTGAAGAAAGTAGCTGATTTAAAAATAGATTTGACTGCTCGGCCGTAAGTGGCGAGCTGACGTAAGACGACGTAAAGTAGTTGTCTTGCGATGTGCTATCGTAGATAGTAGTAGAGAAATCCAAAATCGGCCCCTTGTTACTGATACATGGTCTATTACGGCGCTCCGCCAAAACTATGACTCTTTATCGGCAGTTTGGCTGAGCACTTTAATGTCAGCAAAAACTGTGCCCAGCGCCCGAATTTCGGGGTTTTTACTGGCAAGGTCCTGATTTCTCTTGGTATTAAGAGGAGAGGTACTTGATCGACAGTACTTTCGTAAAAATTATTTTATTGATGATAACGGCAGTTTTTTGCATTTCGCTATTCAAGCGGCTGCATTTACCTGCAGTGTTGGCCTATTTAATCGCCGGTGTCGTAGCAGGTCCCAGCGTGACCTCCCTTTACGCCAATCCCCAGGATATGCATCTACTCGCTGAAATAGGTATCGTATTTTTATTGTTCTCTCTTGGGTTAGAGTTTTCTTTGCCAAAGCTACTGGCAATGCGCAATTTGGTGTTTGGTGTAGGGCTTAGCCAAGTGTTGGTGACCACGGCAGTCTTTTGTGGAATTGCAACCTTGTTTGGCGTGTCATTTCATGCCGCGATTATCATTGGCGGTATGGTGGCATTAAGTTCAACGGCAATTGTTATTAAACAAGTAACAGAAATGGGTATTTTGAATAACCAGCGTACTCAATTGGCGATAAGCGTATTGTTGTTTCAAGATATCGCGGTGGTTCCTTTTCTGATTGTCATCCCCTTGTTAGGTGCCGATACGGATACCAGTCTAGGGTTAGTTCTAGGGCTCGCGCTGTTAAAAGGGATTGTCGTTGTCGCCATTCTATTGTCGGTGGGCAAGTGGTTACTTCCTTGGATATTTCGGGAAGTCGCCCGTACGCGTACCGATGAAGTATTTGTATTGACAACTATCTTAGTTGCTTTACTCGCCGCGGGTTTGACTTACTCATTTGGCCTATCTATGGCGTTAGGTGCGTTTCTGGCCGGTATGATGCTGGGTGAGAGCCAATACAAATATCAATTGGAAGCAGATATCCGACCGTTTAGAGATATCCTGATGGGGTTGTTTTTTATCACGGTCGGTATGCAGTTAGAGCTATCAGTGCTCTTCTCATATGGACACTATATCATCCCAGGCGTAGCGCTTTTGATGATAGTAAAGGTAATACTCGTACGTTTTTCTGCAAAACTGTTCCACGACAATGGTGTCGATGCCTGGTCGGCTGGTATTAAGCTATGCCAAATCGGCGAATTCAGCTTTGTTATGGCCTCGATGGCGACAAGCCATAACGTGATTACGCCCACACAGTCTTCGATTCTTGTCAGTATGGGGATCATTAGTATGGCCTTTACGCCCATGTTGATTAATCGCAGTCTTGGCATGGCTCAGGGGCTGATGAATCGCAAGAATCAAGAGCAATCAGTGTCTGTCATCGATTCGAGTTCGCTGTCAGGGCATGTCGTCATTTGTGGATTTGGACGAGTTGGTCAATCTGTCGCACGAATGTTGAAGATCGAGCGAATTGGCTTTGTCGCCATTGATATCGACCCGATTCGCGTGCAAGAAAGTCGCAATGCAGGTGAGCCTGTTATCTTTGGTGATGCAACGCAAAAAGACATTTTATTGAGTGCTGGTGTGGAGTCAGCCAAGTTGGTCCTCGTGTCATTTGATCAGTCTGACAAAGCGGTTCAAGTGATTGATGCCGTTCAACGCATAGCACCTGAGTTAGGTACTATGGTGAGAACGAAAAAAGACTATGAACTTGAAAGGCTCTATGAGGTAGGGGCAACTCAAGTTGTACCTGAACAACAAGAAGGAAGTCTCATGCTGGTGTCACAGGTGCTGCACTATGCAGGGGTGCCTATGTCGAGAATTTTAAAACGGATTCGAGCAGAACGACGTGGTCGATACGATCACATGCATGGGTTTTATCCTGGTGAAACGACCGAAATTACTTACGGTACAGAAGACAAGCTAGAGTTTATGCATGCGGTCATGGTCAACCAAAATGCGTTTGGTATTGGAAAATCGCTGGCTGAGTTATCACTTTCACGAATGAGGGTGTCAGTCAAAGGTTTGAGACGTGACGGTAATGAAATAGAGTCGCCTTCAGAGGATGAGGTCATACTGGCGGGCGATGTACTGGTCATAGCGGGTAAGCCTAGACGAGTAGAGCGCGCTGAACGTTTCTTGTTAGAAGGCGATTAGGTCGGCAGAGAAAATAGCATAAAAGCAGTAACGCGGGCTAAGGTTAAACTGAAACAAACACAGGGCCCGAGCGATGCCCCGTGTTTGCGTTTAATACGATTGGTAGGTCAAATTTGGCGCTAAATGTTACGTTTACGATACCATATCTATGGCGTTAGTTGGGCGACCTTATCAGGCGACCTTATCAGGCGACACGTCCCTTTTCTAAGTCTTTAAACTGCTTTTTAAGATCGTAGCTCTCATCGGTTACGATTTTTTCCAGTGTTTCAACGCGCTCTCTTAACTGTGCAATTTCTCTCGCAGCGTCAGAATCGATGTCTACTTTGTCGCTTTTTTCAGAGTGCTTCATACCAAGCTTCACGATCGAAACAATACCCCAAGTGACAATACCCACAATAAAGATTGCCGTCATATTCATGATTTATTCCTCATTACCTTATGCTTAAATAATATACTATTTTGACGCCATTGCCGACTGTCGCGGTTGGAATCATAGATTGAATAAATTAAAGCAATAGTCTTGCCATTATTTTTTGCTTTTAATTTTCAGTATCTTACGGGTTTTGGGTTGCGATTATCTTGGATGACCTATTGGTGGCCAGATAAAAAATAGTAAAATTCCCCAATGAATGATCAATTACACCAAACCGACCAATATTGGATGCGCCATGCCCTTGCGCTCGCTCATCAAGCTGAACGAATGGGTGAAATTCCTGTTGGTGCTATTGTCGTTTCCGATGGAAAGATTATTGGCGAAGGTTTCAATGTCCCGATTAGTCAACATGATCCCAGTGCTCATGCAGAGATGGTCGCAATTCGCCAAGCGGCAAAGCACATAGAAAATTACCGTATTTCTAATTCGACCTTGTACGTCACCCTAGAGCCGTGTCCAATGTGCTCAGGAGCCATCGTACACAGTCGCATTAACCGAGTCGTGTTTGGCGCGTATGACTATAAAACTGGGGCGGCTGGTTCGGTCTTGCAGTTACTCGATCACGAAGCATTAAATCATCGTGTGAGTATTACAGGTGGAGTACTCGCAGGTGAATGTGCTGCACGTATATCAACGTTCTTTAAGCGCCGCAGAGCACAGAAAAAACGCGAGAAAAAAGCCCGTAAGGCCCTGATGGCTAGTTCGCTTTCGCCAACTGAGTAAACATGTCGTAGCTTTGATACTGTTTGCGACGTTGCAACACTTTTTGATGGGTGCGCTTTAGCATCAATCGACGCCTATTATTGTTTTTCAATTTACTTCCTCTACTGATCGTTTTAGTTCTTTTCATCATGGACTCCCTGTATCGACATATGCAGATGGAGTACCGCATTGTCGTCACTCTACCTGCCATAAATGAAGGTTGTGTGACAACTTTTCAAGGTTAATGGGCGATATTACGTTATTTAGGGACTTTTTTGCGATAAATGGAAATGCGATAGTGTTATTCGGTTTCTAGTGATGTCTCAACGTGTTCTAGTGGCTGGGTGTCTAACCAAACGAGCGTGTCATAATAACGTCGAATATTTTCTACATATTTGACGGCAACATCACCATTGGCAAAACCATAACGTGTTTGCTTGTAATACTTTTTTTGTGTGAGTCTTGGTAAGTATTGTTTTACGTCAATCCATAAATCTGGGTTACCGCCCGCACGTTGTGTAAGCACACGGCCGTCCTCTAGGTGGCCTAGGCCAATATTGTAAGCGGCTAAGGCCATCCATATGCGATCGGGCGATTGAATGCGCGCGGGAATCCGGCTCATCAAACTTGCCACATATTTGGCCCCACCTCGAATACTCTGCTTGGCATCGGTTCGACGTTTAATACCCATGTCTCGCGCCGTTCCCTGCGTCAGCATCATCATCCCTCGTACCCCTGTGTGAGATTTAGCGTCAGGCTTCCAGTGACTTTCTTGATAGCTGATTGCGGCTAATAGTCGCCAGTCAATATCGCCTGCATATTCTATAAACCAAGGCTTGAATGCTGGTAAAACGGTTTGTGCAGCTTTGATGAATTCACGTGTATCAACATAGTCAAATTGCCTGATGTGACCAAAATATTTGTCCTCCAGCACCTTGAGTGAGCCATCACCTCTTATATCGCTAAAGTAATCTAGCATTGACGCGAGAAACAAATCATCTCGTTTACTATTTATCAGCCACGCTATTTGTGTATTTTCATACACCGCTTTGGCAATGCTTAATTGGGGAAAACGTCGGCGATGAATAGCCAACGTATTACTATCAGCTAGGGTGTACGGCAGGTCGCCGTTAGCGACATGTTCGATTAACTCGACTGCGTCTAATTCTTCAGTCGTCGTCCAATTGAGGTTAGTCTTTTCTTCCTGTAGAGCCAGTAAATAATTGGCATGGGTGCTTCCAGCAACGACAGTGATGGGGACATCCAAACCATCTAGCGCATCAGGCATGGTACTACCTTGTTTAAACACTAGATAATGATCGGCGCTCAAATAGGCTGGGCCGACACTGAACATGTCCCTTTCTTGTTCACTGATGGGTTGGCCGCTGGCAACTAAATCGATGTGGCCGTTCTCAAGTTGTTCATATAGTTCAGTAACGTTGTAGTAGGGGTATACCTCAAGTTCGACATTTAGGTATTGAGCGAACCCTTGTAACAGCTCGTATTCAAAGCCTACAGGCCCATTAGCGCCATTGAAATACGTCGTACGGCCATACAGGGTGCCAACTTTAATATTGCCCTGTGATTGAATGACGTCCAGGTCTGTTTTGCGAGGGACAGGCGAACACGATACCAACCAAAGCAAACTGCTGGCGAGCAAAGCGAACATAAAATAAGTGGGCACACTTTTTTGTCTCATTCGCCCATTTTGCCCCATCATTGGCACAAGACAATAAAAATATTGAGTTTCTGTATAAAAAACCCTGTTTATAGTGATGATTTAGTTATCAATATGTACGCTTTTCCTCTATAATCCGCGGCGAAACAATCATCAACCTATCGGCTTTAAAATTAGGGCAATTCACTTACCCTGAAGTCTCCATTCCGGGTGGTGCTTGCGCGCTAAAAAAGCCTGCACACACACAGGTAATTGTAATATGTTGGTCCTACGAGGCGCTCCCGCACTCTCTGAATTCAAAATAAAGAAACTTCTCGACAAATTTAAAGAACAGCAAATCGACGTTACATCGATTTCTACTGAGTACGTTCACTTGGTAGATACGAAAGATGCGCTGACAGAATCAGAGCACAATGTGCTCGAGCAACTGCTCACCTATGGACCTGCACTTGCAACTCAGGACAAAGGGACACTGCTGTTGTTTGTGACGCCTCGTCCGGGGACGATTTCACCTTGGTCGTCTAAAGCAACCAATATTGCGCACAACTGTGGTTTGGATAAGGTCAACCGAATAGAACGCGGTTGTGCGTTTTATATCAATGCAAATACACTGTCTGATGCGTCGCTTAACGCGGTCAAAAATGCGGTACATGATCGCATGACGCAAGCAGTATTTAGTGCCATTGACCAAGCTGAAGCACTATTTGTGTCAGCCGAAGCCAAAACGTTCAGTTCCGTTGATATTCTTAGTAATGGAAAGCGTGCGTTAGAAACTGCCAATATCAATATGGGATTGGCGCTGGCAGATGACGAAGTTGACTACTTATTCGATAATTTTACGCGTTTAGGTCGAAACCCGAATGATGTTGAATTATACATGTTTGCTCAAGCTAACTCTGAGCACTGCCGTCACAAAATCTTTAATGCAGATTGGACAATTGATGGTGAACAGCAACCCAAATCTCTGTTCAAAATGATTAAAAACACGTTTGAGACGACACCTGACTATGTGCACTCAGCGTATAAAGACAACGCCGCAGTAATGGAAGGGTGCGCGGCAGGACGCTTCTTCCCGGATCCTCAGTCTCATCAATATACGTATCATCAGGAAGACATTGATATCTTGATGAAAGTTGAAACTCACAATCACCCTACGGCTATTTCTCCGTTCCCCGGTGCCGCAACCGGTTCAGGTGGTGAGATTCGAGATGAAGGCGCAACGGGTCGTGGTTCTAAACCAAAAGCGGGTTTAGTCGGTTTTAGTGTGTCTAACCTCAATTTACCGGGTGCGCAGCAACCTTGGGAGATTGACTATGGAAGGCCTCAGCGCATCGTGAGTGCACTTGATATTATGATCGAGGGGCCATTGGGCGGAGCGGCGTTCAATAACGAATTTGGTCGTCCAAATCTTTTGGGATATTTCCGAACCTATGAGCAAGAAGTGGCTAGCTTCAATGGAACAGAGGTACGTGGTTATCACAAACCTATTATGCTGGCAGGCGGGCTAGGTAACATTCGTAAGAGCCACATTGCCAAAGGTGAAATCACTGTTGGAGCCAAACTCATTGTGCTCGGTGGGCCGGCAATGAATATCGGTCTTGGCGGCGGTGCGGCGTCTTCTATGGCGTCTGGACAGTCAAACGAAGACCTTGATTTTGCATCGGTACAGCGCGATAACCCAGAAATGGAACGTCGTTGCCAAGAAGTCATTGATGCGTGTTGGCAACTTGGAGACGACAACCCAATACAATTTATACATGATGTTGGTGCGGGTGGTTTATCCAATGCGCTGCCAGAGCTAGTCAGTGATGGCGGCCGTGGTGGCAAATTTGAACTGCGAGATGTACTGGTAGATGAAGCGGGAATGACACCGCTGGAGCTGTGGTGTAACGAATCTCAAGAACGCTACGTTATGTCTGTAGCGCCAGAGAATCTGGCGTTATTCGAGTCTATTTGTCAACGAGAGCGCGCTCCGTTCGCGGTCGTCGGCGAAGCAACAGAAGCACAGCATTTAACGCTGAATGACAGCCAGTTCGGCAATCAACCTATTGATATGCCTCTGGATGTCTTGTTAGGCAAAACGCCTAAAATGCACCGAGACGTTAAATCGTCCTCGTTCCAATCTCAGGCACTAGACTTAAATGGCGTGTCATTGGATGACGCCGCCGAACGCATCCTGCGATTGCCAACCGTAGCGGAAAAAACGTTTCTCATCACCATTGGCGATCGCTCGGTAACGGGTATGGTTAGCCGGGACCAAATGGTTGGCCCATGGCAAGTACCTGTCGCAGACGTCGCGGTAACGACGAGTAGCTTTGACAGTTACTTTGGTGAAGCGATGTCGATGGGCGAGAGAACGCCTGTTGCCTTATTGTCCCATGGTGCATCTGCACGCCTAGCTGTTGGAGAAGCGCTGACCAATATTGCGCCAGCACTGATCGGCGACATCAAGCGAATCAAGCTCTCCGCTAACTGGATGGCAGCAGCGGGTCACCCGGGTGAGGACGCTGGATTGTATGAAGCTGTTAAAGCCGTTGGCGAAGAGTTGTGTCCTGCGCTCGGGTTGACTATTCCTGTTGGTAAAGACTCGATGTCAATGAAGACAGCTTGGAATGACGATGACCAAGACAAAGCGGTTACAGCGCCTTTATCACTTGTTGTGTCAGCGTTTGGAGCGGTAAAAGATGTGCGTAAAACACTGACACCAGAATTGGCGTCAGAAGACTCGGTACTATTACTCATCGATTTAGGCCAAGGCCAAAATCGCATGGGAGGAACGTGTTTAGCCCAGGTCTATCAACAATTAGGTGATGCACCTGCAGATGTGGACTCACCAGAACTCCTACTTGGCTTCTTCAATGCGATTCAGTCTCTTATCCAAGATGATAAGCTGTTGGCGTATCACGATAGGTCCGACGGTGGTCTGTTTACATCTGTTGTTGAAATGGCGTTTGCGGGTAAAACCGGTGTCGACATTGATATCACTAAGCTGAAGGGGACTAGCCTAGATGTCTTGTTTAACGAAGAACTTGGCGCTGTGGTCCAAGTCGCTAAAACTGACGTGGCGGCCGTTGAAGCGATTCTCACCCAATTTGGACTGGGCGAATGCAGCCACGCCATTGGCACAATCAACAGTGATGACACAATTCGAATCAGCCGAGATGGGGCAACCGTCTTAGAGAATACGCGGACCCATTATCGAGCGATTTGGGCAGAAACAACGTTGCATATGCAAAAATTGCGTGACAATCCCGCCTGTGCAGAACAAGAATTCGACGCTAAAAAAGACGCGAATGACCCCGGCCTGCATGCTGCGCTGACTTATGACATCAATGAAGATGTTGCTGCTCCTTTCATTATCAAAGGCGTACGTCCAAAAGTGGCTATTTTGCGAGAGCAAGGTGTTAACTCTCATCTAGAAATGGCCGCTGCATTTGACCGAGCTGGGTTCGATGCAGTCGACGTGCACATGAGTGATGTGTTATCACAGGCTGTCTCACTGGAAGACTTCAAAGGATTAGCGGCGTGTGGTGGCTTCTCATACGGTGATGTACTAGGTGCTGGGGAAGGGTGGGCTAAATCCATCTTGTTTAACAGTAAAGCTAGTGATGAGTTTAGTGCATTCTTTGCTCGTCAAGATACCTTCAGTTTGGGGGTATGTAACGGTTGTCAAATGCTGTCTAACTTGAAATCACTTATTCCCGGTACGGAGCACTGGGCACACTTTGTGACGAACCAATCGGAACGTTTTGAAGCACGTGTTGCTATGGTTGAAGTGCAAGAGTCGGCATCAGTCTTGCTTAAAGGTATGGCCGGTTCGAGAATGCCCATCGCCGTCTCTCATGGAGAGGGACGTGCAGAATTTGGTGGCCAGCATGATATTGACGCATTGAATGCAGCAAATCAGGTCGCGCTTCGCTATGTCGATAACTATGGCAAGGTGACAACTCAGTACCCCGCAAACCCCAATGGTTCTGTCGAGGGGATTACGGGACTGACGTCAAGCGATGGTAGGGCAACAATAATGATGCCGCATCCAGAGCGTGTTTTCCGTGCGGTAGCGAACAGCTGGCGTCCGAGTGATTGGCAAGAGGATGGTCCTTGGATGCGCATGTTTAGAAACGCACGTGTATTTATAGACTAAAGAATAGTCACAAGGTGTCAAAAAATTGTCATTGACACCTTGTCAAGATATTTTATCTGTTTTACAGTGGGTTATACCAATCCGCATAGATAAATGCTATTTAAGCACGAGTAGTCGAGCTAGATGGCAAAGCAGTAAGCATTACTGTAAGACGTTGTTTTGCTCAAGATGCTGCGCTTTGTGATGAGAACATTTGTCTATGCGGATTGGTGTAGATAACCTTTGCTGCCTATATACAACAATTACAGCAGTGAAGTAGGCGAATGGATTCGTTAATGGGTTATGGAAAAGTATTCAGCAACGCGTTAGTGACGCAGTACAGTATAATAAGAGACGAAAAATGAATCGTTCTTCAAAGGGGTTTGGCTTAACAGGGGTGGCTATTGCCGTCGTATTTATGCTTCTGACAGCCGTATTCAGTACATCAGCGCAGTCTTCTCCGACGGAGGCTGGCACCACTAAACAACGCGCCCTAGTGTCCACTACGGGCTAACGTTTTCGATTCAGTTCTCTGTTAATAAGTTTTTGCTGAGGATGTTTTTTCAGTAATACGTAAGTCGCACCCATGCCGCCGTGAAAAGGTTGAGCAGTGTGATATGCAATGACCACTTCCAGTTCATCCAGCCAGTGTTTCACATAGCTCTTTTTTAATGCAGGGAACGGCTTACTGTTGGTCCCTTTTCCATGATTAATGACAATGGCGCGCATGCCCTTTTCATGACACTTTACTACGCTCTTGTATAGCGTATCTCTCGCTTCATTTAGCGTCATATTCGTTATTGCAATACGATGCTCTAATGGGTATTTACCTTGCCTGAGATTTTTGAAGACACCATCTTGAATTCCAGGCTGTTGATACGCAATAAAGTCTTCTGGCGACACCGGTGTTACGCCTTCCATACTCAAAGGATTTAGCTGAGAGGGGGCATCTTCAATTATTCCACGTTTGAGTTTTTCACGGATACTTGATTGGGCGTCACGAAGTTCGACAGTATCGTTTTTGAGAGGTTTAACGTCTCCCATTTCAGATAGAAAAGATTGTAAATCGTCTGAGTCGTCTTGCATATTTCCTCCGAGACACTGGCGTCCCCACCGCGACTCGAACGCAGATCTAAAGCTTAGGAGGCTCTTGTTTTATCCAGTTAAACTATGGGGACGTGCTTTCGATTTTATTATAACCAGACGAGCGCTAAACGAAAGGTTTAACGTTTAGCGACGAAATCGTTTGGTTGAATATTGGTCAGTAAACTACCATTGGCGGACTCTACGATCGCGTTATCGACGTAGCTGGATACCACAATGACGGGATCGGGGTGAATGTTGTATTTGAGGTGTTTATTACCATACGTATCGATGAACTCACTCATTTGATACAATGACAACTTGTCACCGACCTTAAGGCCTTGCGCTTGACCCATTGACACGGTCACGCGATTGTTATCGACGGTAAGGACGCGGCCGGTAGCCGGCTGGCAAATTAACACGCCATCGAGATCTGTCGCAAGCCTTTCCAGCGTTCTTTCTAATTCAGTACCAAACGGGCTGTTCCAAAATGCTTGGCCAAACACGTCAGCCGTATCGAACCGATCATAAGTCCATGGCGCAGACATACGGTAATTCTGGGTAAACAGCACAGCGCCTGAGATACCGTCGAGTAACTTAACGTCCATATCAAAGTAACGAGTGGCTTTGTCGCGTTTCCAAAATGCCAGTTTGCTTGACGTCTCTCTGTCGATACTGATGTCATTGATTTGTCCAGCTAGAACAAATTGACTGCTTTCTTGGCGTGCAAATTCAGGCACTTGTTGGTCAAGGCGCGTATCGGTCCACTTGGCACTGTAATCAGCGATATGGTCGATAGATACGAAGTCAGCCTGTTGTGCTAATACGCTTTTGAAGCGCACAGGTAGGGCTTCACCCAGTTGATGGATTCTACCATCCGTTGCTTGCTGTCTATTCTTTATGGGGAAGTATGTGCTGACTATCGATTTACTAAACTGTGCAGCATCGCAGCTTTCCCCTTGTGGGTAAATATTGGCTCTGATGGTCACAGTGACGATATCACCAGACCACTGCTCAGATACCAATTCCAGCTGATTGACTTCACCACCTGAACGAATTTCAAATTGGTCACTGGACAACAGGCCGTTAGTGAGTGTTTGCACACTATGAATCGAGGCCCCTGCAAACAGTAATGCATGTTTGATGGCATCTTGTGTCGCCGAAGACAAGGCCGCTTCTTTGTTCTTATCAAAGACCACGGCTTGACCCTTTGCTTCAAACCAAGCGGCAGAAGCTTGCCGTTGAAATCCAGTAATCAAGCATAAAGCGGCAAACGCGATGACACCGTATCGACGAAGTGTAGGATGTGCCCAAAGCTGTTTAAGTTGCGTCATGTCTAAAGCTCACAAAAATTTCGAAATTGGCAGATAGATGTGTTGTCAAGAAGGTGTCGTTTCCAAAAATCACTAGTATTCACTCTGCATCGAGTATTGAAAAGCAAATGGCATGCCGATGTGTTTTTCAATCCATACAGGCATGCTGCTTGCTTATAAGAGTTAAGCGTTTAACTACGATTCAATCACTATTGGCTCTTTGGAGATGTCATGTTTAGACCAATAAAGCTGTTTGCCCTGATTATTGTCCTTAATTTAATAACAGGCTGCGCCAACATGTTTGACAAGTATGTTGAGTGGGAAGTTGTCGAGCCCGAATCATATCCTGTGCTGAAAGCGGTAGGGTATGCGCCGATCAATAGTCAGATGGGCGGCAACAGTAACGAGAAAACACTGATGGCCATGAAAGCATCGAAATTGGATGCCTATAAAGAACTCGCAGAGCAAGTATATGGGCAAAAGATTGATGGTAAAGACACGTTGGCAAATATGGTAGTAAACAACAGCCAACTCGAATCATCAGTGCAAGGTGTTATTCGTGGGGCGAAGGTCGTGAAAGCCTATCCCGTCGGTGAGGATACGTACGCCACTGAATTGGAACTCGACATGCAGCGCGTTTATGAAATATACCTTTCTACAGCGAAACCTAGACGTGTGAAGCAAGTACGTTATTACTGAGGTGTCGTCAATGGCGAGTGTGGTGGCGCCATTAGCTAGTGTATCAGTCACTTTGGTTTCGTACACTTAGCGAATCGACACCAACTGGAACACTTACATCATGACACAACAATGCGCTTCAAATGTCGCCCTTGTAACGGGCGCGTCTTCTGGAATTGGTCAAGCTTTAGCAATAGAACATGCGAAACGTGGCGGCGACCTTGTATTGGTTGCTCGAAATCGAAAAAGACTGGATGCGCTGGCCAACCAAATCACTGCAGATTTTGGTATCAATACGCTAGTTATCACCCAAGACCTATCATTACCCGGCGCGGCTAACCGCATTTTTGATATAACCCAACAGGCGGGGATCAGTGTGTCAACGCTGATAAACAACGCCGGTTTTGGCGGACATGGCCGTTTTCACGAACGCAAGCTTGCAGACGATCTTGCCATGATTCAAGTAAATATAATGGCACTGACCGAATTAACTCATTTGTATATGAAGCCGATGATTAGTCAGGGAAAAGGGCAGATACTTAACGTGTCATCAACGGCGTCTTTCATGCCTGGCCCACTCCAGGCGGTCTACTATGCCACAAAAGCATTTGTTACGTCGTTTAGTCAAGCCATTGCCAAAGAGCTAGAAAATACTGGTGTCGTCGTTACAGCCCTGTGCCCAGGAGCGGTTGACACTGGATTTGTGAAAGCGGGTAACCTTGAAGGGGTGGAGATTTTTGACAATGCTAAAAGCCCAGAATCTGTAGCATCCATAGCGTATCAGGGGTTAGAGCAAGGAAAATTGATTGTTATTAACGAGCGGATATTGTCGTTTATGCTTAACTGGGTGACACCTTTGTTGCCAAGAAAATGGCTGCTATCTATGTCACAAAAAGCAATGGAAAAAGTGGCTTAAGCACTGATACCTTTGCCAAGCGTGCCACCTGTAGTTTGACCACTCTTATCGTAGGTCATCGACTCTTTGGCTCGAGCTTCGGTCAGAACGTTTCTCAGGTGAGCAATTTTTAGCTGGCCTTGCTCGACGGCCTTTTCATTGACTGACGTGCGATACTTACAGTCTTCAACCACTGAACGTGCTTTTGCTATCTTGTCTTGTAGTTCGGCGTTTTGCTTCGCCTCATCAGATAACGATGCGTACGCTAGCGCGATCTTCTGGTCTGCTGTGGCGATAGTTTCAAGTAGCACCGATTTTTCGTTCAAAAGTTGCGTCAGCGGATCCGCATCTCTCCCGGAGATGAGGTGGAGTTCCTGCTCTAACAAACTAGACAACGTGGTTAGGTTCACTAGCTGGTTGTCGAGTAAAGCAATAATCTGTGTAGCCATTTATGCTAACGCTTTATTTCGAACCAAAAATTTCAGACTCTAAACGGGCAATTTTTCTCGCGAGTGACTGAGGGTTTATCTCATACTCACCACTTTGAATTGCTTTTTTCAGACGATCCACTTTTTCTTGGTTCACTGGGGCTTCTGTCCCTTTGCGTTGAACCTGATTAAGCTGTTGTGCTGACTGCGTTAACGAGACAGAGTCTTGTCGTGGCGCAGTTGCCGTCTGTTGAGTCTGCTGAGCATTTTGTGCACTCGCCTGCTGTTGGGCCTGCTGAGTGTTTGCTCTCGCATTATCAATCGGTGCTTTTGGCACACCGTTGTTTACATTATTGATAGCCATTGTTTTGTCTCACTACCTTTTCTACCTCACAAACGTTATCGGCAGTCTAAAGCAGATCTTTAACTAAAATTGTGCTTAATTTCCTATCTATTTTGTAGCTTATCACAAATTAATAATAACTTCTTGTGCGCTAGCAACTTGCGCAATAATTGTCTTCTTGGAATTGGTATTCATTACCTGAATCGCGTCACCAATCACGCCGTCTTGACTTGCGATACCTGACGTTTTCACTTGCATGCCGGTAAGCTGAGCTTTAATTGTGACACGATCGCCCTTACACACAAAACACAGCATATTGGCCTGCACGGGTTGGCCTTCGCGAACGCGATGCTTGATTCTGGCGCCAATGAGTGTATCCATACTGGTGTACGCCGTGTGACGCAGACGTTTTACATCGACATCTGCCAATGTCAGGTTTTGCGCACTAAGCACGGTCCCTGGGCTCAAAATGCCTGAAGTGACGACGATTGATCGAGTACGCGAAACTCGTGTACTGGCAAACAAATACCAATTGGTAGCAGGACAGCTCGCTCTTACAGAAATGTAAGGTTGAGAAAGACTTTCTTCCTCTGCATGCAAGTGATAACCTCCCGAACAATCAGGGATTTTTATCCTTTTGTCGATAGGTGATACTGCGACGTGAATTTGCTCAGAATCAAAAGCAGGATCGATTAACGCGATTAAGTATTTTTCGATTGCTTGGGTTAAGCGATCGTGATTTGATAATTCTTCGGCCTGCGTTGATGCACTAAAGAGCGCAATAATCCCGGAGATAATCAGAATTAAATATGACTTAACGGGGTGTTTTTGGTTTATTGCGCTCATAATGACTTTTTCATGTTCAGTTTACGTCAGATTGACTATGATTAAACAGTGCTTAAGCGACCGACAACGTTTTTGACGTTGTTGAGCGTCATAAAATTGGCGCTTAGGATCGCTCTGCAGCGTGATAGCTCGATAACGCAATCTTCATGCCCAAATGAAAAAGAGGTGATGTATGTCAGGAATTCTCGACTCTGTAAACCAACGTACTCAGTTGGTGGGTCAAAACAGACTGGAGCTGTTGCTCTTCAGACTTAATGGCCGACAACGATTCGGGATCAATGTGTTCAAGGTACGTGAAGTGCTTCAATGTCCACCATTGACTGCTATGCCTAAGTTGAATGCGTTGGTTCGTGGTGTCGCACACATTCGCGGGCAAACGATTTCTGTTATTGACTTGAGTATGGCAACGGGCGGCAAACGCATTGAGGATCTGTCTAGTGCGTTCATTGTTATTGCCGAGTACAACCGTTCAGTTCAAGGGTTCTTGGTCGGTGCGGTAGAGCGCATCATCAATACCAATTGGGACGCTATTATGCCCCCACCGCAAGGAACAGGGCGCGCCAGCTATCTTACTGCGGTGACCGAAGTAGAGAATGAGCTTATTGAAATTCTCGACGTTGAAAAGATTCTCAATGAGATCTCGCCTCTTAATACTGATGTCAGTGAAGATGTAGCGGCAAATCTGTCAACTGAGGGGAATGAAGACAAAATTATCTTTATTGCCGATGATTCAGCGGTCGCTAGAAACCAAGTCAAGAAAGCACTCACGACCCTTGGTCTCGAAATAGAAATGGCTAAAAATGGTCTTGAAGCCCTAAACCGATTGAAGGAAATTGCCGCGGAAACTGGCGATGTGACCGACAAAGTTGGTGTTATTGTCTCGGATATTGAAATGCCTGAAATGGACGGCTATACCTTAACTGCGGAAATAAAAAACACGCCAGAACTAGAACGGTTGCACGTAGTACTTCATACGTCCCTGAGTGGAGTATTTAACCAAGCTATGGTTCAAAAAGTAGGCGCTGATGATTTTATCGCGAAATTCCATCCCGATGAACTAGCGACAGCCGTGCAAAAATGGCTTGGTAACGATTGATAGATAACTGATAGAGCGTTTCATTGAAGAACAAAGATCTTTCAGCGGACAGTTACGACAGGTTCAGTCGCTTTTTAGAGCAACAATGTGGCATTGTTCTGGGTGCGAATAAGCAGTACTTAGTAAGAAGTCGCCTTTCATCGTTGCTCTACGACCAGCCTTTTGACAGCTTAGATAGTTTAGTTGAACACGCGATCTCAGGCCGAGATCGGCAACTATTGCAAATTGTTGTCGATGCAATGACGACCAATGAAACCTTGTGGTTTCGCGATACCTATCCCTATGAACTTTTGATAAATGATATTTTGCCGAATGCGGCAACGAAAAAAAGTCGTTTACGTGTATGGAGTGCGGCCTGTTCATCTGGACAAGAACCCTATTCCATTGCTATGTCAGCACTTGAGTCCAAACGTCTGCACTCATCGTCAAGTCGATTATCGGTTGAAATAGTGGCAACCGATTTGTCGAATTCTATGCTCGATAAATGTAGAGAGGGTTGCTACGACGAATTGTCTCTCGCTAGAGGCCTGTCTGTTGATCGCCGAGATCGGTATTTTACGCCTCATGCAAACGGTATGTTGCAGGTTAAACCAGACGTCAAACGGATGGTAAACTTTAAAAACTTTAACTTACTTCACAGCTATTCTAGCTTAGGTCAATTCGACATTGTGTTTTGCCGCAATGTATTGATCTATTTCTCACCCGAGGTTAAACAAAAGATACTGCAACAAATTGCCGCCTTACTCCCTCCCGGCGGCATTTTGTTCCTTGGTGCCTCTGAATCTATCAGTGTAGCGGGGAATTTATTCAATATGGTTAAATGCCATCCTGGCTTGTACTACCAGAAAAAATAAGCCTTAGCGTGTAGATTGCACGCTTTTTTCTCTCCAAAAATTACAATTGGCATCTGAATTGCTTCTTCATCAGTGAATGAGGAGCGCGTTATGGCAATTAATCTAGATCGACTTGTCGGTTTTCATCAAAAAGCACTGGATATCCGCAATGACCGAATGGAAGTCATTGCTGGCAATTTAGCTAATGCCAATACACCAGGCTACAAAGCAAAAGATATCGATTTTAAACAAGCGATGGGTGAAGCGCGACTTCACCAAAGCCAGAATTTGACGCGCACCAACGAAAAACATATCGCAGGTAGCATGAAAGGCGGTTACGACATCGACTTTCGCGTACCGACTCAACCCGACACAGGCGACGGAAACACCGTTGAAGTTCAGAAAGAACGAAACGAGTTTCTCGATAACGGGTTGCGTTACCAAGCAACACTTCAATTCCTTGATGGCAAATTGAAGGGCATGAAGAAAGCAGTCAGTGGAGGAGGTCGATAATGGGACTCTTTAATGTAATGGCCATTTCCAGTACGGGGATGGAGGCAGAATCTGTCCGCCTGAATACAACAGCAAGTAACATTGCCAATGCGAACAGCGTTAGTAGTAGTTATGGCGAGACCTACAAAGCCAGACACCCAGTATTTGCCGCTGAGATGCAACGTGCTACAGATGACCAGACAAAAGGGGTTGGTGTACAGGTGCTTGGCGTCGTCGAAAGCAATAAGCCGCTTCAAATTGAATATGCGCCTGGCAACCCAATGGCAGATGAAAATGGGTATATCTACAAGCCCAATGTCAATGTCGTTGAAGAGATGGCAGATATGATGTCGGCGTCAAAAGCCTATGAGACTAACGTTCAAGTTGCAGATACGACTAAGCGCTTGTTCAGACGTGTACTTCAGCTTGGTCAAGGCCAATAAGCTGGCTTGAACGGACGAGGATAGTATTTTGAATACCATAGATACACTTGGTTTAAACGATAATCTTAGGTGGCAAGAAGAGGGCGTTCCCATTTCAGATGGAACGGAACAAAACCTCGATCAAGAAGACTTTTTTGCGCTACTTACGGAACAGTTAGCCAACCAAGACCCGACTAAACCAGTTGATAACGACCAAATGGTTTCGCAAATGACTGCGTTCACTACCGCTGAAGGGATAACCCAGTTAAACGAACAATTTGAGTCTTTTGCAACGTCAATGACATCTAACCAAGCGCTGCAAGCGTCTGGTTTGATTGGTCAGGATGTATTAGTGAACGGCAACATCGGATACATGGGCGCAGAGGGTGAAGGATTCTCGGGCGTCGTCGTTAACGAAGAAACGGTTCAGAATATGGAAATCACTATCCAGAATGGTTTAGGTGAAGTGATTCGGGTCATTGACGCTGGTACGCAGCCAGCGGGCAATATTGAATTTAGCTGGGACGGAACAGACGAGCACGGCAATGCAATGCCGGCTGGTGAATACCTCGTTTCTGTGTCAGGTGAGGCGAACAATGAAGGTGTTGCTATCCCAACAGCAATCAATCGACACGTTTCGAGTGTCAGCCTTGCAGGTAGTAATCAGGGAATAATTTTGAATTTGGAAGGTGATGTCAGCATTAACCTTGATGACGTTATCCAAATTGGCGGTTAAGCGGAGAATATAGAATATGTCTTTTAACATAGCTTTAAGCGGCGTGTCCGCTGCACAACGAGACCTAGACGTCACAGCAAATAACATTGCTAACGTTAATACAGTGGGTTTTAAAGAGTCACGTGCCGAATTTGGTGATGTCTATGCGGCTTCATTGTTATCAGGTGGTCGTACGAAAGTGGGCGATGGTGTAATCACACAAGAAGTCGCACAGCAGTTTTCACAAGGTAGCCTCCAATTTACCAACACGGCATTGGACCTTGCGATCACAGGCACAGGGTTCTTCGCTACCGTACCAGAAATTGACTCTCGTGATTTCAGTTTTACCCGAGCGGGCCAATTCAAATTGGACTCGGATAACTTTGTGGTAAACAGTAACGGCGACAATTTATTGGGTTTCCCGATTAACTCTGATGGTACCAGTTCATCAGTGGCATTAAGTACAACCGAGCCGGTGCGAATTCCTGACTCGTCAGGCTCTCCACAGCAAACCACAGAAGTTGACTTGCGTATGAACTTGCCAGCAAGTGATACTGGTCTTGACCCTGCGGCTTTCGATCCCGATGACCCTTTGACGTACAATGCGGCAACGTCTGTCACAGTTTATGATTCACTCGGTGATAGCCACATCATGACGTATTACTTTGTTAAAGATAATGCGGTAGATAACGAGTGGTATGTTGCGACTGCTGTGGATGATGTATTAGTCGATATGACGAATGCTGATGGTACAGACTCAGATCCTGCTACGGCAATAAACGCATTGGGTACGGCAACAGGTAATTCAGTCAGCGCGGCTAAGCTTATTTTTAGTACTGGCGGTGACTTCCAAGCGATTGAATCTGCCGATGGTACAGCGCAAACGGATTTGAAACTTACCACTGAGGCGCTAGGGGCGACCATTCTTGCTAACGGTGCGGATCCAGCACAGCAAATTTCCATCGACTTCAACTTGTCTACAGGTAGCGCGACACCAGTTGAGCCAACACAGTTTGCGTCGGCGTTCGAAGTAACATCACTTGAACAAGACGGGTTACCTGTTGGTCGTCTGACGGGGATTGATATTGGTCCAGATGGTTTGGTAAGAGCAACATTCTCTAATGGTACATCAGAGCCAGTTGTCCGAATTGCGCTAGTTCGATTCTCGAATGAACAAGGTTTGACGCAGCAAAGTAATACTCAGTGGAAAGAGAGTATATTGTCCGGTGAAGCCTTGGCGGGTGAAGCGACAACGGGTACTTTCGGTGAAATAAACTCGTCGGCGCTAGAGCAAGCGAACGTCAACCTAACGACTGAACTCATTGACTTGATTATTGCGCAACGAAACTTCCAAGCGAACTCACGAGCGCTGGAAGTCAACAACCAGCTCAATCAGACGATTCTGAATATCCGATAGCCCAATGTTTTCAGCATAGAGATGGCCGCATTTGCGGCCTTTTTTGCATTCTGGCATCAGCCTTGCAGTTACACCATTAGTGTTAGTTTTCTGTCAAAAGGCCGTCATGGATAAATTACTCTACATAGCATCAAGCGGGGCGTCGCAAGACTTGCTGGCTACGGGTGTACGCGCCAATAATTTGGCGAATGTGCAAACCAATGGATTTAAAGCACAACTCGAACAGGCAAGAGCAATGCCGGCATACGGCGAAGGTTTGCCGACTCGTGTCTTCGCGATGACAGAAAGCCCCACCAACAATTATGAAGGTGGCGCCATGATTCAAACTGACCGAGAACTCGACGTCGCTATCCAAGGCCAAGGGTGGTTTTCGGTTCAAGATGCCCAAGGAAATGAAGCGTATTCTCGCGATGGTAGTTTTCAACTGGGTCCCGACGGTGTTCTTCAAGACATGGCGGGCAATATGATTTTGGGCGACAACGGTCCCATATTCCTGCCCGTACCTTTGGAAAATCTAAATATCGCTAGTGACGGCACCGTATCGACTAGGCCACAAGGCGCACCACCAACTGTGTTAGAAGAAGTGGGCAGGTTAAAGCTAGTCAATCCCTCTCCCAGAGATCTGCACCGTGGCGAGGATGGCCTTTTCAGGTTGATGAATGGCGAAACGGCCGGTGCTGATGATGCCGTACGCGTCAAAACTGGCGTGGTTGAGGGCTCTAACGTCAATGCCGTTGATGAAATGGTCAGTATGATGAGCCTGCAACGCCACTATGAATTGCAAGTAAAACTGATGAAGCAAGCAGAAGAGCTCGATACTCGAGGCAACATGCTGCTGCGTATTTTGTAAGTTAGATAAATATAGTTGCGTTTGTCGCAGCGGAGGTAGAACGATGCACCCGGCATTATGGATTAGTAAAACTGGACTTGATGCAGCACAAACTGATGTTGCTGTGGTATCCAATAACTTGGCTAACGCCTCTACTGTAGGCTTTAAGAAAGATCGCGCGATCTTCGAAGATTTACTCTACCAAAACATTAATCAACCTGGGGGACGTTCTTCAGCAGATACAGAGTTACCCTCTGGATTAATGCTGGGCGCAGGCTCAAAGGTCGTGGCGACGCAAAAAGCACATACTCAGGGTAATCTACTGACAACCGACAACGCGTTAGACATATCGATTCAAGGCCGAGGTTATTTTGAAATTCTGCAACCCGACGGCACGATCGCTTACACGCGAAATGGTCAGTTTACGTTGAACGATCAGGGACAAATGGTCACGCCAGGTGCGGGATTCTTACTTCAGCCGCAAATTACTATTCCTGAAGACGCACAACAAATCACCATCTCCCAAGATGGTCAGGTTTCAGCGACGGTACGGGGACAACCTGATGGACAGGTGCTCGGTCAACTCAACGTCTCTGATTTTATTAATCCGACGGGTCTTCAGCCAATTGGACAGAATTTGTTTCTAGAGACGGCCGTTAGCGGTGCGCCGATTCAGGGCATTCCTGGATTACAAGGTTTGGGTACCTTGGCTCAAGGCACGCTAGAGACGTCCAACGTCAACGTGACTGAAGAGCTGGTGAACCTGATTGAGAGCCAACGCTTGTATGAAATGAACTCTAAAGTCATTTCATCAGTTGACCAGATGCTTGGTCAGGTTATTCAGCAGCTTTAATAGGTGATGTCATGAGAGCATTGAGCTTAGTATTAACTGTTGTTGTGCTGTCTGGCTGCATGAGTACATCCGAGCCTCCAGTACAAGCGGATGATCCCTCTTTTGCGCCGGTTATACCGGATATTCCGCGTGAACAGTTGGTCCAAGATGGCTCTTTGTTCAGGCCTTACATGGCTAATAGTTTGTATTCTGACATCACAGCTCGCAGAGTCGGTGACATCATTACCGTCATGCTGAGCGAAAACACGAATGCAACCAAAACAGCACGAACACTGACAACACGAGAGACGGAAATGACCGTTGAGCCGGTAACCGGTCTCGGGGGGACAAACGCGACGATTAACGGTCAGTCAATTCAGCTGGGTATTGATTCGACCAACGAATTCACGGGCGATGCGCAAGCCAACCAAAGTAACAGTTTACAAGGTAATATCTCGGTCACTGTAGTTGAAGTGTTGCCGAACCAAAATTTAGTGATTCGTGGTGAGAAGTGGCTAACGCTGAATCAAGGTGACGAATACATTCGTCTCACCGGTATCATTCGTCCCGCTGACATTAGTCCTCAAAACGAAGTGCAATCTACCAAAATAGCTAACGCCAGAATTCAGTACAGTGGCACTGGCAGTTTTGCCAGAGCACAAGAAAAAGGCTGGCTAACCAAGTTCTTTACCTCTCCCTTATGGCCGTTTTAGCGAGACAGTAATATGCGTATTCGACTAGTGCTATGTATCATGTTTTTTGCGTTGGTATCACATGCCGCCACCGCACAACGCATCAAAGATGTCGCCAGTATTCAAGGCGTTCGCTCTAACCAATTAATTGGTTATGGTTTAGTTGTGGGTTTGCCGGGAACCGGAGAGCAAAGTCCGTTTACCGAACAAAGCTTCAGAACCATGCTGGGGAACTTCGGTATTCAGCTTGACGCGAATGCACGTCCAAACATTTCTAACGTTGCTGCAGTTGCAGTGCACGCTGATTTACCCGCATTCGCTAAACCGGGTCAGACCATTGATATTACGGTGTCCTCAATAGGCGAGGCCGAAAGTTTACAAGGCGGAACATTACTGCAAACCTTCCTTAAAGGGGTGGATGGTAACGTGTACGCCGTTGCGCAAGGTAGCTTAGTCGTCAGCGGTTTTGGTGCACAAGGTGGAGACGGTTCGAGAATCGTAGTCAATACGCCGACCGTGGGACGTATTGCCAATGGTGCCGTGGTTGAACGAGAAGTCATGAGTGGTTTCGGTATGGGGGATTCGTTAACCCTAAACTTGCATTACCCTGATTTTTCTACTGCCAAGGCATTAGCTGACACGATCAATATGCGATTGGGTGCGCAGCCTGAACAGGGTTATGTTATCGCTAAACCGTTAGACGCCACGTCGGTAAGAGTATCAGCTCCTCGTGATGTTAGTCAGCGTGTTGGCTTCCTCGCGACACTTGAAAATTTTGAGTTTACCCCTGCCAAAGCGCCGGCCCGAGTTGTCATAAACAGTCGAACTGGAACTATCGTTATTGGTCAAGATGTACGTTTGTTGCCGGCTGCGATTACTCATGGTGGACTGACCGTCACCATTGCAGAGAACCAACAAGTGTCGCAGCCAAATGCACTGGCCGACGGGGAAACGGTGGTGACGACACGCTCTATTGTCGACGTCAACCTTGCTGACAGCCGTATGTTTACCTTTGACCCCGGTGTAACGCTCGACCAACTCGTGAGAGCGGTGAACGAAGTGGGTGCTGCTCCCGGCGACTTGATGGCCATACTCGAAGCATTACGACAAGCAGGCGCGCTTCAGGGCGAGTTGGTGGTGATCTGATGATTGATGGTAGCGCAAAGCAACAAGTCGAGATGGCGCGTAATGTTCATGATATGGGCAGCGTCAACAAACTTCGAGAAGCCGTCAATAACGGTGACGAAGGTGCTTTGCGTGAGGCTGCTCAACAATTTGAGGCGATATTCGTCCAAATGATGCTCAAATCTATGCGTAAAGCGCAAGATGCATTGGCAGATAAAGACAGTCCATTTAATAGCCAGCAAGTTCAATTCTATCGCGACATGCACGACCAACAATTGGCCAATGACTTATCAAGTGGTGGCGGTATGGGGCTTGCCGATTTAATTGTTCAACAAATGAGCCCCGAGAAAGACGGATTTACGCCCGGAAGCATCGTGCGAAATGATGGCAACCTTGATTATTTCAATACCCGTATGAATCGTGAAGAAGGCCAAACCATTACCGAACATCCCAAGCCAATTCAAACCAAAGCCGCATACAAAGCGCCGGGGTTTGAGAGTGCCGATACCTTCGTATCATCGCTTTATCCTTTAGCCCAAAAAGCGGCTGAACAGCTGGGCATTGAACCTAAAGCCTTGATAGCTCAAGCGGCAGTAGAGACGGGATGGGGACAGTTCGTTATTCATCAAGGCGATGGTAACAGTTCATTTAATTTGTTTGGGATCAAAGCTAATCACCAATGGCGTGGCGAGCAAGCTGTTGTCGATACCGTAGAGTTTGCTAGCGGAACCGCGAAACAACAAAAAGCGGCATTTAGAGCCTACGACAGTCTTGAGCAAGGACTGAATGATTACGTCGATTTCATCAAATCGCAGCACAGATATAAAGATGCCGTGGAAAAAGCAGGTGATACCGAATCTTATTTCGATGCACTTCAACACGCTGGCTATGCAACCGATCCCAACTACAGCCAGAAAATACTGTCAGTACTCAAAAGTGCTCCATTGGCGGGGTTTAAACCATAATGCGCAACGTTGATTTATTTACTATTGCTTCAGCAGGTGTTAACGCGAGTAACAGTTTGCTTCAAACCACCAGTAATAATATTGCCAACGTCAACACTGAAGGATATGTAAGAGAACGCACCACACTTCAAGACGGCTTGGTTGGTGGTATCGGTGATATCAATACTGAACGAGTACTAAACGTGTTTGCTCAAAACCAACTGCGTAGAGATATTACACGTGTTGGCGAGTTGGAAACATTTGAAGAGAAAACGGCGGCGATTGACGATATCTTAGCAAACGAAGCAAACTCTCTTGCCACTGCACTTAGCGACTTTTTCAGTGCACTACAAACCGCTTCGGACGACCCAACCAATTTAGCGTCACGAGACGTTGTGCTGGCTAGAGGCGACGCTTTTTTACGCCGAACAGAAGTGCTGGCAGATTTTCTCAATGACAGAGAACAAGAACTCAATTTAGAGTTTACCAGCGAGGTCAATCGGGCAAATACTCTGATCCAGCGCATCGGTGATTTGAATCAATCAATCTTGTCATCTGCTGGTGGTGATCCTGATGCCGCCCCCAGCGCCCTTTACAACGAACGCGATCAGCTCATAAATGAACTGGCTGATATTGTCTCTATCGATGTAAGAGACAGTAGCAATGGCAATGGAACCGTTTTAATTAATCTTACATCTGGTGACTCATTAGTCTTGGACGACGGCTCGTTCAATGTTATCGAAATCGCAGGTACCACGGATATTTCATTCAAAGAGCTTCAATTGTCGACAGACTTTGGGGGAGCGAAAAATGAAACTGCTATCAACCTCACCGAAAACGAACTTGGCGGCACGTTAGGAGGGCTATTTCGATATCGAGATGAGGTATTAGGCGAAGCTCAGCGTGATATCGGGCAATTGGCGGTAACCTTTGCTGATGCGCTAAACGCACAAAACGCCCTTGGTATGGATATGGATTTGCAGTTGGGTGGAGATATTTTCGATATTCCCGAGTTTGAAGGCTTAGCATTTGACGGCACGGATACGTCGTTAGATTTAACTGGACGAATTGAAGCGGGTGACGGTGTAACCTTCACTGATGCGGATATCAAAGTGACCGTCACTGCCGCTGCTGCGGGTTTACCAACTGAAGTAACGGTTGAGTTTTTAAATGGTGACGGGTCGCCCAAAGTCGATGAAACAGGTTCGGCAGTTCAATTTACGGGGATTACCGTAGGTACTGGATTTAATAGTATCCCTGGTGGTATCGAAATTGATTTTCAAAGTGCATCAGGCTACGCCGTTGGCAATGAATTTTTGTTGCGACCTGCAAAAGACTTAGCAACAGAGATATCCCTTGCGACAAACAGAGGTGAAGACTTAGCGTTTGCTTCGCCTATCAGAGTCGACCCCAGTTTAGATAATCTGGGCGATGCGAAAGTCACAGGCATTACCGTGACCAATACGACAGTGGATGCGACTCTTGGTGCTGAGGCATCAGCATTCGATGGCTCTGGGGGCGTTCACAACGCGGCGAGTGCACCTGGTGGTACCGTTGGAGCCCCCGCTCAAATACTATTTACGTCCAATTCGAGTTACCAAGTATTAGATGATGCCGGTGCGGTTATTGCCAATGTTACAGGCGTTACCCAATACAATGATTTATTGTCTCAAGCCGAAACCTCTGGGGCCGGCCCTGCATGGCCGGCTGCTTTTTCGGCACTAGATGACTATCCCGGTTATGACTTGAGTCTTGAAGGTGCACCCGTTGCAGGGGATGTTTTCGACATTACCTACAACACCAACGGTGTAAATGACAACACCAATCTTATTCAGATGGGAGAGTTACAACAAGCTGGCTTAGTTCAACTGAGCACCAATAGTAACTCTGAGGCTAGAACGTTTCACGAATCCTATTCTTCTCTGGTGGGGAGAATAGGCGAGCAAGCGTCAAGTGCACAAATATCCCTAGACGCAGCCAATGCCATGCTTGATCAATCGACAACTTGGTTTGAGTCTACATCGGGGGTCAATTTGGACGAAGAGGCGGCAAATTTGATACGTTATCAACAGTCTTATGCCGCGGCAGCAAGAATTCTTACGACGGCGCAAGAATTATTCAATACGATTTTAAGTTCAGTTAGGTAAAGTATATGCGAGTGTCCACTAGTCAACTTTATGATCGCGGTATACAGGCCATTCTTGATGGGCAACGCGGCCTTGCCGACACTCAGCAATCCCTAGCGTCGGGTAAAAAAATCAATCGTCCAAGCGACGATCCAGTCGGAACGTCGCAACTGGTGCGTATCAATGAAGATTTGGACAAAATCGATCAGTTCCGTCGTAACAATGATTTGTTCACCAGTGCACTAGAGGAACAAGAGGCAGTACTTACCAATATTACAGGGTCGATTAACCGTGCTCGTGTACTCACCATTCAAGCAGGCTCAGGTTTGCTCAATGATGCTGACAAACAAGCAATTGCGACAGAAATAGAGCAAATTCGCAATGAAGTATTCGATTTGATGAACACGCAAAATGCCGATGGTGACTACATCTTCGGTGGTCATCAATCGCAAACCCAGGCTTTTACTTATAACCCGGCGGCGACCGGTAATGCCTTTACATTTCAAGGCGACAGCGGTACCAACGAAGTGAAACTTTCTGATAGCGTGTCCGTGCGCAGTACATCATCAGGCTTTGATGTATTTGAAAATGTCAACGCTCGACTGGGATTCAGCATTACTGGATCAGCAGGTTTAACTATCGATGATGCATTGATTACGCAACAGGGTAATTTCGACACGTTTCACCAAGCAAATTACGATGGGGTTACGGCCGCAAATAATGACTACCAAATTACCATTACTGCGGCAAACCAAGTACAAGTCGCTAACGTCGGCACGGGGGCCACACAAACCCTCTCGTTTGCATCAGGTGAACCATTCAATTATGGAGGAATCGAGTTTACATTGTCTGGCGGCGTTGGGGATACGGTTGATTTTTCGTTAAATCAACCTGAAAAGAAGAATTTAGCGCAAACACTTGATGACTTGTATAGAGCATTAACCGATACGAGTATTTCGGATGGCCAGTATCGTGAGGCGCTCGCTGATGCGTTGGTGGGAATCGACAACGGATTAACGAGTATTCAACTCGAAAATTCATCAATTGGTGGACGTTTGAATGTGGCCGAGTCAATAGAAGCGACAAACCTTGACTTAGAAATCGCCAATAAAAGCGCGCGCTCGGCAATTGAAGATGTCGATTACGCGGCGGCGTCTGCTGAATTTGCCAAGCAAGAAACTGCATTGAGCGCCGCGTTGGCAACATTTCCACAGGTCACTAACCTGAGTTTATTCAATTTTATCTGATTTATATCGACAACAACTATGGTTAATGACTTCGTTTGGCTAAGTCGTTAAGCCCAGTAAGTTCAGCGATATAGACTCGACTTTTATTATCGATATGACTCGAGTAATAGGTCATCCAGAGTTTGTCTTCTTCGAGTATCAAGCCTGGGTAACTGTTATCTCCTCCGCTGGGTAAAGTCACTATTTTGTCCAGCCTTGAACTGGAAAGTGTTAATGTCCAGAGCGTAGTAGCAAGAGACGACCCCGTCCATTCTCGGCCTGCAACTAACATGGTATCGTTAGTTAAATGAACCCAAACAGGTCCACCAATATACTCTCGCAAGTCTTGCCATTTCCATGTTGTATATGGCCACTTTGCTTGCCCCAGTTGTGCAGAATAACTATCAGCATCGCGACGAACTAGTGCCCACATGGTGTTGTTTTCATCCATCCATAAGTCGGATTCATTTGGGTAGCCCAATTTGTGTTTACTTAAACTCAGAATGCCTGATTTTCTGCACTCAATGGCACCATTGATGGACCCACAATACAAATCGATTCTTTGATGGCCTCGATTATAGGCAAGGCTCCAAACCTGATTATTCAATTTACGAAAACGCCACAGCCACCAATGTGCAGGGCCAAAAAAGTGGTGGCTCGACCACGCTTTGCCGTTTTGTGTACTCCATCTCACCATCCGGGCCCCCAACACTAAAGTGTGTTCATTGGTAGGGCGTGCAAAAGCAGTGAGAAATAGGGTGCCATCATTGTCAACGACAAACTTGGGATCGCGCAGATCCCACCCGGGTAATCTAAGACGGCAGTATTGACGTTCTGATCGCGAATTCAACAGACATGTCACGACTACACCATCATCACTGATGTGGTTTTCGGCTTCCCTGTACGCGCACAGCAAATGACCATTGATCCGAGTGAGATCGGTAAACGCACAGTGCTTAGAACCATTCGACAGGCGATTGACCGATTTTATATCCAACACAAATTAGTACCATATTACGTGCTTTTTCAGTGAGTTAAGTATGGCACGGGCGGCATGTTTTTGCCATGGATCGGCAAAAAGTGACTTTTTTTACTAAAGGGATTTGGACCACTGTCGATAAGAATACCGAGAGAGCCAGTACATCAATTACCCCTCCGGTATTGATGACTACTATAGTGTAACGCCGGAAATCCGGCAGCCAGCTTATGCTGGACTGAGAGTGTAGGAGTAACCTATGGGTTTATTCGTCAATACCAATGTGTCTGCATTGAACGCCCAACGCCAGTTATTTGATGTTGGTAATTCACTGAGCACATCTTTCGAACGTTTATCTTCGGGCTTCCGAATCAACAGCGCGGCTGATGATGCGGCAGGTTTGCAGATTTCAGATAGAACCACGTCACAAATTCAAGGCCTTAATCAGGCTGTCCGTAACGCGAATGATGCCATTTCGCTTGCACAGACTGCTGAAGGTGCTCTGAATGAGACTACAACAGCACTTCAGCGTATTCGCCAGCTTGCGGTGCAATCACAAAACGGCATCAATTCGTCGGCTGACCGTGTGGCACTTCAAGCAGAAGTGGGTCAGCTATTGAACGAGTTATCGAGAATCGCCTCTGACACGCAGTTTGGTGGACTTAACATTCTGTCTGGTGGTTTTTCATCTGCCTTCTTGGTAGGTGCAAACGCAGGTCAGACAATCAGCATTAACTTGTCTTCCTCAGATGGCGCTAGTTTTGGTGCATCTGGTTTAGGTGTCGGTACAGTATCGGTGGCGACCACAGGCGATGCGTCTGCGGCGTTAGCATCAATTGATACGGCTATTTCTTCTATCGGTGCAACTCGAGCTGAACTCGGTGCCTTGCAAAACCGTTTCCAATCTACGATTCGTAACTTGAGCAACATTTCAGAAAATGTTTCGGCTGCACGTTCACGAATTCGTGATACAGACTTTGCGGCGACGACGGCTGAACTGACTCGAAACCAGATCATTCAGCAGGCAAGTACAACCGTTTTGTCACAGGCTAACCAGCGTCCTCAGGCTGCATTGCAGTTACTAGGTTAATCGTGACTAAAAAATTGGGGAATGAAGCCGGGAGGTAGTGACCTTGTTCTGCACCCAGATAAATTAGAATTTATTTTAATTTATCACTAAAAATGCGTCGAATTCTGTTCGGCGCATTCTCTAACTAACTGATAATTAACATTAAAAATAATTTAGCAAAAAAGGCTAAAGGTTTTCTCCTGTCCGCACGATAACTATTACAAAGGCACTGCAAACAAAAACAATAAGGCAGGCCACCGCTGAAGCACTAATAAAAATAACAATACTGCTGAAGCAACCAAGTTCTATTAATAAAAACAAAAACTTGGAAATAAAAAATCGTTAGGAGATTACAAAATGAGCTTATTCGTTAGCACGAATGTGTCGTCGCTGAATGCTCAGCGGCAACTGTTTACCTCAAATATACAATTAGATACCGCTTTTGAACGATTATCTTCCGGTTTTCGTATTAATAGTGCGAAAGATGATGCGGCTGGTCTTCAAATTTCAGACCGTATTACTTCACAGATAAAAGGTCTGGACCAAGCGGTTAGAAATGCCAACGATGGTATCTCTTTGGCGCAGGTCGCCGAAGGTGCGATGCAGGAAATTACGACTGCATTGCAGCGGATACGCGTGTTAGCAATCCAAGCACAAAACGGTATCAATACCTCTGCGGATCGCACCGCACTTCAAAAAGAAGTTCAGGCTTTAAAGGACGAAATCAGTCGAATTGCTGCCACTTCTCAGTTCGCCGGTGGCGATATTTTGACTGGTACCTTCTCAACGGCATTTTTGGTGGGTGCTCAAGCGGGTCAGTTTATCAATTTCAATCTGTCTCGAACCGGTGGGTACGGCTTTTCTGGCCTGACTAATGGCGCAGACGTATCCGTTGCCACCGCTGGGCAAGCATCAGCAGCATTACCACTTGTTGATATTGCGATATCTACCATCAATGCAAAGCGTGCAGACCTTGGTGCTATCCAGAACCGTTTTCAATCGACAATTCGAAATCTAACCAACATCTCTGAAAATGCATCTGCTGCACGCTCACGAATTAGAGATACGGATTATGCGACAGAGACAGCGGAGTTGACACGTTGGCAAATTATTCAGCAGGCCAGCACAACAGTGCTAGGTCAAGCGAATCAGCGTCCACAAGCCGCACTTCAATTGCTGCAATAAGGATGAGACGTTAATCGACTGTATACATGCGGGGGCAGACTGCAGTCGTTCAAAACGAAATTGAGTAGAGAAAAACGGTCGAGTTGCAATATGTGGGGGCAGACTGCAATCGACCGGAGAGTAGATAAGGTTTTACAAGACAACGTGCTAAGCACGCTAAACCTGCACTGTGGCGATGCTGCTGCCGTGTTAATGCTGGAACGCCGACTGACAGGAATGAAGCCAGGAGGTAGTGAGAGGTATGAGGTCTGAACGTCATACCTGTCCGTCAGCATGAGGTATGGATAACCATTCCTCGGTTTAGCAATTGCTTTACCAGGTACTACGCCTCGCAAAGCGTCAGTGAATTAACACTAACGCATAGTTTAATGCATAGGTCGTGCCAGCACGTTGAAAAATTTATACCGCGCCGATAAAAAAATTAAAAGTGGCGTATTTTCAACTGTTAGGAGAATTAAAATGGGCTTATTTGTTAATACTAATGTGTCGGCGTTGAATGCCCAGCGTCAACTATTCACTTCTGGTAACAACCTCGATACCGCATTTGAGCGTTTGTCATCGGGTTTCAGAATCAACAGTGCCGCAGATGATGCAGCCGGTCTACAAATCTCAGATCGTATGACCTCACAGGTCACCGGCTTAAACCAAGCCGTAAGAAATGCCAATGACGGTATATCCTTGGCGCAAACTGCCGAAGGTGCATTGCAAGAGACAACAACGGCATTACAGCGAATTCGAGTACTCGCTATTCAGTCTCAAAACGGTATTAATAGCTCTTCTGATAGAGCAGCACTGCAAAAAGAGATTACCGCTCTCCAGGCTGAGATTTCTCGAGTTGCAACAACGACGCAGTTCGCAGGGGTTGGGATTCTTAGCGGGTCTTACTCTGCAGCGTTTCTTGTTGGCGCCAACGCGGGCCAGACGATATCTGTCAATTTATCATCGACTAACTTTACTGGCTTCAATGGTTTTAGTGCAACAGGTCTTGGTGTTGCCAGTGGCACTGTCGAGACGGCAACGGGAGCCTCTAGCCTATTGACAGCTGTAGACTCTGCTATCTCCGCGATTGGTGGTGTGCGGGCTGACTTGGGTGCGATTCAAAACCGTTTCCAATCAACGATTCGAAACTTGAGCAATATCTCAGAGAATGTATCGGCGGCAAGGTCACGTATCCGCGACACAGATTTTGCCACCGAAACGGCAGAATTGACCCGCTGGCAGATTATTCAACAAGCGAGTACAACGGTTCTGTCACAGGCAAACCAGAGACCACAAGCTGCATTGAGCTTACTCGGATAAAATACTGAAAGAGGGTAGGAATTGAGAGGCCAACCCTAAGCCAAGGAAGGCGGCCGAAAGGCCACCCACGGAATAAAGCGCCGACTAACAGGACTGAGAGTGTAGAAGTTTAGGTTGAGAGGCCAGTATTTTTCTACTATCCTGCCAGTCGACAGAAACCAAATTTAGAGAATTTGCTCCATCTCCTAACGTGAGCAAGTTGGTCGGGTCCTTTTGACCCGGCCTTTTTTATTCTTATACCGAATCACCCGCCAAGCAAGTACAATTTATTAAGCATTACCCGTGCCACTTTGTTGTCAAAACATTGACAACAGATGAGTTGTTTTAATTCATTCAAACAAACCTATAGTCCCTGACATTGTGTTACTGCTCGAAGTAATAAGATTCGGTATCGAAAAACGATCGAGTCGCGAGAGTATTTAACCAAGGTCACTAGATGCTTCCAGTCACTAACAATTCTACTGGAGGGAATGAGAGATACATATCCAGTTAGCTAGAGGAGCGTATCCAAGCCAAGAGAACGTGGACTTTTGCCTCCAAACTTTGGTTTTTTTGAAGAGTGCCAGCATTGATGGATAGCTGGACTTCGATTTTATGACCTATGTGCTTATTGAGTCGGCTAGTTACCTTTACGGTTGGTTCAGAAGATCTGTTCCTTACCTAATCTGTCGTGATGGAACGACAATTTCACTTAAGAACACCATGAGTTTGACCTTAAAAAAACGTAAATTTACGGTGTAATTTTACTATCTGTAAAAATAAATGACATTATTTTTTCCTTATTTATCAGTTGTTTGAATTTTATTTGATAATTTTTTTAAAAAAAAGCTAAAGATTGTCAAGACTAGGCCGATACCTATAGTTGAGGGGTAATGCAAGTTACTGATCGGTAGGGCCACGTTAGCTCTGCCATATTGAGGTGACCAGAACGGAGTAGTGACCGAACTGGTTGAGAACATAAGGAATTGAGTATAGCACAATGCTGCTCAAATCCCAGGAGGTAGAATATGGGTCTTTTCGTAAATACTAACGTGTCCGCCCTTAATGCGCAGCGTCAGCTTGCTGATGTTGGTAGCAACCTAAGTACGTCATTCGAACGTTTGTCTTCAGGTTTCCGCATTAACAGTGCAGCAGATGATGCAGCGGGTCTACAAATATCAAACCGTCTAACGTCACAGGTAGAAGGTTTGAACCAAGCGGTACGAAACGCAAACGATGCAATTTCACTTACGCAAACGGCGGAAGGTGCACTTGACGAGGTAACTAACAGCTTACAGCGTATTCGTACCTTGGCTATCCAGTCACAAAACGGTATCAACAGCTCTGCAGATAGAACAGCATTGCAACAAGAAGTTACCGCTTTGGTGAATGAAATCTCTCGTGTTGCATCTGATACACAGTTCGCGGGCGTTGATATCCTAACAGGTGGTTTTTCTGCGGCATTCCTAGTTGGTGCAAATGCAGGCCAAACCATCAGTGTCAACCTTTCATCGTCTGACGGTGCAAGCTTCGGTGCGTCAGGTTTAGGTGTGGGTTCGGTTGATATCTCTACCGTTGGTGGTGCATCTGCAGCACTAACTAGTATTGATACAGCGATTTCGTCTATCGGTGCACAGCGAGCAGAACTGGGTGCGCTTCAAAACCGTTTCCAGTCAACTATTCGTAACTTGTCGAATATCGCTGAAAACGTATCGGGAGCACGTTCTCGAGTAAGAGATACAGATTTCGCAACTGAAACGGCTGAGCTAACGCGTAACCAGATTATTCAACAGGCATCTGTATCAGTTTTAAGTCAGGCAAATCAGCGTCCTCAGACAGCACTATCGCTTCTAGGATAAGCTATACTACAACCTGATAAAGCGTAAACGGGTGCCTTGTCTGCAAGGCCCCGTTTTGGCGTTTTGAAATAGGGGAGGTTAATTGTGGAAATTCAGAATACACAAATTGGCCAGAATTTTGCTGGTACAAGTGGTGCAACGGATTCACAGACATTGCCCAGCGCGGAAGTGTTAAGGCAAACAGAACAGCAAAATGATGTAATAAATACTCAAGTGAGGCAAGAAAATGCCGATAACCAGAGTAGTGAGAGGCAAGATCGAGACATAGAGCTTGCCGTGCAAGAAGTTCAATCATTTTTGCAAGTTCAAAATAGGAATTTAGATTTCTCGTTTGATGAAAATTCGAATCGGTCTGTTGTCACCGTGAAGGATTCGTCGTCAGGCGATGTGATACGACAAATTCCATCGGACGAAGTATTGCGATTGGCTGAGCGAATTCAAGATTTGCAGCAAGATATCGGTAGCAGCGTGGGAGTGTTTGTTAACCGGCAAGTATAACGATGAGGTAGCCCATGAGTATTCAATCATTAGGTGTAGGTTCAGGCCTCGCCCTCGATGATCTTGTTTCTCAGCTGATTCAAGCTGAGAGAGAGCCAGAGGACAATCGTCTCAATGCGCGTGAAGAAAGTGTGGATGCTGAGATATCAGCGTTGGGGTCATTGAAGTCTAAACTAGAAGACTTTGAAGAAGCCCTCGACGATTTACGCAATGACAATGACCTTAACGGTCGAGAGCCTACCATCACCAACCCTTCGGAAGACGATGAGGTGTTGACTGCAGAAGCGACAAACAGTGCGCTTGAAGGGTCATATAATATCGCAGTTAGCCAACTTGCCAGTGGTAGTCGAATTGAAACTAACAACACTGATGCGTCAAGCTTGCCCGGCTTCAGTGATTCCTCGGATTCTATTCTATCTAGCGGCAGTGGTTCGCTCACCTTTAAGGTTGATGCTACTAGCAATAGCTTTACGGTCAACATAACAGCGGGTATGACATTGGCCGAGTTGCGTGAAGCTATCAACAGCAATGAAGACAATTTTGGTGTTAATGCTAACCTCATTGAAACCGGTACTACGGCAGGCGGTGTAAAGCTCGTGCTTACCTCCGATGTCACGGGGGCTGGCAATGACTTATCCATCGTCAATGACAACGATCTTGCTGATTTACAGCGTATTGCTACGACAGATTCGACTGAAACAGCGTCATATTTGTCGCCAGTCGAAAGTGCGCAAAACGCCATCGCAACGGTAGATGGTATCGAAGTTCAAAGCAGTACTAACGAATTTGAAAATACCATCCAAAATGTATCATTCACTGCTGAAACCTTGTCGCCGCTGGATACCGACGGGGTGACTCGACAAACTACGCGACTGCAAATCGGAAATGACAAAGAAGGCCTTGATGAGAAAATCAGGTCCTTCGTAGAAAATTACAATTCATTAATCGATGAACTTGACCGCTTGAGCCGTTTTGGTGAATCTGAATTAGAGGATGATGGTGCGCTAGCCGGTGATGCCTTGGTGCGTTCTATCAGAAGTGGTCTGGCTTCAATTGCTGGTGACAGCGTCAGCACGTCGGCGGTAGGCAGCCTGTTCCAAATTGGTGTCGAATTAGATTCCGATGGTAAATTGGAGATCGGCTCTGTTGATTTCGGCTTGGGTACAGGTGAAAGCCGACTTGACGACGCGCTGGATGATAATTTCGATGATGTGGCAGAGCTATTCACTAATAGTACGGATGGCATTGCCGTTAGGTTGTATGATTTTGTCGATCAATACACACAATCACGTGGGCTTTTAGACCTTCGTGAGCAAGCAGCCGATGATGAAAAAGACGAAATTGCCGATGCAAGAGAGTCACTTGAATTACGAATCTTTAGTTATGAATCGCTGCTTCGAGAAAGGTACACGAATCTAGACTTAACGGTTGCGCGATTGAGCCAAACTGGCGCTGCATTACTTGCGTCGCTAGGCGGATAGTTTTTGGAGAATTAACATGGCTTTAAAAGGCATCAATGCATATAAAAAAGGCAATTTGAAACAGGATATCGCGACGGCAGATCCTCACAAGTTGACGCTACTTCTCATGCAAGGTGTACTCGATAAAACAGCATACGCCAAAGGAGCAATGCAGCGAAAAGACTTTGTTGGAAAAGCTGAGCACCTGTCTAAAGTGACAGCGATTCTTATTAATTTAAGAGATACACTGGATATGGAAGCGGGTGGCGACATTGCTGAAAATCTGTACGCACTTTACGACTACATGATAGAAAAAACTACGGATGCTCACGCCAACAATGACTTGAACTTGCTAGACGAAGTTATTACGCTTATGACACCGATAAGAGACGCTTGGTTGCAAATTCCTGAAGCTGCGAAACAGGAAGCTTATGAAGCTCAGCGCCAGAAACGACAAGCTGTTTGAATAAATCCAACTTAAATCACTCCCTAACGCCTTTGTTCCTACAAGTGGTCAATTCTCAATTGGCTATTTGTTTGGAGGCATCTGCAGAGCATTTTTCTTCAGAGCGTTTCTATCAGATCTGTGATGTCCGTCATAAAGTGGTAGTGCGAACCCTCGCTCGGTTAGATAAAACCGAACGAGAAGCGTTTGCTGAACACGAATACCAAGTCAATCAACAATTAGAAGAGCTCGCGCAAGCCTTGCTTTCCAATGCCAAATCAGAAGCGGTTAAGTTTTATCGTGGGCGGGCAGCTGTAAACAAATACAAGTAGTTTTTTAGTTAACTCAGATAAGTCGCCAAGCTCAGTTATTAAAACACTAATCGTGCCCTAAGCTACAATAGATCCCAATTCATCGGCGTACCTTTTGCAATGTCTCGGGACACTTTTTTACCTAGTAACAATGGGAGATATTTTGGCGCAAGGCCTAGTCCAGGTCTTATCGAACGTAAATTCTCTTCGTTGAGCACATCGCCGACTTTCATATCTTTCGCAATATACAGAGAACGTCTATGAACCATAGATGCTTTTTCACTTTCAGTCGAACCATAACTTACTTTGCCAACAGACGCAGCGGCGCGGGCCGTTTCGGTAACAAGCAATTTTAGCTCATGAGGCTCCAACGAAAATTCGGCATCAACTTCGCCGCTGTCTCTTTCCATCACTAAATGTTTTTCAATTACAGTGGCGCCCAACGCTGTCGCTGCTATCGCTACGCCTATTCCCAACGTGTGATCAGATAGGCCAACATGGCATTCGAACAACTCGCTCATGTGGGGAATAGTCCGTATATTTGCGTCAGTGGGGTTTGCGGGATAACTGCTGGTACATTTGAGTAACACCAAATCGACGCACCCGTGACTTCTTAGCACGTCGACGGTTTCCGCTATTTCTGCTGTCGTAGCCATACCTGTTGAAACGATCACGGGTTTACCGGTTTTAGCCACTGCGGCGAGAATGGCATGGTCCGTGTTTTCAAACGATGCGACTTTGTAACAAGGAGGATTTAACGTTTCTAAAAAATCCACCGCTGTGACGTCAAATGGAGTACTAAACGCGATCAATCCTTTTTCACTAGCATAGTGAAACAAATCCGCATGCCATTCCCATGGCGTCATTGCTTCCTTATACAAATCGTATAGCGATTTTCCTTTCCATAAACTGTTAGGGTCTTCGATAAAAAATTCACCCTCGTGACAATCCAACGTGATTGTGTCGGGAGTGTAGGTTTGAAGCTTGATAGCATGGGCGCCAGCGTCGGCAGCCGCATCAATAAGCTCATACGCTTTGTCTAGCGACTGTCCATGGTTGCCAGACATTTCTGCAATAATAAACGGCGCTAATCCCGGACCTATTTGAATATCACCGATCTGTATTGGCTTCATATTTACCTCTTGATTCTTTTTTTAATCTCGTCAGCAACGAAAGTCGACTTGTGTTGGAAGCCGATAAGTTCTAAAGCGTTGTCAGCGACTTGCTGAACTAATTCTGGAGAACGCAATGCCGTTTCAATACTTTCGCGAATTTCGATATCAGTGATATCTGTGTGCCTTCCAATCCAAACACAGCACTGGTTTTGGTGTAGGCATCGTGTCGTCTCTACCTGATTGTCTGCTATCGTAATTATAAACCCTGCTACGTGCAGTTTAGCCCGTTCCCAATGCATACTGCCGCCCGCGCCTATCATAATAGTGGCTTTACTCATCACCTCAGCCATATTCTTACAGTTTACGGTCAAGGTTATTTTTTTTTGTTGTGACAATTGCGCTTTGAGTTTGGCGAGAAAAGGGTATCCTGCTCCAACGATCACTTCGGCACTAAAGTCGAGAAACGTCAAATTAAGCAATGCGTCTACTACTCGTCCAGTTACGTTTTCTGGATCGCTCCCACCAAAACACACCAATAAATGATTGACTTGTTTTTGCTGTGTTTGCAATTCAAAAAACTCTTTTCTCAAAATCGCGTATTGGGGACCCAACAAGGTATCCGTAAATTGAGGTAACAGGTTGTTGTAGCGTTGGCGTGAATTAAAATAAAAATTTTGGTCGATCAGTAAATGGCAATAGTGCGAGCGATTGGCTAAATCATCTATGACTACAATATAGGGGGCAACAGATAACATAGCGCTTTCAAACGTTTCGGAAAGCTGGTAATGATCGATAACTAGTGCGTCAAAAGCCTCTTGCTTAACATTCTGGACAGCGGAAATACAGAGTTTTGCATGCGTGAGTTGCCTGTGATTATCGAGAATATCGTTGGTCTTAGCAGGGAAGCAGCTGGTATCGTTTTTTGTCAGAGCATCTAGTGAAATGAGAGTAATATTCGCTTCATCTAGGAGCGACGCTACATGCGTTGGTAAATCACGACATAAAAAATAAACATCATGTTCAGCTGTGAAATGTTGAGCCAAAGTTAGGCAGCGGATGACATGTCCGAGACCAATCTCAGTTGAGCCATCCACTCGGAAACCGATTCTCATTAAGTTATCTGATCTTTTGCCAGTTTGAATAATAATTCTGCCCTCGTCCAATCATCAGGTGTATCGATGTCTTGCACTAAATGATCGGGCATTACCACCATCTTTGAGTTCTCACTAAATATGTGTTTGGTTACATCCTGCCATGAATCAACGTGTCCCCAATACAGTTGACCCGCATCATGGTATGTGGGCTCCAAATCCTGAGAACGTTTAGTAATGGCACGTTCGTCAAAAGGTTTGACACCGCCGTTCTGTGATTGGACCAGCGCTCTTTGGATAGGAAAGGAATAGCGAGCCGCTGTGAAAACATAATCCGGATGAGGTCGTTTGACTAACATATCGTAGCAGCGGTCTATCAATTCACTGGTTAGTAAGGGCGATGTAGCATAGATACAGGCACAGTATTCTAGGTTCCAGTTCTGCTCTTGAAGTGTCTCGATAGCGTGGCGAATAACCGGACTCGTGCCAGTGTGGTCATCGGATAAGTCCTGCGGTCTGACAAACGGTACATCAGCACCATAGTCTTGTGCTATTTGCGCTATCTCATCATCATCAGTAGACACAACGACCTTATCGATAGCACGGCTGGCGAGAGCGTTTTCTATTGAATGGGCGATCATAGGCTTACCGCAAAACGATTTCACGTTTTTTCGAGGGATTCGCTTACTTCCTCCTCGAGCTGGTATGATGGCTACGTTCATTATTTTTCCTGATATTATCGATATCTTAACACTGAACCACGGTCTAAATTAATGATTACCTTGGTTTAAATGGAATTCTTTCCAGACGAACCGTTAATACGAAAATGTACAGTGCTTCTCGCATTGTATCATCGGCGCGACTAACAGAAACTTAAATATTCCCAAGCAGAAATGCGAACTTTGGGCGGGCGTTAGTAGGCGGGGTTTGGTGTTTGATATTATAGAAGGTGTTAAACGTCATATAAGCGTATCATTATCCATAACTTTTACTGGTTAGAAGTTGTACAGTGTTGTGTTATACTTTAGCCATTAAGGTATGAGGGGCAATCCAATGGTGATTAGCAACAGTGGTGTATCTTCTTCGTTGATAGGCCAAGTCCAAGAACGGCAAAACAGCGTTTTCGAGCGCCTGTCATCAGGTAGTCGTATAAACAGTGCTGCCGATGGTGCAGCGGCGCAGCAGATTATTGACAGGTTGACGGCACAGAACGAAGGCACGCGACAGTCAATTAGTAATGCGTTTGACGGTATCTCTCTAGCTCAGGTCGCTGAAGGTGGCCTAGGTGGCATTAATGAAGACGTTAACCGTATTCGCGAGCTAAGCATCCAAGCTGGAAACGGTATCCTGAGCGATGCTGACCGTCAAGCGATTCAATCTGAAATCACGCAGCTACAAGACAACATTTCTCAAACCATTGATCAAACAAACTTTGCCGGCCAAGAGTTACTGACTGAAGACGGTAATATCAGCTTTCAGGTTGGGGCGAATGCGGGACAACAAATTGATGTTGGCACCCAAGATATCGCAAGCCAATTGTCCGGCATACTGAGTGTTGATGTTACGGCGCCAGGTGGTGCTGAAGCGGCTCTCGAAGAGGCTGACGCGGCTATCGAAGCGATAGGATCAGCGCGAGGAGAGTTAGGCGCAGTCCAGTCTCGCTTTGAAAGTGTGGCGAGAAATCTATCTGAAGCTGAAGTGAATACTGCTGCTGCAAGATCTCGAATCGCAGACACTGATTTTGCGCAAGCCACATCAGAACAAGCGGCAAACAGTGTACTTAGTCAAGCGTCTATAAGCGTACAAGCGTTATCTAACCAACAACAAGGTCAAGTGTTGTCCTTATTGAGCTAGTTGGATCGAATGGAATGAAGGCGCTTGGTAAACAAGCGCCTTTTTTTTGTCCAAAAATATGACTTTAGTATGTAAATTCAATGCTTTTGTACGATGTCGGTTGCACTCGTTACAAGTATCGCTACAATCTGTGTATGCGCTAAACTCTAATAAAAATACGCAACATTGGTGAATTGATGACCGATATCTTGCTCGTCAGCAATAACGTCGAGCTTAAACAACAATTAGAAACCATCATTACCTTTATCGGCGACAGCTGTTTGTCTCTATCGCTAGATGATTGTCAATCGGCTTTGCGCACAACCGGCGGTTCTGTGCTTATTGATATGGCTGAAATCAGTGTTGCTAAATCCATTATTGCAGCGTATCCACACTTGCCTTTCATTGGCATTGTAAGTGATGCGGCCACTCTCGCCGCTAGCCAAAACTTAGTCAGTGTTATCGGTTTACCCGTCACCTATCCTGCGTTGACACAAAGTATCCATCGCTGCCAAGAGTACTTGAAAAATCGTCCGAAACAGGGAAGTGGGATCAAAGCGAAAACAAAGCTTTTCAGAAGCCTCGTTGGGCAGAGTTCGCAAATTCAGTTCGTGCGTAAAATGGTTGAGCAGGTCGCGCCGACTGATGCCAATGTCTTGATTCTTGGCGAGTCAGGTACAGGGAAAGAGGTTGTCGCAAGAAACGTCCACTTTATGTCTGTAAGAAAAGATGGACCTTTTATTCCCGTCAATTGCGGCGCTATACCCGGGGAACTTTTAGAAAGCGAATTGTTTGGCCACGAAAAAGGCGCTTTTACCGGTGCGATTAGCGCTCGAAAAGGACGCTTCGAATTAGCTGAAGGCGGCACGCTGTTTTTAGATGAAATAGGCGATATGCCTTTGCAAATGCAGGTTAAGCTGCTTCGCGTGTTGCAAGAGCGCACGTATGAGCGAGTGGGGGGAACTCGACCCATTCAATGTAACGTTCGTATTATTGCAGCAACGCACCGTGACCTAGAGGTCATGATTAAAGAAGACAAGTTCCGAGAAGACTTATACTATCGATTAAATGTATTCCCGATTGATAGCCCAGCGTTACGTGAGCGCAGAGAAGACATTCCTTTGTTACTACAAGAGCTAATCAGTCGTCTGAACAACGATGGTGGAGCGAGTGTGCGTTTTACTGAAAATGCGATTGCATCACTGATGGAGCACGAATGGGCAGGCAATGTTAGAGAGTTATCTAACTTAGTAGAGCGACTCTCCATTTTATATCCTGACCAGATTGTCGACGTGCCAGACCTTCCGCCTAAGTATCAATATGGAGAGGTGGAAAGCTACCAACCTGATTATCCTGAAGAGCTACTTGAACGACAGGCCTTCAACGAGTTGTTTGCTGAGGCTGCCGCTGCAGATGATACTGAAGAGGAAGTGACAACTTCTTCAGTGACTATGAGTTCTGCCTTACCCGATGAAGGCGTAAACTTAAAAGAGTATCTGTCTGAGTTAGAAATCACTATGATTCAGCAGGCACTAGAGCAAACCGAGTGGGTGGTTGCACGTGCTGCAGATAAGCTAGGTATGCGCCGCACAACCCTCGTCGAAAAGATGCGCAAGTATGACATTCAGCGAGAGGATGAGCTCTAGCTTCTCACTCTCGTCATATTTTTGACACGCCAAATATAATCCATTAACCATCTAAGTTGTTGATTTTATTTATTAATAAAATTGGCACGCCAAATGCTTTTACTCAGCTAACTAGTATTTTTAGGTAGCGACAAGATGGCATTTGACAGCAACGTTGAGTATTCGAACTTCGACACGACTTACACTGACGATATCGCTTATTCAATGGCGTCAAACACTACAGATGAGTTAGCGGTGACGACACAAAGTGAATTGGATGCATTGCGCAAGCAGTCTTCTCAGTTACAACACCTACTTCAAGTGATGCCTGCCGGTGTCATTGTTTTAGACGGCAAAGGGCTGGTAAGGCAAGCTAATCAGCAAGCAAAGGCACTGTTAGGTGAGCCCTTGGAAGGGCAAATATGGCGGACAATCATAACGCGTTCTTTTCGCCCTAAAGCCGACGACGGTCACGAAGTGTCATTGGTCGACGGACGTCGTGTCAAGCTATCCATTACACCGCTAGAAAACGAACCCGGCCAGTTAATCGTGATCACTGACCTAACTGAGACTCGCCAGTTGCAGGCTCGCGTAAGCCATATGCAAAGACTGTCATCGCTTGGCAAAATGGTGGCATCGCTAGCGCATCAGGTTCGTACACCCTTATCAGCAGCCATGCTATACGCGTCTAACCTGACGCGGAAGGGATTAAACCCAGAAGCCAGCCACCAATTTGCCAATAAACTCAATGACCGGCTGAAGGAGCTAGAAAGTCAAGTTAATGACATGCTGTTATTCGCCAAATCAGGTGAAGACCAAGTGGTGAACCGCTTAGATCTTGGCGCTATCTGTTCGAGTATTCAAGCCAGTGCGGAGACGCTCTGTTATCAGCACGAACTGACATTAAAGCTGATGGGGTTTGACCAGCAGGCGGTCGTGATGGGTAACATTACCTCGCTTCAGGGGGCCATACTCAATTTGATTCACAATGCCTGTCAAGTATCGCCAAAAGGAAGTGTGATAACTGTGTCTGCCAACCTTATTGGACAGCAATTGTGTCTCTCGATTGCTGATGCCGGACAAGGTGTACCCGATGACTTAAAAGAAAAAATCTTTGAACCCTTTTATACCACTAAGACACAGGGAACTGGGTTGGGGTTAGCCGTCGTTAAGTCGGTTACCACTGCCCACCAAGGGAAACTGACAGTAATGAATCACCGTAATGGCGGCGCTGTATTTACTATGGCATTGCCTCTTATTCAAACCTCGCAGCATGCCAACGAGGTTGCCACTCGCGGAGAAGTACAATGAGTCAAACTACAATACTCATCGTTGAGGACGATGCCGGCCTTAGAGAAGCATTGGTCGACACCCTTTTATTGGGAGGCTATAGAGTTCTCGCTGCGGATAGCGCTGAAGATGCGCTAATCACGTTGGCTAATCAAGCCGTCGACTTAGTCGTCAGTGACATTCAAATGGGTGGCATGAACGGACTGACGTTGCTTAAAAATATTAAGTCGAAATACAGTCAACTACCCGTTTTACTTATGACGGCTTACGCCACAATTGATGATGCTGTTCAAGCCATGCGCGATGGTGCTACCGATTATCTGTCTAAGCCTTTTTCTCCGGAAGTGCTACTGAACTTGGTTGGCCGATATGCGCCTGCACAAAAAGTAGAGTCGAGAACGCCAATCGTCGCTGATGTTGCCAGCTTGAAACTACTTAAGTTGGCCGAAAAAGTGGCACGTTCCGATGCCAGCGTTATGGTTCTGGGCCCAAGTGGTTCAGGTAAAGAAGTACTGTCTCGCTATATACATGACAAGTCACCGCGCGCGGAATCGCCCTTCGTTGCAATTAACTGTGCAGCTATCCCAGAAAATATGCTCGAAGCGACACTTTTTGGTTATGAAAAAGGCGCCTTTACCGGTGCCGTTCAAGCATGCCCGGGGAAATTTGAGCAAGCCCAAGGCGGTACGATTTTGCTTGATGAAATTACTGAAATGGACTTGGCACTACAGGCAAAACTACTGCGAGTACTACAAGAGCGAGAAGTTGAGCGTCTAGGTGGCCGCAAGACGGTTAAGCTCGATGTAAGAGTCGTTGCCACCAGTAACCGAGACTTAAAGCAGGCGGTTGAGGCAGGCGAGTTCAGAGAAGATTTATATTATCGACTTAATGTATTCCCACTTACGTGGTTGCCACTTGGACAGCGTCCAGGTGATATTGTGCCACTGGCAGAACATTTACTGCAGCGACATGCGCCGGCGGGTAGTCGCTGCCCCAATTTGAGTGCAGCGGCGCGAAACAAGTTAACTCAATATGCTTGGCCAGGAAACGTACGTGAGTTAGAAAATGTCGTACAACGCGCGTTGATATTGGCAGAAGATGACGTGATTGATTCGGACGATTTAATGATTGAGAGTAATGAATCTGTCGTTCTGGCGCCGGAACAAGATGTGATCGCCGAGGCTGATACGAGTCGCTTGGGCTCGGAACTGCGTCAACAAGAACATCAAATTATATTGGATACCTTGCAGTTGTGTAATGGCAAACGCAAGGATGTGGCCGAAAAGCTAGGGATCAGTCCAAGGACATTGCGTTACAAACTGGCTAGAATGCGAGAAGACGGTATTCAAGTTCCCGCATAATGAAAGCTTGTTTCAATTGTAACGAGTCGCTGGTTAAATTGGTCAAGGCGCAGCATAGCAAGAATGCCTAGTGTCTTGATGAAACCTTGAGGCGAAGGTCAGTGTGGATGTGCTCGCCCTTTGAAAGAGGGCGAACCAGCTTTCTGGGTTACGTTCGCCTCCTAAAACACAACTAGCGGTTTGTGAACCTATAGTGTCATCTAGTGTGAGGTTTCGCTCTAGGCGGTAATTCATTTTTGTGATCAGTAGTGAAAAAGCAGCATAGGCTGCTTTTTTTGTGTCATTTTCTTGGCGTTAAGTTTGTAAGTTTATGAATTTTAAAAGTCTTTTAAAGTTGGTTCGTTAATTGCAGATTCAAGGTTATAGATGAATTTGCGTCGAGTCTTCGACCTGAGGTTAACCACGATGGACATTAAAGCAGACAGCTTATATCAAGAAATGCAGGCAATGATCGGACAAACTCGATTGCAGCCTGATATGCCTGTTAATCAAATCCAACCTACGCATTCAGGCCAAGACTTCGCCACTATGTTGAAAAATGCCGTTGACGGCGTCAATAGCATGCAACTGGAATCGAAGAATATGCAACAGCGCTTTGAAATGGGCGATAGCAGCTTGAGCTTGGCAGAAGTCATGGTAGCCAAAGAGAAATCGGGTATCGCGTTTGAGGCGACGCTCCAAGTTCGCAATAAGGTGCTTGAAGCATACAAAGAAATAATGAATATGCCGGTGTGATTGGGGTTTAAACGATGGCTGAAGCAACTGGAACAGATTTAACCGTAGCAGACTCTGGCATAGGCTCTGATACTGAGGCTGAGCAACGCTCTGGCTTCATGGATGCAATAGGCAGTGCAGATATGATGCGCCAGATTACACTGGTGGTTGTCTTAGTTATCTGTGTTGCTATTGCGATTTTCATCGTTATTTGGGTGCAAGAACCCGATTATCGCCCACTTGGCAAAATGGAAACGCAAGAACTCATCGAAACCCTTGATTACTTGGATGCCAATTTAATTGATTACAAGCTTGAGGGGAATTTGGTCTCTGTTCGTGCCGAGCAGTACCAAGATATTAAGTTGGGTATGACGCGTCAAGGCGTATCGGGTAAACCAGAGGCCGGTGCCGACATCATCATGCAAGACATGGGGTTTGGGGTTAGTCAACGGGTTGAAATGGAACGTCTCAAACACGCCCGCGAGCAAATGATTGCCCGTACTATCGAAGATATAAACAGTATACAAAAATCTCGCGTGTTATTGGCGATGCCCAAAGAAAACGTATTTGCGCGACGCGAAAAGAAAGCCAGTGCTACGGTAGTATTAACAGCAAAGCGCGGGGCGGTCATTTCCGCAGAAGAAGTGGATGCGGTGGTTGATATTGTCGCTTCTGCCGTTCAAGGTATGGAGCCTTCGAGAGTTACGGTTACCGATAGCAACGGTCGATTACTGAACTCCGGCTCGCAAGACTCGCTCAGTGCACGTGCGCGTAAGGAATACGAAATAGAGCAACAACGAGAGCAAGAATATCTTCATAAGATTGATGCGATATTGATTCCTGTTCTCGGTCTCGGTAACTACACGGCGCAAGCTGATGTGACGATGGATTTTACGTCAGTGGAACAAACACAGCGTCGGTATAATCCTGATCTTCCGGCTGTTCGCAGTGAAATGCTCATCGAAGAGAACAGTGTTGGACAAGTTGCTGGTGGTATACCAGGGGCCTTGACCAACCAGCCTCCACTGGAATCAAACATACCAGAAAATGCGGTTGGACGTGATGTAGAACAAATTGTCCCCGGTCGCAATAGCAAAGAAACAACGCGTAACTACGAACTTGATACCACAATCAGTCATACCAAGCAGCAAACAGGGGTAATTCGTCGTCTCAGTGTTTCTGTTGCCGTCGATTACACCTCGACCACAGCAGAAGACGGTACGACAACGACTGTTCCGCGTAATCAAGAAGAATTGCTCAATATACGCCGTCTGTTACAAGGGGGAATTGGTTTTGACGTTACACGTGGTGACTCTTTAGAAGTCGTCAGCATCCCGTTTCGTCGGATTGATGTGGGTGAAGTGGAAGATGTGCCACTTTGGGAACAACCGGGAATGTGGCCTAAAATTAAATTTGCGTTAGGTCTACTGGTTGCACTGGTGCTTATCCTAGTTGTTGTTCGCCCGATAGTGAAGAAACTACTCAACCCAGAAGATGCGCAAGCGGGTGAAGACTTTGACGCTGATGAAGCACTGGACTTGGGCGATGAGACTATTAGTATGCTCAGCCAAGAATTTGACGAGGGTGCTGTAGGCTTCGCGCCAGATGGCTCACTCATGCTTCCAGATTTGCACAAAGATGAAGACGTATTGAAAGCGGTACGTGCCCTAGTTGCGAATGAACCTGAACTATCTGCCCAGGTAGTGAAGGGTTGGCTGCTGCAAGACGAGTAAGGTAGAAAAATGTCTGAAGAACTAGCTACAACATCTGAACCCGGATATGACGTCAGCAAACTGGAAGGCGTTGAAAAAGCCGCAATATTGCTATTGAGTTTGTCGGAAGAAGATGCGGCACAAATCCTTAAACACCTAGAGCCTAAGCAAGTACAGAAGCTTGGCGCGGAAATGGCCAAAATAGATGACATGACACAGTCGAAAATTACTGCTGTGCATAAACATTTTATTGAGGAAATACAAAACTACTCGACTATCGGCTTCCAGAGCCAAGACTTTGTGAAACGCGCGTTGACGGCGGCATTGGGTGAAGATAAAGCCGCGAACTTGATTGACCAAATCTTGATGGGCAGTGGTGCTAAGGGGCTGGATTCTCTTAAATGGATGGATTCTAAACAAGTGGCTAGCATCATCCGTAACGAACACCCTCAGATTCAGACGATTGTTATGTCTTACCTAGAACCTGAGCAGTCCGCTGAAATTCTGTCGCAATTCCCAGAGAAAGTCAGATTAGATCTATTGATGCGTGTAGCTAATCTCGAGGAAGTACAGCCTGCAGCCTTACAAGAGTTGAACGAAATTATGGAGAAACAGTTTGCGGGTCAAGCTGGTGCTCAAGCCGCTAAGATGGGTGGCCTCAAATCTGCTGCTGATATTATGAACTACCTAGATACCAACATCGAAGGGCAGTTAATGGATGCGATTCGTGAGCAAGACGAAGAGATGAGCCAGCAAATTCAAGACTTGATGTTTGTCTTCGATAATCTTGTGGATGTTGATGATAGAGGTATACAGGCTATCCTGCGTGAAGTGCAGCAAGATGCCTTGCTCAAGGCGATTAAAGGCGCTGATGATGAGCTTAAAAATAAAATTACAGCAAATATGTCTAAACGTGCCGCGGAGATGTTGGTGGATGATCTTGAGGCAATGGGACCTGTGCGTATCAGTGAAGTGGAAACTGCACAGAAAGAGATTCTCTCCGTTGCTCGTCGCTTAGCTGACTCTGGTGAAATTATGCTCGGCGGTGGCGGCGGTGAAGAATTCCTATAATGGCATCAAATAGAGTCGTATCGCTATGTCTACTAAACGCTTAAATCCCGACGAAGTCGATGCCAAAACGTGGGATATTCCCTACGTTGAATCGGTTGTCTCTGAGCGAGAAAAAAACAAGACCAATGCACTAAATCGTCGCTCAGATTGGGTTTATGAACCGCCAGAGGTAGAAGAAGAAATTCTGCCGCCAACGGCGGAGGAAATCGAGGCTATTCGACAAGCCGCTTATGATGAGGGACATGCAGAAGGCAAACATATTGGTTATCAAGAGGGCAAAGAAGAAGGCTTAGAGGCGGGCAAGCAAGAGGGTTTTGATGCGGGTTTTGAAGAAGGTAAACAATCCGGGTTTGATACTGGAGAGCAAACCGTCAATGAATTGGCATCTCAATGGAAAAGTTTGTCTGAGCAGATTCATCAACCCTTGTATCAAGTGAGTGAGCAAGCGCGACAAGAGTTGACTAAACTTGCGGTTGCACTAGCTAAAGCGGTCATTAAAACCGAGTGCACGACCTCTGAATCCGTAGTATTACAAGCACTGAGTGAGGGCTTAAAAGCACTTCCGATCAACGAAAATCGTTATCAAATTCATATGAACCCCGATGACATTGCGATGGTGAAGGCCCATTTTGGTGACAATGTGGAATCTGAAAAAGGATGGCAATTTGTTGATGCGCCTGCATTGGAGCGCGGTGGATGTGATATCACAACAGAACACAATGCGGTTGATGTATCCGTTGAGCGCAGAACAAAAGAAATCTTAACGAAGTTCTTACTTGAGCAGGGCCTGTCTGATGAGTGATATGCTCGCTCAACACTTTCAAAGTTTGCAAAAACACATACCCAACCCACCGACGGTCGCTGCGGGCAAACTCGTTAGAGGTATTGGCCTCACACTTGAAGCTGTTGGCTGCCAATTGCCTGTCGGCAGTCAGTGTTTAGTGCAAACGGTCGAGGGGGAAATTGAAGCGGAAGTTGTCGGCTTTGGTGATGATATTACTTACCTAATGCCGACAGAGGCGGTTCGAGGTATTGTTCCTGGATCTCGCGTCTTACCGCTGAACCGAGATAGTGGTTTACCCGTTGGTATGAGTTTGTTGGGCCGCGTTGTAGACGGTAATGGTCAGCCATTAGATGGTTTGGGTGCAATTATTCCCGAAACTCGAGTGCCAACTTCTAAACCCCCGATGAACCCATTAGTTCGCCGGCCTATCGATACGCCTATGGATGTTGGTGTGCGAGCTATAAATGCCCTAAACACCGTAGGTATAGGTCAAAGGATGGGCTTGTTTGCCGGCAGTGGTGTTGGTAAGAGCGTGCTCCTTGGTATGATGACTCGAGGAGCCAAGGCCGACGTTGTGGTCGTAGGGTTAGTCGGGGAACGTGGTCGCGAGGTCAAAGAGTTTATTCAAGAGATCCTCACAGAAGAGGAGCGCAAGAAAGCCGTAGTCGTCGCGGCGCCAGCAGATACGTCGCCTCTAATGCGTTTAAAAGGGTGCGAAACCGCGGTGACGATTGCAGAATACTTCCGCGACCAAGGACTCAATGTTTTATTACTGATTGATTCACTTACTCGATATGCCATGGCGCAACGTGAAATTGCACTAGCGGTAGGTGAACCGCCAGCAACCAAAGGGTATCCGCCCTCGGTATTTGCTCGCCTACCTGCACTTGTAGAAAGGGCTGGAAACGGAGGCGAACGACAAGGCTCGATTACGGCGTTTTATACGGTATTGACGGAAGGGGACGACCTTCAAGATCCAATTGCTGACGCGGCCAGAGCGATTCTGGATGGGCACGTTGTACTGTCTCGGCGGTTAGCCGATTCCGGACACTATCCAGCTATTGATATTGAGGCATCCGTCAGTCGTGTTATGCCCCAAGTGACAACAGAAGAACATCAAGCGCAATCTCGACGAATTCGACAAGTCTATTCTAATTACCAACAGAATCGAGATTTAATATCAATTGGTGCTTATGCACGCGGTACCGATCCGCGAATCGATTTAGCCATTCAAGCGGAGCCTGCGATCAATGCCTTTTTACAACAAGGTATGCGACAAATTCTGTCTTTCGATGAGAGTTCGCAAGGAATGCAAGCGCTCGCTAATGGATTGGGGTAACGCATTGTGAAACAGCTTCAGCAAGTCGCAAGATGGGAAGAAGACAAAGAACGTCGTTTGGCCAACGAATACCGTGTGGCCGAGAACGAAGTAGCAATGCAAAAGCAAAAACTACAAAGTTTAGAACAGTACCGCGTGGAGTATTTACAACAAATTCAATCGACCGGACGCAGTGGTGTTGGGGCGCAATCCTATCATCAACACGTCTCTTTTGTGGCCAAACTAGACAAAGCATGTGAACAACAAAATGAAGTGATCGCAAGAGCTGATATGGTCGCACAACAGCGTAAAACACAGTGGCTACAGCAGCAACAAAGACGCAAGGCGGTGGACAAGTTAATTGAAAATAAGCAGGCGGAAATGGGCTTACGCGAAGCGAAGTTGGAACAAAATATGCTGGATGAATTGGCTAATCAGCGTTTTTACCGAATGCGAAAAGCGAATGGTTTTTAATATAAAAGAGTAGACTGGAACGGTTATTGCAATTTTCCTTTCGACGTAACCTTTTTCTCCTCGCATTGAATTGAAAATGCATGATTTAAAAGGTTTTTTAAAAAGAAATGAAGAATTGGATTAAATAGATGATGCAACAGGTTGCCGCCAAAAGTTCAGATATTGCCGCCTTACCCATAGAGGTGGATGTGAATACCAGTACCCCATCTGGCGACACCGACGGGGCGCTATTTGCCGACCTATTGCATCAGTCTAATCAACAAAGTAAATCTCACTCCACGACAGATGAGGCGAATATACCCGAGGAGCAGCCAGAGGCCGACTCAATTAGTAAGCCTGTGGAACATCCTACAATTAAAGATACGGAGCAAAACGCAGCGCCAGTACAAGATGATAAGACGCGTGTTAGCGACGACCCTGTCCTTAGCGAACGTGAATCTCCATCAACAGCACAGCGAGCACCAATAAAACCTGAAAGCGCAGCAACGTCGATAGACGTCACGCCGGTTCAAAGTATTGAACCTGATATCAAACCCGTTGAGGCCGAAACAAAGGGCAGCACGGATGAGTCGGACAGGCCAACATTAATTGCTGATGCTATCGTTAATCCAGTGGTGCAGAACAAACCCGATTCGAGCGAGGAAATAGCGCCTGATGATATTTTGTCTTTGGTCGAGTTTGTCAGGCACTTCCCACAAGCACCTGATAAGGGCAACCTTCAAAATCACACTCAAGGTGATAACAGTACATCATATCCGAGTGTAACCGAGAGAATTAAAAGTTATCTGCAACAGCATCCCGAAAGCACCGCCTCTGCACAGCAGCCGGAGTTATTGACCAGAATTAGTGATGAGGCACTTGAGGCGTTTCCTGTTGAATTGGGCGCGATACTGGGGCAGGAACCCAGTGAACTTGTTGCTATTTCGGATGCCATCATTAACGCGAAAATAACCCCAGAAGGCGACAACTCTGTGGATTTCGATCGCGTAATAACGACTGGGGAAGACATTGAGGATAACGAGCTTTTAGCGTTGACTGCAAATGACCTGTTCGTTGAAGAAACCAACCCTGTCTCGACTATTCCCGGTCCCGACATTGCCGAAACCGCAACTGAAAAAGACGATGCTTGGTTAAAATTGGCGGAATTGGTCAATCAAGCCGTTGATTCGGTTTCTTCGGAAACTCAAAGCGAAATAGGCGAAAACGAAGACGCAATAAAAATAGAGGATGATGCAGCAATTTTGAAGCAAATCGTCACAGTTGATTCGCCAAAAAACACAGTAGGTATAGAGGTTGAAAATAAGACGCAACCTGTGCAAGTATCCGAAGCCGAGTTAAACAGTCGCCAAAAAGTTGACGAAGTTAACGTCGAAACCTTACTTGCTGGGCAAAGTGAACCTGTTCAAACTGCAAGTATTCAACGCATTGCCGAAGCTGTTGTAACGAGTGTGCCATCTCCTGCGCCTCAATTGCAGGAGCAGGTCAAAGGCGCCTTGAATAGCGCGGTTGCAGAAATTACCAAACAGATTGAACAAGGACACGAGCCTGGTATCAATTTAGAGGATGTCATTGCTCAAACGTTGACGGAAAATGGCGTGACAGTAACACCACAGCTTACCGCGCACATCGAGCAGCATGTCGCTCAAACCAGTAGTTTTTTGAATATTGCTCAACATATCGCTGACGCACGTTACGCCCTTGATGCGGGTAGCTCAACAGATGTATCTGTTGGTGAAACGACACGTTTGCAAGTAGAAACCCAGCACAGTCAGCAACAAACGCAGCAAATAGACAAGGCGGTAAATTTCCATACACCTGAAGGTAAACAGCAAATCAACGAAAAGATACGTTGGATGGTGAACGCCCGTCAATCTATGGCAGAAATTCGTCTCGACCCACCTGAGCTAGGTAGCATGCAAGTACGCGTAAACGTCTCGGGTGACGCTGCTAGTGTCAGCTTTGTGGTCCAGTCCCAAGTGGCAAGAGATGCAATAGCTGATGCCATGCCTAAATTACGCGAAATGTTGAGCGAGCAAGGTATTGATTTGGGAGAAGCCTTCGTTCAGCAGCAAGACAGACAAAACCAGCATGATGCCCAAGAACAAGGTTTCGCGAGTGGGCAACACGAAGGGTTTGACTTTGACGATGAAGAATCAACGGTTATCGAACAGCATGTTACGCGTGACATGAAAGGTGGGGTTGATGCCTATGCCTGATGTGACTATCGATTTCAATCATTGCGATTTTTTCTTGAAGCTTGATAATACACCCAATAGATATTCTGGGGAAAAACATGGCTGAAGAAGAATTACAAATCGAAGAAGGCGGTAAAAAAGGCAAGATGATGATGATCATCATTATTGCTGTTGTTGTTGTGCTGGGCGGTGCGGCGGCCTATTTTTTCCTATTTTCTGGTGGCGATGAACCTGCAGCTGAACAGTTAATGGAAGAGGGAGCGGAAGCGCCCATGGAAGAGGTGGCTGATACCAATGCGGCAGTAGGCACTGCACTTTACGTGGCTATGCCGAGGCCGTTTATATTCAATGTGCCGGGCAATGGCAGAGACCGTTTAGTTCAGATTAAAGTCCAGTTGATGGTAAGAGGTACCGACAACGAAGAAGTTGCTAAGACACATATTCCGATGATCGAAGGCACCTTGTTGCAAGTGTTTAGCGCGAGTAATGCTGACGATCTTGTCACAGAGGCGGGCAAGATAGCGCTGCGTGACCAAGCGTTGAGTGAAGTGCAACGCGTATTGAAAGACATAGCGGGCTCGAATGTTGTCGAGCGAGTCTTATTCACTGGCTTTGTGATGCAATAGGTAGGTAAAAAGTGAGCGATTTACTATCACAAGATGAGATCGACGCGCTACTCCATGGCGTGGATGATGTTGAAGAAGAAGAGGTCAGTGAATCCCCCTCTGATACTTCGGCATTAGAATACGATTTCTCATCACAAGATAGAATTGTACGGGGTCGAATGCCGACCTTGGAAATCGTGAACGAACGCTTTGCTCGTCACATGCGTGTTAGTTTGTTTAATATGATGCGCCGTTCAGCTGAAGTATCCATCAATGGTATTCAGATGATTAAATTTGGCGAGTACATCCACACGCTGTTTGTACCGACAAGTTTGAATATGGTGCGGTTCAGACCGTTGAAAGGAACGGGCCTTATCACTATGGAAGCGCGTTTAGTGTTTATCCTGGTGGACAATTTCTTTGGGGGCGATGGTCGCTATCACGCGAAGATTGAGGGCCGAGAGTTTACCCCGACTGAGCGACGGATTATCCAAATGTTGCTCAAAATCATCTTTGAAGACTACAAAGAGGCGTGGGCACCGGTCATGGATGTGTCGTTCGAGTACTTAGACTCTGAAGTCAACCCTGCGATGGCCAATATCGTGAGTCCAACCGAAGTGGTGGTGATTAGTTCTTTCCACATTGAGCTGGATGGCGGTGGCGGTGATTTCCACGTATCTCTGCCTTATTCGATGCTCGAGCCTATCCGAGAACTACTCGATGCGGGTGTGCAAAGTGACAAGGAAGATACTGACTTACGTTGGAGTAAAGCACTACGTGATGAAATTATGGATGTGAACGTTTCATTGACCACACATATGATGGACTTTGAGGTGTCGCTTAAAGAGCTGATGGAATTTAAACCGGGGGATATTATTCCGGTCGAAATTCCCGAACACATCACAGTGCTAATTGAAGAACTACCCACTTTTAGGGCGAAACTAGGGCGTTCAAGAGATAATTTAGCGTTGAAAATTACAGACAAGATCCCGCGTCCACAGTCTGTGAAGTCAGAATTACAATTATTAACGAGAGGCGGTCGAGTGATCGACAATGACGCCGAATTACAAATTTTAGAAGAAGACCTGTAATGGGTGTGCTAAGTGAGGCGATATCATGAGTGAAGAAGAAGGCTTAGACGATTGGGCAGCAGCAATGGCTGAACAAGCTGAATCAGAAGCAGAAGAAGCTGAAGGTGATGATGTCAAAGTTGCCGAGTTGGATGAGCTATCTGATGACGCACCGATTACCCAAGAAGAAAAGAAGAAACTTGATACGATTCTCGATATTCCTGTCACCATCTCGATGGAGGTGGGTCGAAGTCACATTAGTATCCGAAACCTATTGCAACTGAATCAAGGTTCAGTTGTCGAACTTGACCGCGTTGCCGGAGAGCCATTAGATGTTTTAGTAAATGGCACGTTGATTGCTCATGGAGAAGTAGTAGTCGTCAACGATAAATTTGGTATTCGGTTAACGGATGTTATTAGTCAAATCGAGAGAATTAAAAAGCTTAGGTAAAAACCTAATAAAAACAATGGCCTCAGTGCTTGGGGTCATTGCTTGCCCCACTATTGCAAATACAGACTCGTCTTCGAGTTATTCCTCTTATTCAGCAATAGCGTCAATTTTTCTATCACTTTTAGTCGTCGTAGGACTGATTTTCGCAGTGGCTTACGTCATGCGTCGATTTAATGTCACTTCCGTTAACGGCGGACAAATGAAAGTGGTTGCTAGCATGATGGCCGGCGTCAAAGAAAAAGTCATGGTTATAGAAGTGGCCGGAGAGCAACATTTAATTGGTGTGACGGGCCAACAAATCACGCATTTGAGTAAGCTGACTAATCCGATAGATACTTCAGACGATAAGAACAACGCCTCTGGTGGCTCATTTCAGCAAAAACTCGCACAAGCGATGGCTGAGAAAATTAACCCAAACATAAAAGGACAACGCGATGAGTAAAGTCCGAACGTCCTTTGTGTTATTGGTTCTAGTATTGTTGTTTAGTGCCGTGAGCACGCCAGTATTGGCGCAGCAGGGCATTCCTGCTGTGACTGTCACAACCAATGCCGATGGAACACAAGACTACACCATGACGCTTCAAGCGTTGTTCATCATGACGGCGCTAAGCTTGATTCCTGCCTTCATTATGTTGATGACGTCTTTTACCCGCATTATCGTTGTTTTGTCTATCTTGAGGCAGGCGATTGGTCTACAACAGTCACCGTCTAATCAGATACTTATTGGTGTGAGTTTATTCCTATCTATGTTCATTATGGGGCCTGTTTTTGAAGAAGCGAACACCCGAGCGCTGCAACCCTATCTAGCGGAAGAACTTACTATGATGGAGGCGGTAGAAGAGGCTAAAGGACCATTTCGGGCATTTATGCTGTCTCAGACTCGTGTCAAAGATTTAGAGACATTTGTTCGTATTGGTGGCATGGAAGGGCAGTTTGAGGATCCGGCAGACGTACCAATGAATGTGCTTATTCCTGCTTTCGTTACCAGCGAACTCAAAACCGCATTTCAAATTGGATTCATGTTGTTTATTCCGTTCCTGATTATCGATTTAGTGGTTGCCTCCATACTGATGGCGATGGGTATGATGATGCTGTCGCCGATGATCGTCTCTTTGCCATTTAAACTGATGCTGTTTGTCCTTGTGGATGGTTGGAACCTGATTTTTGGCACCCTTGCGACCAGCTTTGGTATGGGGACCTAGGAGTAATAGCATGTCACCAGAAGTCTTTGTTGAAATCCTTCGTGAGTCCATGTTCTTGGTCATCCTGTTGGTTTCTGCGATTATCGTGCCCAGCTTGATTGTTGGCTTAGTGGTAGCGGTTTTTCAGGCCGCTACGTCAATCAACGAGCAAACCATGAGCTTTTTACCTCGCTTAATCGTCACCTTATTGGCGTTGAGTTGGGGGGGCAATTGGTTGGTACAAAAGCTTATGGACTTTACCTTTCATATGGTCGAAAGCATTCCTAGAGTCGTGGGCTAACCGTGGAGGCCACGCTTCCCCTGAGTACAATCAATGCGTTTCTGGCGGATTTTTTGATGCCATTTATGCGGATTAGCGGTTTGTTTGCCGCTATGATTGGTATGAGCGCACAAACTATTCCAGTCCAAGTAAGGGCGTTATTAGCGGTCATGTTAACCTTCGTCATTTTGCCTGTCGTCCCACCGGTTCCTCTCGATGGTTTGGTCGATTTAGGGAGTTTTCTAGTCGGTATTCAACAAGTAATTATTGGCTTAGCTATCGGGTTTGTATCGATGTTAGTGCTAAATACGTTTGTATTAGCGGGTCAAATAGTTGCTATGCAAACGGGCCTTGGGTTTGCGTCTATCGTTGATCCCGTAAACGGTATTAACGTGCCTGCAGTAGGTCAATTCTATTTGATACTTGCTACGCTGCTGTTTTGGAGTCTGGATGGTCACCTGGCCATGATTCAAATGATTGTATTGAGCTTCGAGGCATTTCCGATTGGTGAAGCTTGGTGGACCGGAGAGCAGTTTAAAAATATCGCTCACTGGGCGAGTTGGATGTTTGTTACCGCGGTAACGTTGTCTTTGGCTCCGATTGTATCGCTGCTCATTGTCAATCTATCATTTGGCGTGATGACCAAGGCAGCGCCCCAACTTAACATTTTCAGTATTGGTTTTTCGATTGCACAGATGATGGGATTGATAATTATCTGGATAACCCTAGATAACTTCACCGACCATTTTACTCATCATTGGCAACGGGCATTGCAATTCATGTGTGAATTGCTGCAGATATGCCCAGTATAGCGGGGAGGTAGCGCATGGCTGATACACATGACAAAAGCGAAGAACCCACGGCGAAAAAACTCGAAGACGCCCGAAAAAAAGGTCAACTCGCTCGTTCAAAAGAATTATCGACGACACTGGTGCTGGTGGTCAGTGCGCTAATGTTTTTGGTGTTAGGATCGGATATCGCCCGAGGTATCTATGCGATGACCCAGCGCATGTTCACCTTGTCTCGTGATGAGACCTATGACACAACGCACATGTTTGCCGCATGGGGAGAAATGATTTCGGCGGTCAGTGGGCCGGTTTTACTGTTTATGCTGGTGTCTATGGCCGCGGGTATCTATGGTTCAATTGCATTAGGTGGATACAATTTTACATGGGAATCTGCCTCACCAAAATTCAATAAAATGAACCCTATCAGTGGCTTCAAGCGCATGTTCGGAATGAATGGTTTAGTTGAGTTACTCAAATCATTTGCGAAATTCTTTATGATCATGGGGATGGCTTATCTCGCGCTGATTTTTTTCAAGGATGAAGCGCTGCACCTGGATTTTGAAGCCTATCCCAATAACCTATTTCACGCGATTGATATGCTCGAATGGGCCTTTTTGTTATTGACCCTGGGTATGATTCCCGTCGCTATTTTCGACGTGCCTTACCAATCGTATAAGCACAACGAAGAGATGAAAATGTCGAAGCAAGAGGTCAAAGATGAGCGCAAAAATGCTGACGGTGACCCGCAGGTTAAGGGCAGAATAAGACGACTGCAGTATCAAGCTGCCGCGCGAAGGATGATGCAAGAAGTTCCCAATGCCGATGTTGTGGTGACAAACCCAACCCACTATTCTGTAGCACTGAAGTATGATGAAAATGGCAGTCTTGCGCCGGTGCTCGTCGCCAAAGGCATCGATGAGTTAGCGATGCACATTCGTAAGATTGCAGGCGCACACGATGTCCCTATTGTTCCTTCACCAATGTTAGCTCGTGCGATTTATTATTCGACTGAAGTAGAGGACCAAATCCCCCACGGGTTGTTTATGGCCGTCGCCCAAGTACTGGCCTATGTCTTCCAATTGAAAGCGTTTAAAGCAGGCAAGGGTAAGCGCCCTAAACCACTTAAGAAAGACTTACCTATTCCACCTGAATTAGTACGTTAGCAACTTGGCATGTAAGTTGTAACTGTCTTCACTATTGGTTTTGAGTGTCAAAAATTTGATAGTGAGAGAGTCGCCCCATGGAGTTATCGGCCTATTTGCAGCGATTTGATAAATCCCAGTTGCAAAAGTTATCCCAAGGTCTTGGTGCACCAATAGTATTGTTGGCCATTATGGGCATGGTTATATTGCCCATGCCGCCGCTATTACTTGATATTTTATTCAGCTTTAACATTGCCTTGTCATTGGTCATTATCCTGGTCGCCGTTTTTACCGAACGCCCTATCGATTTTGGTATTTTCCCGCTTGTGTTATTGATTGCCACTGTCCTTAGATTGGCACTCAACGTTGCTTCTACACGGGTCGTTCTACTTTATGGTCATGAAGGCGGTGATTCCGCAGGGAAAGTTATCGAGGCGTTTGGCGAAGTCGTTATTGGCGGTAACTATGCGGTGGGTGTTGTAGTTTTTGCGATATTGCTCATCATCAATTTCAAAGTTGTTACAGCGGGTGCAGGCAGAATATCCGAGGTAAACGCCAGGTTTACACTCGACGCCATGCCGGGTAAGCAAATGGCTATTGATGCTGACTTAAATGCTGGCTATATCGACCAAGATGAGGCCCGTCGTCGCCGAGAGGAAATTACTGCGGAGGCAGACTTCTACGGTTCGATGGACGGTGCGTCTAAGTTTGTTAAAGGCGACGCCGTCGCGGGCCTATTCATTATGTTGATCAACATTGTCGGTGGTTTATTCATCGGCATGATTCAACATGACCTCAACTTTGGTCAGGCGTTAGAGGTCTATACGATTCTCACAATTGGTGATGGATTGGTCGCACAAATTCCCTCATTGTTGCTGTCAGTGGCCACGGCAATCATTGTTACTCGTGAAAATGATACCCAAGAAATGGGTACGGAGATAAACAAACAGCTCGGCAATCAACAAGCACTCTACATCACTTCAGGTGTATTGTTTGTAATGGGGATAATACCGGGTATGCCGCATTTGGCCTTTTTGGGTTTCTCAGCGATAGCGGGTGGCTATGCTTACTGGCGAGGACGATTAGCCACTCGGGCCGAAGAGGAGGCGAAACAGGCACCACTTCTTGACCAATCTGATCTTCCCGCGCCCGAAGTGAAGGAATTGGGGTGGGATGACGTACAACACGTCGATACGATTGGCTTAGAAGTTGGATATCGCTTGATTCCGCTGGTAGACAAGTCTCAAGGCGGTGAGCTGTTGACGCGAATCAAAGGGGTGAGAAAAAAATTATCTCAAGAACTGGGTTTCTTAGTCCCTCCTGTTCACATTCGCGACAATCTCGATTTAGACCCGAATGCTTATACGATTTCTATGCTCGGTGTGACCATTGGAGAAGCCCAAATCAGCCATGACGAAGAAATGGCGATTAACCCTGGTCAAGTCTTTGGCAAGCTAGAGGGACGGGCAACAACCGATCCTGCGTTCGGCCTAGAAGCCGTTTGGATCAAACCGAGTAAGCGCGAACACGCCCAGACATTGGGCTATACGGTAGTTGACGCTGCAACGGTCGTCGCGACCCATTTGAGCCAGTTGTTAACCAACAACGCGTATCAGTTGCTCGGTCACGAGGAAACACAGCAATTACTTGATATGCTCGCGAAACACAGTCCTAAATTAGTCGAAGGCCTAGTACCTGATATTTTACCGCTGAGTACCGTTGTAAAAGTGCTTCAAACTCTACTGTACGAAGGTGTGCCGATTCGCGATATGCGCACTATCGTGCAGACACTCTCAGAGTATGGTCCAAAGAGTCAAGACCCTGATGTATTGGTCTCCGCGACGCGTATTGCTCTTAAACGTTTGATAGTTCAAGAAGTCGGTGGTGGCGCTCAGGAAATCCCTGTCATAACTTTGGCGCCAGACTTGGAACAGATGTTGCACCAGTCCCTGCAAGCTGGTGGAGAGAACGGTGCAGGCATCGAGCCTGGACTCGCCGACCGGATGCAGCAATCACTTCAACAAGTGAGTCAACAGCAAGAACTAGCAGGAGAACCTGCGGTGCTGTTGACGTCAGGTATGCTGCGCCCTGTACTCTCTAGGTTCTTGAAAAATGCGGTAATGGGATTACACGTATTATCGTATCAAGAAGTACCAGACGACAAACAAATAAAGATTGTTAGCTCAATTGGTCAATAATCTGACACCTATTGAGAGAAGAGGTTGGGAATGAAAATTAGACGTTTTTTTGGCAAAGATATGCGCGAAGCTTTGAGTCTAGTCAAAGCTGAACTTGGGCAAGATGCAGTCATCATGTCAAACCGCAAAGTGGCAGACGGCATCGAACTCGTTGCTGCCTATGACAAGGAGCCTGCGCCAAAACCCGTGCCGAAGACGAATGAAAGTTTTTCTGGCAAGCCAGTGCCCACCTTGAGCGAAATTATCGGTGACGATGGTCCAGACAGCTTACGTGCGTTACTAGAGAAGCAATCTCAGCAACGTGCGCAACCAGCCGATAGTAATGCACCTAGAACGCAACAGCCCAGCGCTGCATCGCCTGCCGTTAGCCAACCCCAACGTCAAGCTACCCATCACTCAGAACAACCCAAACCTGTGCATGAACCAGATGTGTTTTCGGCTGATAAGCTCGTTGATAACCACCATACCCCAACTCATGATGGTTTCGATGATTTTAGTCAGCCTAATCAAGGTGCCACTCAAGGTGAATTAGACAGTATCAAAGAAGAACTGGCCTCGCTTCGCAGTGTTCTACAGCACCAAGTTGCAGACTTGATGGAAGCCAAACAGCGTCGTCAAAAACCCATATTGCGTTATTTAGCGCAGCGTCTAGAGGGTATGGGAATTAGTCGTGCATTAGCAGAACAACTCGTGAACTACACGCCTGCAGATTGCACAGAACGCGAAGCTTGGTTGTATGTTCTAAAACTTTTGTCCAATCGCGTGAATGTTTCTGGCAATGATATCCTGTCTCATAGTGGTGTGGTCGCCCTTGTTGGCCCTACGGGTACCGGAAAAACGACAACCGTTGCCAAATTAGCCGCCCGTTATGCTCAAAAGTATGGGGCAGACCAAGTTGCGATGATTACGATTGATACCTATCGGATTGCCGCGTATGAACAGTTGGCGACCTATGGCAAGATAATTGGTTGTGTAACAAGAAAAGCGCAATCTAGCGAAGAGTTAGCGGATCAGCTTTTCCAACTGCGTCACAAGCGTTTGATTTTGATCGACACGGCTGGATTTAGTCAGCGTGATAGCCGACTCATTAAACAACTGGCTAATTTTGCTCAAGTCAACACGCAGCCAATACGTCAGTATTTGGTAGCCCAAGCCAGTACGCAATATTCTGCGTTGCAGCATATTTTTGACGCATACGACTCGGTAAAACTGGATGGATGTATATTCACAAAAGTCGATGAATGTTATAGTTTGGGAGAGGCACTAAGTGTTGCGATAGAGCGCCAAATCCCAGTGAGTTATGTCACAGATGGACAGCAAGTACCTGAGGATATTAAGGTTGCTGATGGAAAATCTCTCGTATCTGCTGCCGCAAAGCTTTATAAAAAGTACGGATTGAATCATACTAGAGGCAATCATGTGGTAAATGCAGCACGAGCAGTATGATCGAAGATCAAGCGAGTAGCTTACGAAAGATGAATCAATCACGGTTAATCAAAGTTATAGCAGTCACCGGCGGTAAAGGTGGCGTAGGAAAAACAAACATCACGTTGAATACCGCCATTTCGATGGCGAAACAGGGTAAACGCGTGATGGTACTTGACGCCGACCTCGGGTTGGCGAACGTTGATGTCATGTTGGGTTTGCGTGTAGAACGCAACCTTTCCCATGTGCTTTCTGGCGAATGCACACTTGATGACATTCTTATTACCGGTCCTCACGGGATAAAAATAGCTCCCGCGACTTCTGGTACCCAAGCAATGACCGAATTATCGCCAACCGAACACGCGGGCTTAATCAGAGCCTTCAGTGAGCTGCGTTCTCAAATTGATGTACTCATTGTAGATACGGCTGCTGGCATTTCGGATATGGTTTTGAGCTTCTCTAAAGCATCTCAAGATATTTTGGTCGTTGTATGTGACGAACCCACTTCCTTGACGGATGCGTATGCACTGATCAAACTTCTCAATAGAGAACACGGTGTATTTAAGTTTAAGATTGTAGCGAATATGGTCAGAGATGTAAGAGAAGGTCAGGAACTTTTCAGCAAGCTGTCAAAAGTGACGGGGCGATTCCTTGATGTCGCATTAGAGTTAGTGGCGACGGTACCATTTGACGAAAACATTCGTCGCTCAGTGCGCAAGCAGAAAGCCATTGTTGATGCGTTTCCGAGTTCACCTGCATCTATGGCAATAACGCAGCTTGCAGCAAAAGCAATACAATGGCCAATTCCAGCCCAGCCAGGCGGTCATCTTGAGTTCTTTATCGAGCAACTCATCTCTGGCAAAAATAGTGCGGCAGGTAATCAAGGGTGAATAGCAAAGCAGCTGCTTACCAACAACAAGTGAGCAAAGCACAGCTTGTTGAACAACACGCTACGTTAGTAAAGCGTATTGCCCATCACTTGATGGCTCGATTACCCGCCAGTGTGCTTGTTGATGATTTAATTCAAGCGGGCATGATTGGATTACTCGAGGCCGCTAAGAATTTCGACGGCACAAAAGGTGCGAGTTTTGAGACGTTTGCGGGGATCCGTATTCGTGGTGCAATGCTCGATGAAATTCGAAAAGGCGACTGGACACCGCGGTCAGTGCATAAAAACAGTCGTGCAATTACTGAAGCGATCAATCAAGTTGAAAGAGAAACGGGGCGAGATGCTCGGGATGCGGAGATTGCCGAAAAACTCAATGTTCCTCTTGCTGACTATCACCAGATGTTAGGTGAAGTAAACGCTGGAAAATTAGTTGGAATTGAAGATCTTGGCGTATCAGAAGACGTCTTGACTACGGATGAGAACCGCGGCAACGACTCGCCTTTAGAAGATTTAATGCAAGGTGCTTTCCAAAAAGCACTTGCACATGCTATTACTACATTACCGGAACGTGAAGCTATTGTGCTGTCCTTGTACTATGATGAAGAGCTGAACCTACGAGAAATAGGTGAGGTTTTGGAAGTCAGTGAGTCTCGGGTCAGCCAAATACACAGTCAGGCCATGCTAAAACTCAAATCACGAATGCAGTCATGGCGGACGGGTGAGTAGCCCACGATTTTAATAAGATAACAATTTAACCCCTCAGTGGAGGCCATTTTGGATAAAAATATGAAAATTCTTGTGGT
>CAWUJV010000011.1:0-70777 GCA_963922845.1 uncultured Alteromonas sp.
GCGGGAACGAATGCGATTTTTGTGAAACAACGCGATAAACGAGCTGCCAAGAATGGCAATAATATAAAAGTACGTCCAAGCGGGCATTACACGTCCTTGAGTGAGATTGAACTAGTAATGTGGCGGCGGCGTTTCGTCAGATAGTTTTGCAATATTTGACGTTTGCATATCTGATACTTTGTCTAACACATGCTTGAGTTGTACTTGCATCTTGTCGATTTGATACTGTTGATCAGTAAGCGCTAGGTTTAGTTCTTCAATCGTATGTTCTTGAAATGCAACTTTCGTTTGAAGTTGCTCTATTGCTGCTTCGGCCTGGACTAAGGCCAGCTCTAATGCCTGTTCTTTTTGGCTCATAGTGATTTACTATTCCATAACTCTGCTAGACCGCTGCTACTCTCTGACAAAATACGGCGACTGCCGTCAAACGCAACGCCGTATACAACGGCGGTTGGTGGGGTTTGTGACTCTCGAGGAGCTACCTTCCACTCTTCAACTTCTTGACCCGTTTGTACATCCCAAAGATAAATGCGTCGGGAAGGAGATCCAGTCAGTAAATACTTGCCATCGGCAGAGAACACAGCATCGGTAAAAATTCGCTGGCGCGCAATATACTGTAAAGTGCTAATCCTTTCACCTGTCTGTACATCCCAAACTTGAGATTGTTTCTTGCTATCCGCGGTAAACAAATATCGGCCTAAATCATCTATAGCGACTTTAGTGACCCGACTAGGATGAGAAAAAGTGTGAATAACTTGGCCCGAACGCGTATCCCAAAGGTAGGCCGTGTAATCATTACCGCCGGTTAAGGCGTAGCGACCATTAGGCGAGATATCCACACTATTGATTTTTTCCTGATGCCCGAGAAATTCAATCCGCCGCCCTGATTCAGGCTCAAAATACATAACTTTGCCGTTTGATCGACCAACTAGAATGCCTTGTCCTTGACTTGCTACTGCGATGTCTCGAATACTGGATTCATCAATTCGCCAAAACCCAACCGGTTCCCCAGTTTCTAGGCTCCACAACGCAAATGCTTCGCGATCGGACGTGACGACGTATTTGCTATCGGCAGAAATATGGACGCTGACAACTAAATTATTCCCTTCTCCTTGATGACTCCAATGATACACCTTGGTATTGTCTGTCAAACGCCACACATTGATGCCGTTATCGACGCCCGATACCACGCTGTATTGGCCATCAGGAGAAATGTCTGCTGCATAGGCACCATCCTCTGCATGACGCCAAGATTCAACGGGTGTGGTCTGAGGCACACTGCAACCAACAGTGAAAAGACTGCCAATCATCGAAATCGCGATTAATTGTAATGAATATCGGTTTATCATGGTTTTAAGGTTTCGATTTACTGCGCCTAGGTTTACCATAGCATGAATCAGGTGCCCTTTTACATTGAGTATGTGCAAGGCAATGACTGCCATAAAGGCTTACTAAGGCCGCTGATACTCTTAGAAATAAAGATAATAACGGAGAAGTTTATGAAAAAGTCGCTTGTCGCCCTTTCTACAGTGGCTGCACTAGGTTTGTTCGCGTGTCAGCCGCAAACCCAAGAAAAAGCAGAAGAGAAAGCCGTAGATAGCGCAGCACTAACTGCAGCCACCATGACAGAGTCGCAGAAGCATGCCTATGCAATGGGTGCTAGCATGGGAATTTTCGCCGAAAACCGTGCCAAACAAATGGCAGACTTGGGCGAAACAATGGAAATGGACGCTCTATTACAGGGCTTTAATGATGGCCTAAAAGATACATTGCAGTTTGAAGATACCGAAATTCAACAACTCGCACAGGCTGGCGAAGCGCTAATGCGCAGTAAGCAGCAAGAACAAGCCGCACTCGCTGCTGAGAAAAACGTTGAAGCAGGTATTGCGTACTTGGCAGAGAATGGCAAGCGCGAAGGCGTCGTTACTACAGAGTCGGGTCTTCAGTATGAAGTCCTTACTGAAGGCACTGGCGACAGCCCTGCAGCAACAGATACCGTGACTGTACACTACCGTGGTACGTTATTGGATGGTACAGAATTCGACTCGTCTTATTCTCGCGGTGAGCCGACAAGTTTCCCGCTTAACCGTGTTATTTCAGGCTGGACGGAAGGTGTTCAACTAATGAAAGAAGGCGCAAAGTACCGTTTCCACATTCCATCTGAACTCGCATATGGCGAACGTGCAACAGGTAAAATCACGCCAAACTCAACACTCATTTTTGACGTTGAATTACTTGATGTTGTTAAGCCAGAACAAGACAGCGAATAAGCGATTAAACGAAAAGACAAAAGCCGGCAAATTGCCGGCTTTTTTTATTTGAGAACTGGCACCCTCCGTGCCTACCTTTTCCTTACGTGCATGTCGCCTGTCTTGGTGTCAAGCGCGTGCCCACATTAGAATATGGGCTATTCGTGAATGCTTTCTATCTCGAATTCTCATAGTAAATATTAGTCGAAAATTCTTATTTTGCAGTCCTACCAGTCGCCCTGTTAGGAACGTTTTGACCTAAAAATATTGAGCTAATAGCAAATCAATTTAAAGCTAAGGCCTATACTTTGCTAGCTATACTTTACTAATAAAAGGTTTACGTCGATTGCCTTTCTTTTTCAACGTTGCGCACTGCTGAAGAATAAACCATCCGACTTTATACATGATGATACTTGCCAACAAGTATACAGCGGGCTGCATCGTTGCTAAGTTTGCCAATACGTCAATGGCCGACATAACAAACATAATGATGCCGGTAAGTAACAAAACAAAACCAAACAAAATGAAACTTGCGCGCACGGCTGACGTCGGTTTTACCGATATCGAATTTTCTTCAAGCAGGCTTTCTTCCATGGCCCGTTTTTCTTGCATCATACATTTCACCAGAAAGTGTTGGTTATACTAAGACAAACATGTACAAGTTTTGTTCAGTTTGACAGTTTTTTGGCACATTTTCAGCACCTTATGCAAACTTAATGCACAAATTACCATTACACCCCAAACTTGGTTATTTTTTATACGAAACTTTATCCCCAAAGGGATCGAAATGGCGTTGCTTGCGCACTGCCATACCTGTTGTATAAACCACGTGAATGACTTCAAATGTGTTTTTCAGCTTCACCTAAACTAATGATTGCTCAATGCGAAGCCTTTTATTTCTGTGACGTCTGAAAGGGCAATCACCAGCGCCTTGTTCTCAAGGGACTGCGCGCTCCCTGAATGACTCATTTATCAATACAGATAGTATTATCGGCAGTTTGATTGAAATTCGTAGTGTCTGTACCCACATAGTTAAAAAGCAAAGGAAAAGACAGACCAACGTTGAAAACTCCACTGATTACTCGCAAGGGCTACATTAAACTACGCGACGAACTCAATGTTTTGTGGCGGCAAGAGCGGCCAGAAATTACCAAAAAGGTCACCTGGGCGGCAAGTTTAGGTGACCGAAGCGAAAATGCGGATTATCAGTACAATAAAAAGAAACTCAGAGAAATAGATCGACGTGTTCGCTATCTGCGAAAGTGCCTCGAGAACCTCAAGGTCGTTGACTATGACCCACAGCAAGAAGGCAAAGTATTTTTTGGTGCGTGGATAGAGATTGAAAACGATCAAGGCGACACCAAGCAATTGCGCATAGCCGGCTATGACGAGATATTCGACCGCAAAGACTATATATCTGTCGATTCGCCCATGGCGAAAGCCTTAATTGGTCGTTCTGTAGACGACGACATCGTTGTTAAAACAGAAGCGGGGACCTTCGACTGGTGGATTACCAAGATCTGGTATGACACTACAGACCGAGCCTAACCATACTGACACATTATTGCTAGTTGAGTGTGCTCGCAGACGGGTAGGAAAGTGATATACTGCAACCAATACTTGCTGCTACAGCACGAACAAGGACACGTTCTATTAAGAACACGCCACACACATTTTTTATGCCATAGAGTTCACTATGATCATTAATACCATTGCCAATGAACTTGCAGTCAATCCAGCGCAAGTTGAAGCTGCTGTTAACCTTTTAGATGGCGGCGCTACCGTTCCATTTATTGCCAGATACCGAAAAGAAGCGACCCAGGGCTTAGATGACACCCAATTGCGTAATTTGGAGCAAAGACTGGTTTATTTGCGTGAATTAAACGAACGTAAATCAGTAATTCTAAAGTCTATTGAAGAGCAAGGTAAGCTGACCGACGATTTAGCCAAACAAATCAATACGGCAGAAAGTAAAACCACCTTAGAAGACTTGTATTTGCCATATAAACCGCGTCGCCGTACGAAAGGCCAGATTGCGATAGAAGCAGGGCTATCACCACTAGCAGAAGCGCTGTTTGAAAACCCAACTCTGTCTCCTGACGATACGGCTGCATCCTATATCGACAAAGATAAGGGAGTGGAAGACAGTAAAGCAGCCCTTGAAGGCGCGCGTTACATTCTGATGGAAAGGTTTGCTGAAGACGCGGCACTACTTGCGAAAGTGAGAGACTATCTAAACAAACACGCGTTTGTTCGAAGTAAAGTCGCGCCGGGTAAAGAAAAAGACGCCGCCAAATTCACAGATTATTTTGACCATCATGAAAAGCTGGCCAACGTGCCTTCGCACCGTGCCCTTGCAATGTTTCGAGGGCGTAATGAAGGGTTACTGCATATTCAAATGGATGCAGACCCTGAACGCGAAGAAAGTGCGATTTCGGTTTCCCAGTGTGAAGCTATTATTGCCCAACACTACAGTATTCGCGACACGGGGAGAGCGGCTGACGCTTGGTTACAACAAGTTGTGCAGTGGACTTGGAAAATTAAAATTTCGCTGCATATGGAAACGGAAATGTTCGGCGCGTTGAGAGAGAGAGCCGAAGAAGAAGCGATTAATGTATTTGCCAAAAACCTCAACGACTTGTTAATGGCCGCGCCAGCGGGTGCCAAAACCACGATGGGGCTAGACCCGGGTTTGCGTACAGGTGTCAAAGTCGCCGTGGTAGATAAAACGGGAAAAGTATTAGCAACGAATACTATTTTCCCTCACGCACCTCAAAATCAGTGGGATAAATCTAAACGCACGCTAGTGACCCTATGCAAGCAATACAAAATAGAGCTTATCAGTATCGGTAATGGCACAGGTTCACGGGAAACAGACAAGCTGGTTGCGGAACTATTGAAAGAGAATAGTGAGTTATCAGCACAGAAAATTATGGTAAGCGAAGCAGGTGCATCGGTTTATTCAGCATCTGAACTTGCGTCTAAAGAGTTACCCGATCTGGATGTATCACTGCGAGGAGCAGTTTCTATCGCTCGCCGCATTCAAGATCCCCTTGCGGAGCTAGTCAAAATCGAACCCAAAGCCATAGGTGTGGGTCAGTATCAACACGACGTTAGTCAGTCTCAACTCGGTAAATCTCTGGACCGTGTCATCGAAGACTGTGTTAACGCCGTCGGCGTTGATCTCAATATGGCGTCGCCAGCACTACTGAGTTACGTATCAGGTTTAAACAAAACGTTGGCTCAAAACATTGTGAACTATCGTGATGCACACGGACAATTTGGTGACAGAAAAGCATTGCTCAAGGTCGAGAGACTTGGGCCTAAAGCATTTGAACAAGCCGCCGGCTTCCTTCGAATAGTAGAAGGAAGTAATCCGTTAGACGGCTCAGCCGTTCACCCTGAAGCGTATCCGGTTGTTGACAAAATTGTCAGTCAAACGAGTGTTGCCGTGAATGACCTGATTGGTAACACGCAATTACTCAAATCACTCGCACCAGAGTCCTTCACCGATGATGAGTTTGGTGTGCCTACCGTCAAAGACATTTTAAGTGAATTGGACAAGCCTGGCCGAGATCCTCGTCCAGAGTTCAAAACTGCGGCCTTTAAAGACGGTGTGGAAACGATAAGTGATCTGAAAGTAGGCATGATATTGGAAGGCGTAGTGAGCAACGTTGCCAACTTTGGTGCGTTTGTCGATGTGGGGGTACACCAAGATGGTCTCGTCCATATTTCGGCGCTGACCAATAAGTTTATTTCTGATCCCCGCGAAGTAGTGAAAGCAGGCGACATCGTTAAAGTGAAAGTCATGGAAGTAGATGTCGCGAGAAAGCGTATCAGCTTTACCATGCGATTAGACGATAAGCCGGGGCAGAGTAATAAAGGGCCTCGCCAGTCACAAGCCAAAGGCAAAGCTAAACCCCAGCAGCGTCAGTCTAAGCCAGCTGCAGTACAAAACAGTGCAATGGGAAATGCGTTTGCCGACGCGTTTGCTAAGGCCAAAAAGTAGTAAAGCAGGTGACGCTACACACTGTGTAGCGTCAAAGCTTCGCATTAGGCACTAGCACTAAACCCTGCGTTCCTCGGGGTAGAAACGTCTTGGTAAAACTGCTGAATAATCCCTATTCGCGGGTCTTCTTCAATGTCGAGGCGGCGTCTAGGGCCGACAAACTGCGTGTCATCGTCGCCATTATCTGTCTCTTCATTGGTTTGCGCGAGTGTTGCTTGATCAAGGGTACGACTTGGCGGTGAAATTTCACCAGCATCAATAATATCATCGAGCTCGGGTAAATCTGGGTCCAATGGACTCGATTCTTCTTGCGTAGCTTGTAACGTTTCACGATTATCTTCAGCAAGCTCCACTCTTGCTTCGAATGCCTTTTGTGTCGCCTCAGCAGCAACTTGTAAATCTTGTGGTGAGGGCTCTACTGGTGCAAGTGCTGCGGCGCGTACCTGCTGCATTTTTCGAATCGTTTGCTCAGGTGTCGACTCTTCAGAAATATCGATAGAGACTTGTCCACCAACCGCGTAGCGTCGTCCATCTGGACCGGTTTCAAATTCGTATTGCGGGGCTGAGGCATACTGGCCGCCAGTAGCTGCGTGTGCCTGTTCGTGGGCACGAACCTCAGCATCTCTGCGTTCTAGTTCTTCTATTTCTCGTTGTTCGGCTTGTTGCTGTTGCTCTTGCTCAGCCCCCTGTCGGCCAGCACTTTCATCTTGACCATTGTCTGGTAGGTCGTCTTGGCCATTTTGCGCCGCCAGTTCGGCATTAACCTGTGGGCGCTCATAAGTCAGGGGAGCAGGCGGTTGCCCGGGAGTGCGAACGCGATCCGATTCACCACCTAAACCTTGCTCAGCACTACTTTGGTCGGATTCGGACGTTTGCGGAATAGTCTCACGCAGCAAGTTATCCCGACGCGCCGATTCGGTATTTACGTTAGCCGTCGTAAACACTAGGGACGTTGGGATAGGCGTGACTATATTCATCGTTATGCCAGCGTATCTATAATACTACCAACCGTATCATCGACGACGTCGAGTACCTTGGCCGACGCTTGCACATTCAAGGCGTTCACCTGAAGCGATACGAGATTACCGATGGGATCGTTTGTACCTTGTGGCAATAAGGCACTGACATTTGATAGGTTTTGTAACGAAGCATCAGCGAGCAACTGCCCAGGCCCATTTTGGGCAACATTTTGTTGTGCGCTTTGTTGCGCAATGTTTACTGATGCCTGAGTCACCCCCTGCAAGCCATTTTGAATCCCAAATTGAGCACTCAAAATAGCTGAGTTGATGCCAGAAGATGCAATACTCGTCATTTAATACCTCACACTCTCTCACGGTTAATTATTAACCAATTTTGCGAAAAAATAAAGTATTGGAGGTGATACCATACACGTGGGAGCACTCACGAAGGCGTGTCGCGCTCTGCGATATCGTCATTGTGCTTGTTTAAAAAAATCTCAGACAAAATACTAGACGCATCGCTTGATTCCGCGCTATTAACAATGAATAACTCAGTAGGAGGTTTCATTTGCGCATATACGCGAGTGTTAGAGTCGGACATGAAGCGTTCAAACGCTTCAACAATCATAACGTTGGTCTTTAACAGACACTAAATACGAATTGACGTATCACATCGGCACACTGCTGAGGATGAGAAATAAAAGGAGCATGAGACGCATGGGGTAACACCACAGAGTCCGCTTGGGGTTGTAGCTCGTGAATCTGATCAATAGCGCTCGTTGGGACAAGACTGTCTAACCGCCCGTACACTTTTAATGTAGGGACCTGTATTCGCCCGATATGATGCCTAAGATCTACTTCTGATAACAAGCCCAAGCCATCCCTAAGTGCGAGTGCGCTGGGGTTAGGGTATTGCGTGATTTGCTTCTTGATCGTCTTGATGTCTTTGCGCGCTGTTTCGCTGCCCATTGCTTGAATCATCAAAAAGCGATCTAGCGTTTTTTGATAATCGCGCTCTAATTGAGACTCAAACATAGTCAATATATCAGGTTCAATACCCGGCCAGCCGCGTGATGCATCAAACTTAGGGGTTGATGCGATGGTAATTAATCCGCCAATCGGCGTATTCGCGTCGCATGCTATATGTTGCGCAACCAGCCCACCGAGTGACCAGCCAGCTAAAAACGCCCCCTTGGGGATATACGGTAAAATTGACGCCGTCAGTGACGCCAATGTGTATGGCTCGGGCACATAGTTGGCATTCTCACCAAAGCCCGGTAGGTCGATTGTCGTTACCGTAAACGAATCTGAGAGATAAGGAATAAATTCGTGGAACGCCCCGCTATTCATGCCCCAGCCATGCAATAGAACGATATCTGTTCCTGTACCTTCGGCCCGGATATTCAGAGGAAAATTTATGCTAGTGTGATCCACAAAAGTCATCCCAGTCAGACAATTCGGGTGAGTGTACCATGGGGAAAACGGAATTCTATAACAGCCTTGTGAAATGGCTCTCTTGTCACACTGATCAGAGTTGTTTACTGTGTACGCTGCCCAGCAACGCATCAATATGCTCATTTTGTCTTGCAGACCTAGATACCTTCGACCGACAACACATGCCAAAGAATTTACTGCATGTGCCACGTATTACCAACCACTTAAATAAACCTCAATATCACGTATTGAAGTCGATAGGCTGGTATCGATGGCCATTTGACGAGCTTATTTTAAAGTGCAAATTAGGACGAAATTTGGTTGCACTAGACGCGCTCGGTAACCTATTTTGTCAGTCCGATATTTTCGAGGAGAAAGAGAAACCTGAGCTATTGTTACCCGTTCCTAGTTCGCTGAGAACGCTGTGGGAAAGGCAGTTTAATCAGGCGGTAGAGCTTGCTAAATTGATGGGCAAGCGTTTTGATATTCCCATTTATCCCCATTGGGCAACGCGCCGTACATGGGGAAACACGTCACAGCGTCAACTGTCTCGAGGCCAACGCCGAGGCAATGCCAAACGTGCCTTTGTGGTCTACGATATTCCTGAAGAGATAAACCATGTTGCTATTGTGGATGATGTCATCACTACCGGGGCAACGGTCAATTATTTGTGTGAACAACTAAAGCAACGACGCCCAACACTCAATATTGAAGTCTGGGCGCTCGCGATTACACCTTCTCAAGACGTAGACTAATGCATCAAAGGAGACAGATATATAGCGTTACTCATCAACTTATCTGTACCACGCCAATATCCGCGAAAATGAATGTTGTCGACAAACCCAATCACAACTCCACGACCGTGTTGTTCAACCGCTACGGCGACGGTATCGGCGACCAATCGCTGAAGCTCAGGAGCAGTAAACCCAGCCAATAGAGGTGACGCGCTATAATGCGCTATTTCGGTGAACGGTGAGCTTTTGCCCTTAAATATTCGATTCGACGTTTTGAAAAACGCAAGGCTGTCTTGCTCAAAGCCGTAAAACAATGGATGAGTTAAATCGATTGTAGTTTGATACGCTGCACCTGCAATAAGCTTTTGTGCGTAGAGCGCGTCTTTATCCGCAAAAGATAAAGACGTCGTATCGAAGGAATTATCAATCGCGTCTCTGCTCAGTTCTTGTAAATCAAGCCAACCATTATTAATCATCCAAGACAGAGAGGACTTGAACCCTATCATGACGCCTCCCTTAGCAACCCAATTGTCTAGCGCCTCAACGGTTGACTCGTTTAACTGACGATATCGGCCGTTCGGAAAAACAATGTGAGTATACTGGGACAGTTCAATATGTTTAAGGTTGTCATTGTCAACGATGGTTGCAGCAATACCCACTCGTGTATCCAGATAGTGCCAAATCTCACCCGTATCGTAGGGGCTCACTCCCTCGCCACCAACAATAAGTACACTGGGTAAATGAACGGGTGCCATGGTTCGGCTGCCCAAGTCGCTTCCCATAGTAGTGAGACCGGATAAAACAGTAGAAACCGAGACACCCAATTCAGTGGCAGCGGATGCGAGTAATTGCGCTAAACGCTCGGGTTGAGTAAGCGCCAGAGGCACCACAATTGTGCCTTTATCGAATGCCTTTTCACCGTTACTTGTCTTTGCTGTAAAAGCGCCTTTGGATACGCGCACATTCACCTGATTCTTCAACAAAAATTGTAGTAGTGCCGGTGCGTTGTAATTGTGCCATTCAAATGCATAGGCGTAGGCATTGGGCGCAATATTGACCTGGCTCGACACTACGTTTGGCGTTTGCTCGCGTGTTTTGAGGGTGCGTCTTTTGGATTTTGGAATCGCTTCATAAATCGCATTGAATGCCAGCGCAATATTCCAATTGGAAACATCGTAAAACGTGTTTTCGGCAAAGGTTTGCTGAGTCGAAAACATCGATTTAATCAAGCGATACTGAGGTTGGTCTAATGCAACGAAGATAGTGTTATCTGGCTGATATTCTCGCGCCTCTGACGAGAACGGCTTATCCAAATAACGAAACTCAATTTGATGCTGGCTCAAAATACTGACTAATTGCGCCATTCTTTCGCTGTCTTTTTCTACAGAAACGATATAGCCCAAGGTGTCATCATCTTTGATGGCTTTTTGTGTGTCGCTAAAGAAGCGAGTTTGGTAATTTAGCAACGCTGGCTTGTTGGCCAATGCACCTTTAAACGTGCTTAAACTCGTGGTTACGTGATTCTGAATGGTTTGTGAGAAGGCCAAAGGGCCATTGATCGACTCCTGCAAATGGCCCCGGCTACTGGCTTGTTCGAACAAAATGCCGACACTGCCGTGTGCATCAGGATACGTCGACCCCTTCCCATAGTAAAAGTCATCAAAAGACTCTTGGCTAAAGTACAACACTTTGGCTTGGTCAAACGCCGCGGCGTGAAACTCTGCTAACGCTTCAGTGAGCGTCACGTTGCCGTCAGGCGTAAGAGGATGCTTACGAGAAGGTACACCAGGTTGGAAAAAATACGTGCTGTCCGTGCCCATTTCGTGAAAATCCGTTAAAACGTGCGGTCGCCAGCTGTGGAATTGTGCAATCCGTGCCTGTGACTCAGGATGCGTTAATAGCAGCCAGTCTCGATTGAGATCAAACCAGTAATGGTTGGTTCGACCATTCGGCCACGCTTCTTGATGCTCCCGGTGATTGCGGTCAGCGACCCGATTTATCCCCTTGTGCATATTTGCCCACTGTGCAAATCGCGACAGCCCATCGGGGTTCAAAGACGGGTCTAGTAATACAATGTTATCCTTCAGTAGTGTATTAACCTCGTCGTTTTGCGCGGCAGCGAGGTAATAAGCGACAACCAAAGCCGCATTGCTTCCAGACGGCTCATTACCGTGAATGCTGTATCCCATGTAAAGCACTAGCGGCGCGTCTTTACTTGCACGCGCCCCAGTAGAGATAGTTTGAATGTGATCGCGTTTTATCTGCTCTAGATTAGTTTGGTTACCCGGCGACGTGAACGTTAACAGCAATAACGAGCGATTTTCATGCGTTTTACCCGTTTCAATGAGAGACACGCGGTCGGAAGCGGCAGAGAGCGCCTTCATATATGTTACGAGTTGGTCATGTCTAACATGCCAACTACCAACCTGTTGACCTAGTACTGACTCTGGGGTTGGAATCGCGGGATCAAAAACCGTATCAGCAGGTAAATATTCCGCCACAGGCTTGCCACCTGAGTTAGCCGACTTATTGATCGAAGCCTGTACATTTGAGATCCAAAGCACAAACGCAACAAACACAACTCGACCCAACGTATTACTCATTGCCATAAAGAAACCCATCACTGTAATTTTTATGTTCACCTTTTCACGACATTCACTGCACGTACGATTTTCTCAACTCGTGAATTAATACTTTACATTCAAGTTCTTGAACATGCGAAAAGAACATACAGCTTAACACTTTTGCCACTAATTTAGACGGTCATTACCCTTGTTTCACAGTAAAATCGTCCCATCTTATGCAGTGTCTTTGATTTAGTGGTGTTCAGCATGACCCGTCATGCCAGTACGTAGAAATCCCGAAACACATAATTTATTCGCGAAAATTACTAAAATTTCAAAATACTTGACTGTTTTGCTCAGGTAAATTTGTTATTATATTGACCGATCCCACGTAAAATTAGGTAGAGTGATGATATCAATCTCTGAGGGCGCACAAGCCCATTTCGTAAAACTGCTTGAGAAACAGGAAGAAGGGACACACATTCGTGTATTTGTTGTTAATCCTGGCACCTCAAACGCAGAGTGCGGCGTGTCATATTGTCCGCCAGATGCGGTAGAGCCTACCGATATTAGATTACCATTCAATGGTTTCGATGCTGTCGTTGATCAGGAAAGTGAGCCTTTCCTCGAAGAAGCTGAAATTGATTTTGTAACAGACCAAATGGGTTCGCAACTGACCTTAAAGGCACCTAACGCCAAAGCCCGCAAAGTGTCTGATGATGCACCTCTGGTCGAACGTATCAACTATATGATTCAAAACGAGATCAACCCTCAGTTGGCTAACCACGGTGGCCAAGTGGTTTTAACTGAAATTACTGACGACGGCTTTGCTGTGCTGCAATTCGGTGGCGGCTGTAACGGTTGTTCAATGGTGGATGTCACCTTGAAAGAAGGTATTGAAAAGCAAATGCTTGAGCAATTTGAAGGTGAGATTGTCGGCGTTCGCGACGCGACTGAGCACCAAGCTGGTGAGCACTCCTATTATTAAGCGCAATGCATTAAGTGCATTTTTTGCGGTAAAACAACTTGCCCAACAACCTCAGCAGGCTTGGGCAAGGTTCGTTAAAGGTTTGGTTATTTTCTTTATCGGGCTCGCAGTATTGATAATCGCAGGAGGGATTCATTTTTCACTAGACGGTCTTGCTATGGCTGTAATGCTAGTCGGTTTTGTCGTCGCCATGACGGGTTATCTCGCCATCTTCATCAGTCGATTCAATCGACTCGGGCCACCACCGCCTCCTGACCTTTAACAAACTGACGAAAAAACATCCAACCCAACGTCAAACCACGCGCGAAGAGAAAGCTTAACATCGCGATCCACAGTGCCATATTGCCCCACGATTGACATAGCCACCACACTGGGAAAAAAGCGGTTAGCGCACTTACTACCATGGTATTTCGCATCGCTTTAGACTGCGTTAAGCCAACAAAAATACCATCAAAAAGAAAACACCAATGCCCGATAAGGGGTAGTAGCACTATGACCCAAAGATAGTCTTGCGCCGCAGCCCTGAGTGCCGGTATGTCGGTAAGTAGAAAAATGATGTTGGTCCCAAACAGCCAAAAGGTTATCGCGTAACCACCCGCAAACACACTTGACCACATTAACCCTATCGCGGTTTGGCGACGAATGGCCAACAAGCTCTTGGCACCTTTAGCCTCTCCGACTAGCGCTTCAACAGCGTATGCTACGCCGTCGAGTCCAAGCGCAATCAGAACGAAAAATTGCATGATTACCGCGTTAACTGCGGCTTGTGTCGCCCCAAGACGCGTACCCTGAAATGTCAAAAACGCAATGCAAATTTGCAACGCAAGGTTACGCAATAGCATATCGGAATTCATCGATATTAAAGACAACATCTGTTGTTTTTCAAACCAATGGGCAGACCAAGTGGCACCCCGAACCCGCAGGTAACATTGAATGAGACCGAGTATCGCCATCGTATATTCAGCAAGTGTACTGGCTAACGCAACCCCTTCAACTCCCCAATTGAGGCCGTAAACGAAAAACACATCGAGTACGCCGTTAATCACATTGCCAAGGACCTGGATAACCAACACGGTGCGAGTACACTGTTGCCCCACCAAAAAACCGATGCAGGCCATATTTAACATTGCTGCAGGCGCGCCCCATACTCGAACAGAAAAATACTCGCTCGCCGTTGCCTCTACCACGGGAGTGGTGCCAGCCAAATAGATGCCCGCATGTAACAGCAGTGGACCCGAAAGCCAAATAACGCCACCAATAAGCAGTGCGAGTAGTGCTGAACGGTAAAAAACACTCGCTCCAGCTTGCGTATTGTCGTGTCCTTGCCCTTTTGCTTGGGCACTCAAGCCTGTGGTCGACATACGCAAAAATCCGCACACCCAGTAGGTTTGCGTTAATATCAGTGCACCGATGGCACTTCCGGCCAGCATTGAGGCCGAATCCATATGACCCAACACTGCAGTATCCACCATTCCCAACAAAGGCGTGGTAATATTGGCAAGAATCATGGGAAAGGCGAGAGCCAACATTCGCTGGTGATCTTGCCATGGACGCAAAATTGAGGTCATTGGGACACGTTTATGAATAAAAAGTGGCAGTGTAGCATGTTAAAACAGATTTCTTCTTTTACTGTTGTCACGATTGCTAGCCTGCTGGCTTCGTTCCTCGTATGCGCTAAAAGTTTGGCGGAAAACAACCTTGTTGTCGTGGTCTACCATCACGTCAGTATTCATACTCCTGCGACCACCAGCATCAGTCCAGACACATTTAAATCCCATGTAGAGTATATGGTTGATAACCACAACGTTGTTGCTTTGCCAGAAGCCCTCGCGGCGATCAAGGCTGGGCAGTCACTGCCCGAAAAGGCCATCGCGATCACATTTGATGATGGCTTTGCGGATATTTATGAAAATGGCCATCCTATTTTAAAGCAGTACGACCTTCCTTATACCGTATTTATCAACCCAAGTGTCATTGATGTGCAAGCAAATCAATTGAGTTGGCAACAAGTCAAACTAATGCAGTCTGAAAATGTCACCTTTGCCAATCACACGATGGATCACTTGCATTTGCTTGACCGTTTACCCAGTGAATCTAAACAAGACTGGCAAAACCGGATTTGGCAAAACATTGAGCAAGCGGAACGCCAGATTACCCAGCAAACAGGCGTGTCACTGAAAATGTTGGCGTACCCATTTGGCGAGTATGATAGCAGCATCCAAGCGATGCTAGCGCAAGCTGGCTACATTGGTCTTGGGCAGCACTCTGGCGCAATCAACAGTAACAGTGATTTTACCGCCTTACCGCGATTCCCGGCTGCCGGTCGCTATGCCAACCTTAAGACACTCAAAACCAAACTGGCGTCTTTGGCATACGCTCGCATCGATAGTTCAGTCACTAACCCCGACCGTGGTCAAAATCGACAATTCCCCGATGTCACACTTACCATTGACGAACCTGATACTCGACTCAAACAAGTATCCTGTTTTTATCAGGGGAACACCTTGCCTTTGACGGTTAGTCACAACACTATCTCATTTAAACATGGTTATGCGCTGCCGGTGGGTCGCTCTAGGGTTAATTGTACTGCTCCGTCGAAACAGCAGCCGGGGCGCTACTACTGGTATTCACAACCCTTTTTCATCGCAGATGATCAAGGGCACTATCCAGACTAGAATAGGTATCTTATTATTGCGGGCCTAGCACTGACGAGGTCCGCAGTAAACGCCTGTCCGTTTCTGTGCCCCAATGACGCCGGCGAAAGGACGTTGAGCGCATGCTAGTCTGTCGCGACCTTCAAATAATCTGGTCAATGAAAGCTCGTCCACATAGATAAATCTCTACTTAGCGAGCAAAATGGCCTATGCACGCTCTCAGTGGACGCGAATCACTGTCAAAGAGGACTAGGAATTTAATCTATGACAGGGGCACTTATACGTTTGTGCAAACCGCTAGGAGTTTGAACCCGCCGTTTTCTAATTAACGAGTTAGGCTTTTGTGCATTCGAGTGAATGTTTTGTCTGTAGTCGCCATTGTAAAACCTATCGACGAATAGAAAGCCTGTGCACCGACATTGGTATTTTCCACATCCAGAATCATCACGTCTTTGTTAAAACGGCGGGCCTCCATCAACATGTGATTCATCAAAGCCGTTGCAACGCCGTGACGTTTAAACTGTTCAAATACTGCGACATGACCTATTGCGAACTCATGTGACCGAGGCGGAGGAATTTCATCAGCGTACTCTCGGCTACGCATCACAACATCTATCGCGTGTTGATGAGAATACAAGTCCGTTATGCTCGCCATTGTTTCACTGTCAAAATTGGTAGGAAGTTGGTCATGCCAACACGATACCAACCCCGCGACTTCACCATTAACTTCAGCAACCCAATGATTGTTAAAGCCGTATTGACCATGACCCCGACGCCATGCCATACGCAAGTATCTCATAGCGAGTGCTTCGTCTTGGTTTCCAAAAATATACTTTACGAGCTTTTCTCCAGCGGCGTAGATCAATGCAACTCCAGCATCCATATCTAATGCAACTGCTCGACGAATGGTAGGCGACACCATAGTCTATCGACCGACAATCAAGGGGAGATCAGCAAGAATTTGTTCACCATCAGAAACAGGTAACTCACCTGGAGTGAGGTCAGGCTTAAATCGCCCAATAACTTCAGCTTGAGGATTAACAAGAACGATCGATGCACTGTGATCTACAAGATAATTCGGGTCGTCTGTGCTACCTGTAATCGAGTAAACCATCCCCATACTTCGAGCCAAAGGAAACAGTTGTTCATGAGGGCCCACAGCACCAATGAACTGTGGATTGAAGAAATTAATATACTCATTCATACGCTCAATATCGTCGCGCTTTGGATCAACCGAAATGAACATCACCTTGATAGGAAATTCACTGTCGATGGCCTGCAATTGGCCATAAATCTGATTGAGGTTTGCCATCGTTGTGGGACATATATCCGGACAATAGGTATAACCCAAAAACACGAGCGTCCACTGAGATTGAAGTGATTGTTTAGTGAGGGGGCTACCATCTTGCGCAGACAAAGAAAAATCGCTCAATGCCCTTGCTTGTGGATATTGTTGAAAGTAAGTCGGCTCAACCGACGCCTGAGGCGGCGCCATTAAAAATGCAATTGCGACCCCAGCGACAAGCGCAATGCCGGCCGCTAGGCCGACGATAAACTTTTGATTCATAAACTCAACGGGACATAATGATCAACCAATAAGACCACAAACAATACCATGAGATGAATAATTGAAAACCGAAAAGTTTGCATCGCGGTTTTTTCGTCGGCCGCAAACTTGAGTTTGAATGCGTAATACATAAACCCAGCATTAAGTGCACTACTACCTATTAGGTAAATTAATCCTGTCATACCAACAAGATAAGGTAGCAAGCAAACGATACACAACAGTACTGTGTACAGTAATACCGACGTTTTCGTGAAACTCACACCATGGGTAACTGGCAGCATGGGGATTTCTGCTTTGGCGTAGTCTTTCTCACGATGAATCGCCAATGCCCAGAAATGAGGAGGGGTCCATGTAAACACAATCAATACCAACAGCAACGCATGAGCATGAATTTCACCAGTAACAGCAGTCCACCCCAACAACGGTGGCGCCGCACCTGCAAGTCCACCTATCACGATATTCTGAGGGGTCGCACGTTTTAGATACATCGTATAAATAACGGCATAGCCGACAAGGCTAGCGAGAGTCAGCATGGCGGTTAATCGGTTAATCCACACTTCTAGCATCACGTAACCGACGACCGCTAACACCGCAGCAAATACTAGCGCTTGGTGAATTTGGACTTTTCCTTTCGCTACTGGACGATTAAATGTCCGGGCCATCTTACTGTCGATTTTATGATCTACGACATGATTAATCACAGCGGCAGAGGAAGATAATAGACCGATACCTCCCAAACCAAAAACGAGCACCTGCCAACTTACCCAAGTTGGTGTAGCGAGGCACATACCAACCAGCGCCGTCAGCAAGAGTAACATCACCACTTTGGGCTTAGTCAGCTCATAGTAGTCACGCCATGTGGTTTTTCGGCTATCAAGGTCTCTAGCGTGCGACGAAGAAAAGGGAATTGATTTAGCCATAGATAGCTCCTAAACCTTTCGATACAAATGATAAGTAACAGATAACAAAACCAGTAAGAGGCATGCGGCAACCGCGTTATGCCCCACGGCCACAGCTAACGGAAGACTGAACACTACATTGCTGATACCAAGCAGGACTTGGACGCAAAGCACCCCCATGAGAGTGATACTTAATCCCCGCATAGCCGAGGACTGAGCCCCTGAAAACAAACGAATACCCAACCATAGTAAATAGCCGAAGGTCACGACAGCGCCGACACGATGAACAATGTGCATTGTCATTCGCTGCTCATAGTTGTGAGCGCCAAATTCATAATTTGTCGCTTCAGGGACTGAAAACGCGCCGCCAAAATCGAGACGCTCAGACCAACCACTTTCACAAACTGGCATCTCAGTACAGGCCAATGCCGCGTAGTTCGCTGATGTCCATCCACCTAACGCAATCTGCGCGACCAACACCGCAATACCGATAGCAGCAAATCTGGCTAACGGTCGCAGTTGTGCATCCCCTCCCGGTACGCGATCATTTGCTAATCGAAGATAAAGCAAATACAAGCAGCTCAGAACCGTAAACCCGCCAAGCAAGTGACCCATAACGACCACTGGCAAGAGGTTTAACGTGACCGTCCACATCCCCAGCGCCCCTTGGAAACCGACAAGGAGCAACAAGATAATAGGCAATTTAAAAGGCAAATGCGGTTGTCGATTTTTTATCGCTAAAACGGCAATGATAAGAATGAACAAACCCAGCGTGCCGGCAAAATAGCGATGGATCATTTCGTTCCATGCTTTATGCGTTTCCACTGGACGCTCTGGGTAAGCTTCATTGGCAGCAGCAACTTGCTCCGCTCCCTGCGGTACCGTCAATAGACCATAACACCCCGGCCAATCAGGGCAGCCAAGCCCCGCGTCCGTAAGACGCGTGTAAGCCCCCAGAACAATCACGACAAACGCAAAAAAGATACTGAACAATACGAGTTTTTTCATCGATACCGCCTCAACCAATTCTCGAAAGCTTGAGCATTTTTTTCAAATCCGACAGGATATCGCGACTGTGCATAATCGCCTCTTCCTGAGTCGCCATTAACGGGTACTTAAGCATTGCGTTATTCAACGTATCGACAACAAAAATAGCATCTGTGTGTGTGGCACCAAACACGTTTTTTAGGTCATTTTCAGCAATGCTGACGGCATTGAGGTTTGGCTGATTACCCAGTTGTGCCACCGCTTTTTTATCACTATTACCACTCACTAAAACCACGGCTTCTGCGCGGTCAGACTCTTTGCCTAATGCCTGCCAGACTTGATGAATACTGAATATGGCGTTTTCACATCGCGTGTCACAATGACTCGGTATGGCGTAAACTAGCCGCCATTTTGGCTCGGCATGCTGTAACAAGGCACTCGTATCAATAATTGGGCTGATTAGCTCACCTTTATTGGTGCTAGCGCGATTAAAAAAATCGTTATCTAGGGCTAATTTGGCAGCGATAACGGGTAAAACAAACACTGCCACTAGTAGTAGCAAGCTCTTCTTTGAATGGCCTTTAGCTTTACTCATGGGACTGATTTCTCCTGATAACCAAAACGGCAAAAATAACGATAGCGGCAAGTGCCAACCCGAACCATTGAACAGCATAAGCTAGATGCTTCTCTGGCGGCATCACAACGGGTTGCCAATTGCGAATAAAATCGTTGCTATCTGGGGCGGTCAATTGAATCACAAACGGCAAAAATGGAAGATTGAGCTGGCGCTTAAAGAATTCGATATCGATGGATTGCACCCTCGCAGGTGAATTGACAAGCGACTGAGCCGTTTCCTTTACTAGAGGGTTATAAGAAGGCATAGAGACAATACCGGTAAACTCCGTCAATGCCATTGGCAACACTATCTGTGGTAACTGTTCTCGTTGACGAGGCGCTTTAATCCACCCCCAGTTCACTAACACCGTACCGCCATTGCTCTCGACCGGAGACAACACATGGTATCCCGGCTGCCCATTATGAGTTCGGTTATCGAGAAGCAAAATGTGTTCATTGTTTGAAATTCCAGCAAATGTAACCTTGACGTCACGTACATCTGTGTCCATGGTAGATAAAGCCTGAATATTCAGAGGTGATTGCTGTTGCTTCATTTCAATGTCAGCCAATCTGGCCTGTTTTTGATGCATCCGATCTAGTTGCCACATACCCAACCCGATCATCACGCAAACACAACTGAATGTGACGACACAAGCCAAAATTGGTACGCGCACCGGGCGAGTCAACATCGAAATAAGCCACCCCTAGTAGGTTAAAGTATGCTAATAAAAATAATCCTAGTCGCTTTACTCATCTATATGATAGTAAACCTATTTTTAGCCATGAAGGTCATGATGAATCACAACCCTGATGGCGAGCCAATGAGTAAATACATTGGTCGACGCGTTTTTACCTCAGTTGCCATTGTTATTATTATTCTTATCGCTCTTGCGACGGGGCTCATTACCCCCAATCCACGCCCGTACTAATTGACGGGCGTGTCGATGTCATTACAGAACGTAAACAAAGATAAAGAGCATTACCCAAACCACATCGACAAAATGCCAATACCAACTACCTGCCTGGAAGGCAAAATGTTCTTTCGGCGTAAAGTGTCCTTTGAGTACTCTAAAAAACATTACGATTAAAATGATGGTACCCAAGGTCACGTGCATACCGTGGAACCCTGTTAGCAAAAAGAATGTATTGCCATATACGCCTGACTGTAGAGTTAGCCCCAGTTCTTGATAGGCGTGAATATACTCTTCGACCTGCAAGGCTAAGAACACCAAGCCCAACAAAATGGTGAACCCCAACATCCAAGTAAGCTGCTTGCGTTTGTCCTGCTCTAGGCCAACGTGTGCAAAGTGTAAGGTCACAGACGACACCAATAGAATAATGGTGTTGATGGCAGGTAAGCCCATCCACTCCATTACCTGTGTCGTGGTTCCGCCTGGCGTCGATACCAATGGCCACATTGCCTCAAACCCCGGCCATAACACTTCATTTGTCATGGCATTGTTAGACGCCCCGCCTAGCCAAGGCACAGATATCATCCGCGCATAAAATAAAGCTCCAAAGAACGCTGCAAAGAACATCACTTCGGAGAAAATAAACCAGCTCATCCCCTGGCGATATGATCGTCCTAGCTGGTCACTGTACAAACCACTCATTGATTCGTCGATTTGGTTTTTAAACCAACCAATCAACATAACAAGTAAGGTTACGATACCGGCAGATAGAATATAGCCGCCAAGCCCTTCCTTTTCTTTGGTGACTTCTACCACCAAGTTTCCCGCACCAACTGCAATCAGAAACAGTGCAACCGCGCCAACAATAGGCCACACACTTTGTTCTGGTACATAATATTTTTGATATTCTTGCTGCATTTCGTTCTCCTCCTTTTCTCACAACCGCATTAATCTGACGATTGAGTGAGATATGGATTGTCTTGAGACTCTAAACTGTCCGCTCTCGCGGTCACGTCATATAAGGTGTATTGAACCGTAAAATATGTGATGTCTTCTGGTAATTGCGGATCGACATAAAATTGCATCGGCATACGCGCTTCCTTCCCCGCAGACAAAGGCTGTTGATTGAAGCAAAAACACTCTGTTTTGTTCAGGTACAGCGCCGCCTGACCAGGCGATACAGATGGAATCGCTTGTGCCACTATGTCTTTAGAAGCAGGATTGCGGACATAAAACTCAACCGTACTCAGCTCGCCAGGATGTAATTTGACCCGTTTTGTTTCGGCCCGAAACTCCCATGGCATGCCAGTGTTGGTACGCGTGATAAACTCAACCGTTACCAAACGGCTCTCATCGATCGTCGCGTGGTAAGTAGCGGCGGTGTTTTCTGTCTTACCATTGATGCCCGTTATATCGCAAAAAACGTCATATAAGGGCACCAAAGCAAAGCCAAAACCAAACATTCCAATGACGATAAACACCAGTTTGATCACCATTTTTTGGTTTGCTTGAGTGTTGGCTTTCTCCGTCATCACAGCACTCCCATTACTTCACAACAGGGGGCGTTTCGAAGGTGTGATAAGGCGCTGGCGAAGGAATTTCCCACTCCAATCCTTCAGCTCCATCCCATACTTGGTCGCTAACGGGCTCGCCTTGCTTTTTGCACGCTTTGATCAGTAACGCCAAGAATATCAATTGAGATAGTCCAAAGGCGAAGCCACCCAAGCTGATCCATTTATTGAAATCAGCAAACTGCAACGCGTAATCAGGAATACGACGAGGCATACCTGCTAGGCCAACAAAGTGCATCGGGAAGAACAGCACATTTACCGAGATAAGCGAACACCAAAAGTGCCACTTAGCCAGAGTGATATCGAACATACGGCCTGTCCACTTGGGCAGCCAGTAATACACGGCGGCCATAATTGAGAACACCGCGCCCGTTACCAGCACGTAGTGGAAATGCGCGACCACAAAATAAGTATCGTGGTATTGGAAATCTACAGGCGTGATAGCCAACATAAGTCCAGACAGCCCACCAATGGTAAATAGCACGATGAACGCTATCGCAAACATCATCGGAATTTCGAAGGTCATGGAACCGCGCCACATAGTCGCGACCCAGTTAAAGACTTTCACACCAGTTGGCACTGAAATTAGCATAGTGGCAAACATGAAAAACATCTCGGCAGCCAACGGCATGCCTGTTGTAAACATGTGGTGTGCCCAAACGATAAACGACAGCCCAGCAATTGAAGCCGTGGCGTAAACCATTGAGGCGTACCCAAACAATTTCTTACGAGAAAAGGTAGGAACGATCTGCGAGATTATCCCAAAGGCCGGCAGAATCATGATGTACACTTCGGGGTGCCCAAAGAACCAGAAGATGTGCTGGAACATTACGGGGTCACCGCCACCAGCCGCATCAAAGAAGCTAGTACCAAAGAACTTATCAGTTAACACCATGGTCACAGCCCCTGCCAGAACCGGCATTACGGCAATCAGCAGGAATGCGGTAATTAACCAAGTCCATACAAACAATGGCATCTTCATCCACGTCATGCCTGGTGCACGCATGTTGAAGATAGTCACGATGACATTGATAGCGCCCATGATGGACGAAATACCCATAATGTGAACAGAGAACACAAAGAGTGCCGTGCTATCGCTACTGTACGTTGTGGATAACGGTGCGTAGAACGTCCAACCAAAGGCCGGACCGCCACCTTCCATAAAGAGCGATGACAACAGAATGGCAAACGCGAAAGGCAATATCCAGAAGCTCCAATTATTCATTCGTGGCAATGCCATATCTGGCGCCCCAATCATCAGTGGGACAAGCCAGTTTGCCAACCCTGTAAAGGCCGGCATAACGGCACCAAATACCATGATCAAACCGTGAACCGTTGTCATTTGATTGAAGAAGTTAGGGTCGACAATCTGAAGTCCAGGCTGGAATAATTCGGCGCGGATGACCATCGCCATCGCTCCACCAACCAAAAACATAATGAAGGCAAACCACAGATACAAAGTACCTATGTCTTTGTGGTTCGTTGTAAACAACCAACGAGTAATGCCCGTTGGAATATGATGTTCGTGATGGTCATCGTGATGACCGTCAACTGCATCCGGCGCGATAGTATCTGTCGCTTTTGTCATAATATGCGCTCCTAGTTTCCAGTTGCGACGGCGTTAACGTCTTTTGGTTGCACAATGTCACCCGTGTTGTTTCCCCAAGCATTTCGCTCATAGGTCACTACCGCCGCGACCTCTTTAAGACTCAACATTTTTCCGAACGCCTGCATCGCAGTACCACTTTTACCATTGAGGACGATGTCGATATGGGCATCGATATCAGTGAGCACCATAGAACTGCCTTTCAATGCAGGGAAAACGCCTTGTAGACCCTCGCCGTTAGGCATATGACACGCGGCACATGTCGCGTTATAAACCCGTTCGCCCTCTGTCATTAGCTCGTCCATCGACATATTCATAGCAAGTAGACGCGCTTCTTCTTCTTTTGCTCTGCGGCGAATATCTTCCTGTTCAGCAATCCAAGCATCATACTCCGCGGGTTCTTTTGCGATGACCACCACAGGCATAAACCCATGGTCTTTTCCGCACAGTTCTGCGCATTGTCCGCGATAGATGCCGGGATCATTGACCTTGGTCCAGGCTTCATTAATAAAACCCGGGTTAGCATCTTTTTTAACGGCAAAGTCTGGTACCCACCAAGAGTGAATGACATCGTCTGATGTAATCAAAAAACGAACTTTTTTACCGGTAGGGATAACCAATGGACGATCGACCTCTATCAGGTAATTTTCACCTTTCGCCCACTTGTTTTCGATCTGTTCTCGCTGCGTCGCCAACAATGAGTAGTACTCAACATCGTTGTCCATATACTTGTAATGCCATTTCCATTGAGATCCTGTAACAAGTACTGTGATATCCGCTTCAGACGTGTCTTCCATTGCGATCAACGTTTGTGCTGCAGGAACAGCCATGAAGATCAGAATGAGGAAGGGAACCACTGTCCACGCAATCTCTACTTTGACATTTTCGTGGAAATTGGCTGGCTGGGCGCCACGAGACTTGCGATGCAAATACATAGAGATAAACATCGCACCAAACACCAATACTGCGATGACTACACAGATAATAAACATCAACATATGCAAGTCGTACACTTGTTGGCTGATATCCGTCGCACCGGGCCTTAAGTTAAGATTTGACACTTCCGTTGAATTCGCCGCATCTGCAGCAACCGCAAAAGAAGATATACAAAAAGTCGCTAGCGTCACCCACAATTTGCTCAAGCATTTCGAGAGTTTTATCACTCAACACCTCCATTCCAGACAACTTTATTAGTTCGCCTTGAACTGACGTTTACGTATTCACCTGTAAATACAATTAAACATCTTTGTTATTGTTTTGTTAATATCTGTATAAGAATTACCCAAAACAAATAAATAGTCTAGAGTATTTTGCACAAACAATGACCACTTGATTGTTTTTTAAGCAAGTTTGGTAAAAGTCGAGGTAGAGACAGTATGGAAATTGTGGTTATTATCTGCCCCAAAATGGCGCAAAGGGCTTTTTAAAGCATCGGGATGTGAAGGGTTTTATAAATATTTATGTTAAGACTTGTAAATATCGAGGTTTTTAATATAGAAAAGCGATTATGATGGCGAGTTGTGGGAGCAACGAAAAAATCCTCGTTGCTCGAATGGTAAACCGTAAATTACATCCAATCGGCGTTTCGAATTACACCGACTGCAATCCCCTCTATTGAAAAAGGTTCGGACGCTAAATCAACTTTGATCGGTGAAAACTCTTCGTTTTCAGCGTGCAGTAACACTTCTCTACCGCGCTTTTCCAAACGTTTCACCGTCACGTCTTCGTCTACTCGAGCGACCACAACTTGGCCATTATGGACGTCTGTGGTCTTGTGCACCGCTAGTAAATCACCATCAAGAATACCGATATCTTTCATACTCATACCGCTAACACGAAGCAAAAAGTCAGCTTGCGGATGGAATAATTGGGGATCAACTTTGTAGTGAGATTCGACATGTTCTTGCGCAAGAATCGGCTCACCCGCGGCAACGCGCCCAATTAGAGGCAATCCTTCTTCTTCAGCTTCATCGTCCAATGGAATATTGAGCTTAATACCACGAGACGTACCCGGTAAAATTTCGATTACGCCTTTGCGCGCCAGTGCCTTGAGGTGTTCTTCAGCTGCATTGGCCGATTTAAATCCTAACTGGCGTGCAATCTCAGCACGGGTAGGGGGCATACCAGTTTCAACCATAGTGGTTTTGATAAGGTTGAGCACTTCTTCTTGTCTGGGGGTAAGTGGACGCATAAACAGCCTGTTTTTCTATACAGTTACCTGTGAGTATATACAGTTAGCAATAAAGATCAACAAACGCCTTGAGGCGTTGACACATTTGGTTGCAATAACTGAATTTGTTTTTGCTAAAGCGCCTACACTATATCAAGAGGCGTCGTTTTGTCTTTGCTCATAGGGGCGTGTTAGCTTATGCGATACGCTTTATGTCCATTTCGAGCGAATATCAGGCAATAAACGCGGCACCTATTTTGGTTAGTCGAATGCGCAACGAGTGAGGCCGCATAAGGTTAGCTTGTATGTCGAACAATCGTTAATACGGCGTTTTTCATGGTAAACTGCGCCGGATTCTTTAAATCATAGGAAAACTAATTAATGTCGTGGACGCGTAAGGCGCTGCTTTCAGTGTTTCATTACCCAGTAAAATGGTTAGTTCGAGCCCACAGTATCCCCGCAAATGTTGAAACTGAACTGGGGATAGATAAAAACAAACCCATTTTATATCTCTTGCCTTCCGATTCTGTTACCGATCAGCTCGCGTTAACAATGACAGCGGATAAACTGGGGTTGCCCGATCCAACTGATGAAATCTTGCTCAATGGACAAGCTCATCCATCAACCCTGTTTTTAAGAAAGACGCAACCCTTGTTTCGAAGGGAAGTAAAAGATACTGGCATTGAAAGTGCCTTCACTCAGCTGTTCCATGTACACCGAGACTATCCGGAAATGGATATGCAGATTGTCCCAGTGTTTATCTCTTGGGGTAGAGCACCAGATAAGGGAAAACCGGGTTTTGGCGATCTCATTGCTGATAATGCTACGCCTAGTTGGCTGAGAAAATTGTTTATCGTTCTGTTCTTAGGAAGAGACAACTTCATTAGTTTCAGCAAAGCCGTGTCGACTAGAGAAATGGCTAATCAGCATGGCAGTGACCAGAAAATTGCGCAAAAGCTGGTAAGAGTAGCAAGCACTCACTTCCATAGAAAACGCCAAGGAATGACAGGGCCAACATTGTTAGAACGCCAAGAGCTGCACAATGCCGTTTTGGGCTCAGACATGGTTAAAAAAGCCCTGAAGGATGAAGTTACCTCTCGAAAAATTACGCCAGAAGAGGCGAAACAAAAAGCCAAAGGCTACGTTGAAGAAGTTGCAGCCGACTACCGCGAAGGGCTGATTCGATTTGGCGATCGACTACTCACGCGTATTTGGAACAAAATATACAACGGTATCAGTGTCGGTCATGCTGAACGGATCCGTGAACTCGCACAAAATGGACATGAAATTATTTATGTTCCTTGTCACAGAAGTCATATGGATTATTTGCTGCTGACCTATGTAATTTACCACGAAGGCATGGTCACGCCACATATTGCAGCAGGTATAAACCTTAACTTTTGGCCTGTTGGAAAAATGTTTAGACGTGGCGGAGCGTTCTTTTTACGCCGCAGCTTTGCTGGCAACAAATTGTATACCGCCGTGTTCCGCGAATACCTTGAACTGCTCTTCAACAAAGGTTACTCGGTTAAATACTACCCGGAGGGTGGTCGCAGTCGCACGGGTCGTATTATCCCACCTAAAACAGGAATGTTGGCGATGACCCTTCAAGCCTTAATCAAAGGTGTTAATCGACCTGTAAGTATTGTGCCCGTTTACATTGGATACGAGCACGTTATGGAAGTGAAGAGCTACTTAAAAGAGCTGAAAGGTAAATCCAAACAAAAGGAATCACCCGCGCAAATTTTTTCCGCGATTAGAAAACTCAAAAATTATGGCCACGGTTTTGTTAATTTCGGTGAACCCGTTCAGCTAAACCAATTTTTAGAGAAGCAAGTTCCGCAATGGCGAGAGGCCGTTAACCAAGAACCTGATAAAAAACCAGCTTGGTTAACGCCTACAGTAAATGAGCTTGCCAATACCGTGATGCTGCGTGTGAACAAGGCCGCGGCAGTCAATGGTATGGCACTTACTGCATTGTGCTTGTTGTCCTCAAAAACCCGCGCAATGAGTGAAGGCGAATTGGTGCAAGCGATGGACGATTACTTAACGCTGCTTCGCACAGCACCATACAGTGAAGACGCGACATTACCTGAGCAAAATGCCCGAGACCTGTTAGATTCGACGTTAGCACTCAACCGCCTAACGGTGAGTGAAGACAATTATGGCAAGGTGATTGAAGCTCAAGGTATGGGAGCAGTGTATCTGACGTATTACCGCAATAATATTTTGCATTTGTACGCCCTTCCCAGCTTGATCATGAGTGCGATTTTTGCCCATAACGGTATGGAAAAAGGCAAACTACTGCAACTTGTTAGTGCTTTATACCCGTTATTGCAAAAAGAGCTTTTCATGTACATGAGCCAAGATGAAGCGCTCAAATACACGGATCAGCTAGTAAGTGCGCTGAAAGAGATCGGTATGCTCCAGCAAAAAGGTCGCAAACTGGCTGCACCTGATGCTCAGAGCCCTCATTTTCATTCTGCATGGCTATTGAGTCGCGGTATTCAAGATACGTTGCAACGCTATGGTGTCGTGTTGACGATATTAGAAAAAGAAGGCGCGATAAGTCGCGGCACGCTAGAAAAAACGAGCCGGAAAGTCGCAGAGCGCTTGTCCAAACTGTACGGCGTGAACTCACCAGAGTTCTTCGACAAAAACGTCTTGTCGTCGTTTATCTCTGCACTAAAAGACAATCACTGGCTTGACCAGACACAAGATGGCAGCTTAAAGGCGACGGAAGAAAGCCAAGCCCTGCGTCAAGATGTGATGGCACTTGTGTGGCCTGAAATTGCCCAGCACGTCGAAAAAGTGGAACTCAATTAAAGTAAACAACATTGAAAAAGCGGCTCATGAGCCGCTTTTTTTGTGCTGATACATCAACGATGTGATAAGAAAAATTGATAAGCCGGATTCGTCGATACATCCTCGTACTCATAATTTAGCGCATCGAGGTGCGTATTAAAGTCATCTCGACTTTCGGGCGGTACGTCGAACCCAGCAAGCACCAACCCTTCCGCAGCACCGTGATTCCGATAGTGGAATAAGGTGATATTCCACAGTTCGCCTAGGGTATTCAAGAAATTTAACAGTGCGCCGGGATACTCAGGAAATTCAAAACTAAATACGACTTCGTTGAGAATCGAGGGTGGGCGACCACCAACCATGTGTCTGACATGAAGCTTGGCCAGTTCATTGTCAGATAAATCAAAGCACGTATAACCTTTGTCAGTGAGTTCACTCGTTAACGTCTGGTATTCGGCGATACCGCCTTTGAGTTTAATACCGACAAAGATGTGCGCTTCATTATCACTTGCAAAGCGATAGTTAAACTCGGTAATTGTTTTGCCTCCCAAACATTCGCAAAACTGCTTGAACGCACCTTTTCGCTCTGGGATTTTTACCGCAAAAACCGCTTCTTTTTGCTCGCCAAGTTCACAGCGCTCGGACACATAACGCAACGTGTGAAAGTTAATATTGGCACCACACAATATGCCACCTAGGTTCAGACCCGTCACATTGTGCTGATTGACGTATTTGCGTATTGCCGCCACAGATAACGCCCCTGCAGGCTCGGCAATGACTCGCGTGTCATCGAATATATCTTTAATCGCGGCGCAAATTTCATCGTTATTCACGGTCATAACGTCATCGATATAAGATTGGCATAAACGGAACGTTTCAGAGCCCATCAGTCTAACCGCGACACCATCGGCGAAGATGCCGACACTATCAAGTTGTGTTGGCTCACCCGCTTCTAACGCAGCCTGAAAACACGCGGATTCTTCCGATTCAACGGCGATAAGTTTGATACTGGGTTTAATCTGCTTCAGATAAACCGCAATCCCAGCAGCCAAACCTCCACCACCAACGGCGATAAATAGTGTGTCTAGATTGGGGTTTTGCTCAAGGATTTCTCGGGCGATGGTCCCCTGTCCAGCGATGACGTCCGGCTCATCAAAAGGGGGGATCATGGTGAACCCGTTTTGTGCCGCTAACGTTTTAGCGTGATCACTCGCTTGATCGAAACTGGTACCGTGGAGTACAACATCAACCATCGCACCACCAAATCGACGAACCGCATCAATTTTAATATCGGGCGTCGTCTCAGGCATCACAATAGTCGCTTTGATGCCTTTCATTTTGGCACTGTACGCGACACCCTGAGCATGGTTCCCGGCAGACGCGGCAACCACGCCCCGTTCACATTGCTCTTGAGTTAAACCCGCAATACGGGTATATGCGCCACGCAATTTAAATGATTTAACCGGCTGTTGATCTTCCCGCTTGAGATAAACGTTGTTGCCAAGTTCACCTGACAATTTTTGTAAATAAGCAAGGTCAGAGTTAACGGCTACATCATAAACAGGCGCAACTAAGATCTTTTTCAAATAGTCGTGAGGGGAGACCGTCATACATCTTCCAACTTAGACGGATCTCTCACTGCACCTTTGTCCGCGCTGGTAGCCAACAATGCAAAGGTTTTAAGTGACAATGAAATCTCACGATGGCGATTGACGGGCTTCCACGGTTTTTCGCTGTTATTCATCGCATCTCGACGAGCACTGAGCTCTTCGTCTGACACCAACATATTGATGGTGCGATTTGGGATGTCAATTTCTATGGTATCGCCTTCTTCAACCAATCCAATACCACCACCACTTGCCGCTTCTGGAGAGCAATGGCCGATGGATAAACCAGATGTACCACCAGAGAAACGTCCATCCGTAATCAGCGCACAGGCTTTTCCTAGTCCTTTTGATTTTAAGTATGACGTTGGGTACAACATTTCCTGCATACCTGGACCACCTTTTGGCCCCTCATAACGAATGATTACGACGTCACCTTCTACCACTTCATCACCCAAGATCGCAGCAACCGCATCGTCTTGGCTTTCATAAATACGAGCACGACCAGTAAACTTGTGGATCGATTCGTCCACGCCCGCCGTTTTAACAATACAACCGTCCTCAGCGAGATTACCAAACAAGACTGCCAGGCCACCTTCTTGGCTGTAGGCGTGATCAATACTGCGGATACAACCGTTTTCTCGGTCAGCATCGGCATCAGGCCAACGGCAGTCTTGACTAAACGCTTTGGTAGTGCGAATACCAGCGGGGCCGGCGCGATAGAAAGTATCTGCCTGTTCGTTGTTTCCTTGGGTGATATCCCACTGAGAGATTACCTCACCTACTGTCCCACCGAGTACGTGATTACAGTCGTCGTGCAACAAATCGGCTTTGTTTAATTCGTTCAAAATTCCCAGAACGCCACCAGCTCTGTGGACATCTTCCATATGGTACTTTTGCGTCGAAGGCGCCACTTTACACAAGTGCGGCACTTTGCGAGACAATCGATCGATGTCTTCCATCGAGAATGGCACCTCGCCTTCAATTGCCGCCGCGAGTAAGTGCAAAATAGTATTAGTTGAACCGCCCATCGCAATATCAAGGCTCATCGCGTTTTCAAACGCATTGAAATTGGCAATATTACGCGGCAAAGCGCTCTCATCATCATTTTTGTACCAGCGCTCGCACAAATCGACGATGACCTTGCCAGCGCGGATAAACAGCTGCTCACGGTCAGCATGGGTCGCCAGCATAGAACCATTACCCGGGAGAGACAACCCAAGTGCCTCTGTTAGACAGTTCATAGAGTTGGCGGTAAACATCCCAGAACACGAACCACATGTAGGGCAGGCAGAACGCTCAATTTCTTCGCTATCGGCATCACTGACTTTATCATCGGCAGCGGCAACCATAGCGTCAACCAGATCAAGTTTAATGATTTGGTCAGATAATTTGGTTTTCCCGGCCTCCATCGGGCCGCCGGAAACAAACACCACTGGAATGTTCAAACGCATTGCCGCCATCAACATTCCAGGAGTAATTTTGTCGCAGTTGGAGATACATACTAGTGCGTCTGCACAGTGGGCATTTGCCATGTATTCAACCGCGTCAGCGATGATCTCACGCGATGGCAAGCTATACAGCATGCCGCTATGACCCATCGCTATGCCGTCATCAACGGCGATAGTGTTAAATTCTTTGGCCACGCCGCCCGCTTCTTCGATACTGCGCGCGACGAGTTGGCCGAGATCTTTGAGGTGGACATGCCCAGGTACGAACTGCGTGAAAGAGTTGGCCACCGCGATAATCGGCTTGCCAAAATCATTGTCTTTCATTCCAGTGGCCCGCCACAAAGCGCGCGCACCAGCCATATTTCTTCCTTGTGTAGTCGTAGCAGAACGTAATCTAGGCATGATAAATTCCCGTCAAAGAGTTATTTGTAAACTGGCGTCAACCAGTTCCATTTGTCAGGTGTTGAGCCATTGAATAGGCCGAAGAACATATCCTGAACTTGTTTTGTAATTGGACCGCGGCCACCATTGCCCACTTCGATACCATCAACACTGCGCACTGGCGTCACTTCTGCCGCCGTGCCGCACATTAGGATTTCGTCAGCAAGGTACATCGCTTCGCGAGGAATGTTTTCTTCGCGAACTTCATAGCCCATTTCTTTCAACAACGTGATAACAGTGTCACGCGTAATCCCCGGCAGGATTGCCGCCGTTTTAGGCGTAGTACTTACCACTCCGTTGCGAATAACAAAGATGTTTTCACCAGCGCCTTCACTGATATAGCCGTTGCGATCAAGGGCAATCCCCTCGCCGTAACCATGGCGTCGAGCTTCCATCGAAATAAGCTGTGAAGACAGGTAGTTACCACCTGCTTTTGCACCTGTAGGCATAGTGTTAGCGGCTAGGCGGTTCCACGACGAAATACCGGCATCTACGCCATTCTTCAGCGCTTCTTCACCTAGGTAAGCTCCCCATTCGAATGCGGCAATAGTGACTTCCGTTTCTTGTCCGAAAGGCACCTGCAAACCCATACCAATATCGCCGTAAAATGCGATGGGTCGGATGTAAGCAGATTTAAGATTGTTTTCACGAATAATATCGATCGTACCCTGGTTAATCTGCTCAAGCGTATAAGGGATGGTCATTCGATAAATTTTTGCTGAATCGAACAAACGGCGGTTGTGATCGTGCAGACGGAACACACATGTGCCCTGATCTGGCGTATTGTATGCGCGCACGCCCTCAAATACCGATGAACCATAGTGAATAGCGTGACTCATTACGTGTACCGTGGCATTTTGCCAAGGGATGATTTCACCATTGAACCAAATTAAGTCAGCAGGTTGCTTAGCCATGTTTATTCCTTATTTAGTCGGACACGAAGCTGCCCGAGACACCGCGATTGTCGCGAAATTAAAACCGCTACGAATAATACATGACAGCTAGGCTAGTCCCAAACAAAACGGGACCGATTTCACACGTTAAATGGTGCAACTTTGCTTTACGCCGAGTCTGTAATTGCAAACGAAAAACACAACTACGTATTATTTCGAGCGACTAAAGTTCGACAATGACAGGGGAGTGACACACACTCTTTGCAACAAGATTTGATAAGTTCGATGAGGCGGATTCACATGGCTGCGTGATACTAACAGCGTGGCTGCGCTGTTTTCGCCTTTTTTAAGAAATATCATGTTTGGGGATTCCCTCGCAAGTCATTTTATTGACATTTAGCGCTGATACACCAAGATCCATCGGTAGCAAACGAAAAGAAAGACAATTAACTTGCCGAATTGAAAGGCAAAACTCGGAGCAAGATTGTGGGTGATTGGTTTCATTGGTTAAACTTAATTGGCGTTGCGGTATGTGCCATTTCAGGAACCTTGATGGCATATCAGAAGCGAATGGATGGATTTGGTGTGGTCGTCCTCGCATCAGTCACCGCCATAGGTGGCGGTACGTTACGAGATATCATGCTCGACGTACCTGTATTCTGGATCACAGAACCAGACTATGTTTACTCTACCTTGGTTGCCGCTCTCATCACCATTATTTGGCTGCGATTTACGCCGCGTTTTCCTTATCATTATTTACTGATCGCCGATGCATTTGGGCTGGCACTGTTTAATGTAGTTGGTCTAGAGAAAGCGTTAGTCAACGGTGCGCCTATGGTCGTTGCGATAGCGATGGGGACGATTACCGGTGTTTTCGGCGGATTGCTACGCGACGTTATCTGTCGCGAAGTTCCGCTTGTGTTAGTGGGCGAACTCTACGCCTTTACCTGTATTTGTGGAGGTGTCATCTATGCACTGTTGGCTCAATTCGGATTAGACAGCCAACTATGTGGATTAGCGGCTCTGATAACCACGGTATTAATGCGATTTGGTGCCATGCGATGGCACTGGCAACTGCCCGTATTCAAATCCGATAAAACGCCACTTTAGGTCAGTTTTCCAGACCCATAATCGTGTCCTATGCTAGTCCTCAATAAGGGGACGCTGATGGGTATTGCAGTTATTCACACACGAGCAGGCCAAGGCTTGGATGCACCGAGTGTCACAGTTGAAGTGCACTTGGCCAATGGCTTACCGGGGTTTCACCTAGTGGGGTTAGCAGAGACCGCGGTCAAAGAAGCGAGAGATAGAGTCCGTGGCGCATTGATCAATTCTGGGTTTGAGTTTCCCGCCAAGCGTATTACGGTAAACCTCGCGCCCGCAGATATTCCCAAAACAGGTGGACGCTACGATTTACCCATAGCCCTAGGTATTCTCCTTGCGAGTGGCGCATTGCCAGATGGGTGTTTAGAACAGTATGAATGCACGGGTGAATTGGGGCTTACCGGCGAAATTCGCGCCATAAAAGGGGCGATTCCAGCGGCGCTAGCATGCGCTAAAGTCAACAAAAAAGCGGTGGTTCCCTATCACAATGCCCATGAAGTCGCATTGGTTGTCGGTTTAGAATACCTCAGCCCGAGCTCTTTGCTGGACATCTACTTGCACTTCAGTAACAAGCAGGTTCTAACGCTGAACAAGGCAGCCCCAACGCAACATGTCCACGTACCCTCCCAGCAACCCAGGTGGGATGACATCATTGGTCAAGAGCAGGCCAAACGCGCGTTACTCATTGCCGCAAGTGGTGCACATAATATTTTGTTTGTCGGTCCTCCCGGTACGGGCAAGAGCTTGCTGGCAAGTCGCTTAATTCAGTTACTACCAACCATGTCGTTAGAGGAAGCATTGACCAAAGCCGCATTGCACTCCATTAAAGGGGAGCATGTCAGTCATGAAACCTTGTTTAACCGCCCCTACCGACAACCTCACCATACCGCGTCATCGGTAGCATTGATTGGAGGTGGAACCATTCCGCAACCCGGGGAAATTTCACTCGCGCATCACGGTGTGTTATTCATGGATGAGTTGCCAGAATTTGGCAGACAGGTCCTTGATGTATTACGAGAACCATTAGAAACAGGCCAAGTTGAAATCGCCCGCGCCTCTGGTAACGCGTGCTTTCCCGCGCGATTTCAGCTTGTTGCCGCGATGAATCCAAGTCCAACCGGCGATATTGACGACGGCAGAAGTACGCCGGACCAAGTATTGCGCTACCTCAATCGGCTTTCAGGCCCTCTTTTGGATAGGATTGATTTGCAAATCGATGTACCCAAGCTACCCGACTACGCCTTACCAACACGCCAAGAGGATAGTGTTGACTCAGCAGTTCTTGCCCAAAAGACAGTATTAGCGTCTCGCCAACGACAACAAGAAAGGCAACAGAAAACCAATCAACAGCTAAGCGCTGGCGAGCTGGCGGAGGTGTGTATGCTATCCAAAGACGACTTGCACATGACGCAACAGTGGTGCGCACAACTGAAACTGTCCATGCGTGTTTTTCACCGAGCGCTAAAAGTCGCGCGAACGATAGCGGATATTGACGGTGTAGGCAGAGTGAACCGGCACCATATCGCTGAAGCTCTGGGATACAGAGCACTGGACAAGCTAATCAATCAGCTTAACTGCGACTGATACAACGCATCAATTAGAGGTTCATGACGACGGGATTGCAAGCAACATAAACCCAATTCGTAGCCTTCAACATCATCCACCACAATACGGCTAACACTGCTTGCCATCGTTGAGTGGTCGAGCACGATTTGCGGCACAAATGCCACACCGCATCCCAGTGCAACCATGCTGACGATAGCTTCGTTTCCCGCTACCTGCGCGTAAACATTTGGGCGTATGTTGTGCTCGGCAAACCAATGATAGGCGATACGACGGCTGGGACCATGTTCTGGCATGACAACAGGGTGATGACGCCAATCAATGTGGCTGAGTTGCGTTAACCGCCAGTCTCGCGGCGCGATCAGAACCAAAGGGACTTGCCCTAGCCTTGAGAAGACTAAGTCCGTAGGAAAATCAGGCGTATGAATACCAATCGATACATCACACTGTTTACTTTTTACATTATCAATAGACAATCCCGGGTCGCCCGTAATGAGACGTAGATCGACACCTGGGTACTGCTGGCGAAAGCTATTGAGCACCGAGGGCAATACACTTTGGCTTGCGGTTACCGAGCAATACAGGCTCAATTCACCTTGTAACGTCTCATTGTCTTGCTTCAATTCTTTTTGCAAATTCTGCCAATCTTGGAGTGTCTGTTGTGCAAAGGTCAAAAACTTATGGCCACTGTGCGTCAGCGCAACCGAGCGATTATCCCGTTTGAACAACACGCAACCACAATCGTCTTCCAAACGCTGAATCGCGCGACTTAACGTTGATGGCGACACAAACATCGCTTGAGCGGTTTCACCAAAATGGAGTGTAGAGGCTAAGTGAGTAAAGAGTTGTAAGCTTTTAAAATCCATAGTGTTGCACTTTTTGCAATACAGTTTTGCAAATATATCATTTTTCAAAACAAAAGGAATGCACTAAGCTCAATTCCAAGTCGTCATTGACGAGGTCATCAACGCCAAGGTTGGTGTTGATAACAACAAGTATTCGATGTTCGGAAGTATATATGGCTAATTATTTCAATACCCTGTCTCTGCGCCAGCAACTTGACCAATTAGGTCGCTGTCGCTTTATGCAGCGCGACGAGTTTGCTGATGGCTGTCAGCATCTTAAAGGAAAAAAGATCGTTATCGTCGGCTGTGGCGCACAAGGCCTTAACCAAGGTCTCAATATGCGCGATTCAGGGCTAGATGTTGCTTACGCCTTGCGTCAAGCAGCGATCGACGAGAAGCGCGAGTCTTTTGTCCGCGCAACGTCAAATGGTTTTACGGTAGGTACGTATCAGGAACTGATTCCTACTGCTGATTTGGTGTACAACTTAACACCAGATAAACAACATGCCAGCGTTGTAGAAGCGGTGATGCCGTTAATGCAGCAAGGGGCGGCGTTAGGTTATTCACACGGCTTTAATGTGGTCGAAGAAGGTCAACAAATTCGCAGCGACATTACGGTTGTAATGTGCGCACCGAAGAGCCCCGGCTCAGAGGTAAGAGAAGAGTACAAGCGCGGTTTTGGTGTACCTACGTTGATTGCCGTTCACCCTGAAAATGACCCTAACAACGAAGGTTGGGCGATTGCCAAAGCACTTGCAAGTGCAACCGGTGGTGATAGAGCGGGCGTACTAGAATCTTCATTCGTCGCTGAAGTGAAGTCTGATTTAATGGGTGAGCAAACTATCTTGTGCGGTATGCAACAAGTAGGTGCGGTGCTCGCTTACGAAAAAATGGTAGCCGATGGCATCGATGCAGCTTATGCAGGTGCGCTAATCCAGTACGGATTAGAAGCTATTACGGAAGCGTTGAAAATTGGTGGCGTCACCAACATGATGGATCGCTTGTCCAACCCAGCGAAAGTGAAAGCTTATGACTTGTCTGTTGAGTTAACACAGATGTTGCGTCCTCTGTTTGAAAAACACCAAGACGACATCATTAGCGGGGAATTCTCTCGCGTCATGATGGAAGACTGGGCAAACGGTGATGCTAACTTGCTTAAGTGGCGTGAAGAAACTGGTGAAACTGGTTTTGAAAATGCGCCAACTTATGACGGTACAATCAACGAACAAGAATTTTTCGACAACGGTATTTTGCTAGTTGCAATGATCAAGTCAGGTGTTGAGCTGGCCTTTGATGTCATGGTTGAGGCAGGCATACTTCCTGAGTCAGCGTACTATGAGTCGCTACACGAAACGCCATTGATTTCTAATACGATCGCAAGAAAGCGTCTTTATGAAATGAATGTGGTGATTTCAGATACCGCTGAATATGGGAACTATTTGTTTGCCAACGCAGCAATCCCGCTTTTGCGAGAAAAACTTATGCCTAACATCGATACCAGCCTCATTGGCCGAGGATTGGATGTTAGCTCAAACCAGGTGGAAAACATGCGCCTTGTTGAGATCAATGAAGCAATCCGATCTCACGGTGTAGAAACCATAGGTAAAGAATTACGCGGCTACATGACTGACATGAAAGCCATTATCGAAGCGTAGAACGTTTCTGTCGTTAGGTGCTTAACCAAGCCCTCTTGCCCGACCATTTTGGTCGGGCTTTTTTATGCTTAACAAAAACTGTCGCCATGTTGCGACACAAAAAAATAGTCTTTTAAATCAAGGCACGGATTTAATTAGGTTTTTATCTTGGCACGTTTCCTGATTTAATACGCCTTTTTGTTCAAGTTTGGGCGATAAACCGTATCAATCAACGACAATCGGAGCACTCATGTCGAAGGAAATCAGCCGTCTCCACCGTATTGGCGACTGGGTATTTGAAGTAAAAATGGTAAGAGCCCTAAAAACCGACGAGTTTGGTGAACCGTATAGCGCCGTCTCTAATTTGACGCTCAACGGAGATAACGTATATATCGATAGTCAGTTGAGTCGTTTTGATGAAGAATTAACGCGTGAAGACTGCAACACACTGTACGAATTTTGTGAATCAATGGGTGCCCAGCAAATCCATTTCGACCGAATGAGAAATGGCAAACGCGTGTCTAAAGTTGTCGATATTATTCGTTGCGAGAAGCAGCAGGCGGCAAACGATCAATAACCGCTCTGCTGGTCTTTATCAAACGCCTTATTACCCACTACCATGGCAACCTGAGCCAATACGAAAAAGCACAAGAAGCCCATTCCAATGGGATAAAGATCGTCGACAACATAGCTATCAATAAAAGTCGCGATAGGAACGGCGAACAGACTGGTCATTGAACCAATAATAGCAGCACCTAAGCCAGCCATATCCCCAAGTGGGACCATCGCAATGGCATTGAGGTTACCGAACAATACCCCTACGAAAAAGAAACCAACGAACAATACTGCCACTGTCATCCACATTGGGGGTAATCCTGCGTAGGCATATAACAATCCATTGAAAACCACAGCAAAACAAATCGCCCCAGCAACCGCCCATTTACACAGAGTGCGCATGCCTAATCGCATGACCATTTTGCCGTTAAAAAACGACGCTAACCCGATGGAAGAGGCAAGAATCGCAAAGATATAAGGAAAGATATCACCGGCCCCATAAAACCCGGTAAAAATGGTTTGCGACGCACTTAGGTATGCCAAAAACGCCCCAAAAATTAGCCCCATAGCCAAGGCATAACTCATTACTGAAACGTGCGTAAGTATAAATCGGCACGATCGAAAGAAACGGTCCCAAGAGAACGGATGACGTTGTGCGCGAGGCAAGGTCTCTGGTTGTCGCGCAAAAAACCACATTGCAGTGACGAGAGTTACAATGAGAAACAAACCAAAAATATAGGGCCAAGAGTAAAGATTCAGAACGGCTTGCCCGACGAGTGGCGCAATCATAGGCACCAGAATAAACACCATCATGATAAACGACATGACTTTTGCCATTCCTTCACCGACAAACAAATCACGAATAACCGCCATTGCCGCAATACGAGGCCCCGAGACGCCAAAAGCTTGTACTAGTCGACCAAACAACATGACTTCCATATTTGGGGCAAACATACAAATAACGGTACCAATGCCAAAAATAATGCAACCCACAAGAATAGTGAGACGGCGCCCCCGGCTATCCGCAAACGGCCCAAAAAACAACTGTCCCACTGCCATACCAGCAAAAAAAATAGACACAATAAGGTGGGTTTGCTGCATGCTTTGAGCATTTAAATCATGGCCGATTTGATCGAGCGCAGGCAACATCGCATCAATAGCGAGCGCCACCAATGACGTTAACATCGCCATTAAGCTTACAAATTCAAACATACTCAAAGTTGGAGTCGCGCGGTACGACTCAGTTGGGGCGTTCATGATGCCTCTGTCAGTTAATAGTGGAACGGTTCAGTGTAACCCACTTTTGTTGCAACTCATCAACGGTTTTCGTTAAAAAGTGGATCATATCAGTTCATTTTCAACTGAAGTTGGGAAAAGGGGGAGCCGCGTATTTCTGCTGTAAGATTAGACTATTGCTATGGTCCCACAATCATATATCCGTTAAAGTATACAAGGCTTGACCGTGTTGTAAGGCGTCTCTTAAAAAATAATGATATGCCCAACACAGCCTATCCGATTTTGCCACTATTTAGCAGGAACGCTTCACTTGTTACCATTTACCATTCGAGCTTTACCGCTCGTTGTCCTTGTTTTGTCGTTTAAAATGATGGCTAGCTTCGCGGCAGACTTCGATATTTCGGGTATTGAAGATGGCAAACTCGAAAAGAACGTCGAGCTACACCTCAGCGCTATCGATGATGCGGTCAACATTGCCGACCCCGTTTGGCAAAAAATTATAAGGGACACCGTCTCTACTGCGCTTCAACCATATGGTTATTACAATAGCGTGACTGAATTAACCCAAATCGATACTGATACTGTGGGTGTCAGGGTTGATATTGGCACACCACTGATTGTCGCCAAAGTCGTTCGCGAAATCGTCGGAGAAGGCCGAGACGATTCGAAATTTCGCCAAGAGTTTAACAGCTTCCCATTGCAACCTGGCGATATTCTAGATCAACCCACCTACAGTGATTTTAAAGCCTCAATGTTTGGCTATGCATTATCCAACGGTTACTTCGACTTTTACTGGCAAGCAACTCGATTAGACATGCTGAGAGATGAGCGCGCGGCTAATGTGGTACTCATTGCACAAAGTGGTCAACGGTACCAATTTGGCGAAGTTCGCATTATTGGTGACGACAGAGCCAAAGCGATTATCAACCGATTGCGCCCCTTTGAAGAAGGCCAAAACTATACCTCAGAACTATTGACACAATTTAATCGAAGACTAAATGAGGCAGGGTACTTCGAGCGAGTTATTGCTCGACCTGTCGTCAATCAAGCAAATGGAAAAAAAGTCCCCATCGAAGTGACCGTCACTCATTTACCAAGGGATACGTTTAATGTCGGCGGCGGGTTTTCTACGGATATGGGGCTCCGTGGCCGTATTCGGTGGGATAGACCTTGGGTTAATAGCCGCGGGCATTCGGCGTCAACGCAGTTGTTTGTTTCGCGCCCTCAACAGTCATTTTCAGTCGACTATCGGATCCCTATGCGCGACGTCACTCACGATTACGCCAGTATCTTAGTGGGTTACGAGTTTTTCGATGACAACGATACCGACAGTGAGTCTTTATCTGTCGCCGCAAAACGCTACACCAGAGAGACTGATTCTCCCTTTCAACAAATTTGGTCAATGACCTACCAAAGAGCTTTGTTTACACAAGCCAATGAACCTTCTCAAACCACGCAACTCCTTTTGCCAGGCTACGCCATCAGTTACATCGAACAAGAAGGAGAGTTAGATATCACCAATGGCAGCCATTACCTGTTCTCCGTTGAGGGCGGTTATGAGGGCGCTGGCTCAGATATATCGCTGGTAAAAGCAACGGCAAAAGCTAAGTGGATCAGAACGATTGGCAAGCATCGTTTCACTGCCAGGGCAGACGCAGGACTTATCGAAACCGACGAGTTTAACCGGGTTCCCCCTACCATGCGCTTTTTTGCTGGTGGTGACCAAAGCATACGTGGTTTTGCCTTTAATAGCGTTGGTACCCGTGTTGAAGTCATTGAAGACGGTGAAGTAACGGAGCCACTCATTGGCGACCCGTATCTCGTTACGGGCAGTATTGAGTATGCTTATCCGGTTGCTGAAAATTGGCGCGCAGCGGTGTTTGCAGACGGCGGTACCGCCACGTCGAATTTTGATGCCTCTCCAGCGCTGGGCCTAGGCGCAGGCGCACATTACCTGACTATCATTGGACCCGTGAGGCTCTATCTCGCAAGAGGCTTCAGTGACTATGAAAATACGTGGCGAGTTCACTTTGCATTGGGGCCAGAATTATAATGAAACTTACCCTACGTATTCTGCTTGGTATTCTGTTTACCTTGTTGTTATTGCTCGTACTCGCAATAACCCCACTTGCTAACCCAATATGGAAACTGGTCGCCAACCATGTTGTCGAGCCGCTGTCTATCACATCAATTGAAGGTGACATAAGGCGTGGCATGATCATTTCGGGAGTAGCCTGGCGTAGCGAAACAGAAAGTGCCCGCATAGAACATGTATCGTTTACGCCAAAATGGTCTTGTCTTTTCGATAAAACAGTGTGCGTAGAAAACCTATCGGCGACCGGTATTCACATTACCGTACCCGACACCAACAACGCCCCCACGACCAGCGATAGTGACCCGCTACAACCCATTTCACTTCCTGTAGCCATTGTCATTTCGACCATAGATATAAAAGATATCAGCGTCGAAACACCAGCAATCCGGTTACAATTAGAGCGCTTTAAAACACGTGTCGAAGCCGATTCGAATGTCCGTATAACCGAACCAACATTCGATGGGCTTGTATTGACCCAACTAGAGCAAAGTGGGCCACCGAAAACGTCTTCAGAGACTTCATCGTTTTCTCTGACCTATACGCCTCCCACGCTACCCACCGTTGTATTGCCGATCGGTGTATCCGTAACACAATTGCAAATCAGCCCACTTGTACTTAATCAGGGCGAAGCAAAATACCACATCAATACGATTAGCTTAGCGTCGCTTATTGCAGATCAATCTAACGTTGAACTTCAACAATTCAAAGTAGACGATGAGCTGGGTGAGCTTTTATTGTCAAGTGAAGTAACGTTGGCAAACCAGTACCCTTTGTCACTCGACGTCATGAGTACCGTCAACACACCAGCACTCCCCAAGCCGCTAACGCTTACCATTAATGGACAAGGTGATGCCTCTGCCCTCTCAATTCGCGCCCATTCAAAAGGCTATATCCCAAGCACGTTATTGCTTAAAGCCGACATGTTAGACGAAACCCTGCCTCTCGAACTCGATGCGAGTTGGCAAGCATTTTCAATTGAAGGCGATACGCCAATTGCGATAGAGCAGGGGGGTATCGAGATCGCAGGACAGATAGGCAGCTATGCAGTCAATGCCCAAACCGGCGCAACGCTTGATCCAATAGGACGAAGCACGTTAATACTCAAAGCGGCTGTTGCTAAGGACAAAATCAATATAGATTCATTGGATATTGAGGCGCTAAACGGCACGCTATCCACATCCGGAACTGTGTTTCTGAAAGACACGATCAGCTGGGCTGGCACTTCTCAGTTATCTACACTTGATCTGACTTCAATCCATTCACACGTGCCAACTGATTTAACTGGCAGTATTGATGTTAGGATGAGATTGACTGACAAGGGCCCTGACATCAATGCCACCTCGATTCAAATCGATGGGCAGTACCTCGACTTACCTATTTCGATTGTTGGCCAAGGACTATATTCATCTAATAGCGACATCCTCGTCACCACATTAGACATAGCGCACGATAAGAATAACGTGTCGACTGTGACTCAAATATTTAATCAACGCTATATAAAATCTCTCGCTCACGTTGATGTTACATCCCTTAAGGCGATCAACCCAGAGATTCAAGGAACAGTCGAAGGCCAAGTGCACGTCAGCGGCGAATGGCAGAATCCCATTTTTGAAATCGATTTGGCCGCGAAGCAGGTGAGTGTATCTGAATCATTAAATTATCGCGCCGCAGAACAGGGCCCGATGGACTTCAAACTGCTGCTTTCCGGCAGTGTGAATGAGCATAAAAGCCAGATTACGCTTGACGCGAAAGACTTGGGGTACGCCCTCTCAGTACAAGGCGAGTATAATGACAAAGCGTGGTCAGGGGTCATCGACAATGGTGAAACCCGTATTTACGACTCCTTTTGGCGTCTAAATAACGAAGCCAAATTATCCGTCAATATTGAAACATTCGCGTCTAGTATTGCAAGTCACTGCTGGGATGAAGCAACAAAGGGGAAGGTGTGTTTTGGCGAATCCACCTATCAAGATGGTGAAGCACGTTGGCAGTTTGAAGCCGCACATATTCCTATCGGAAAATGGTTGTATCGCCTCTTTCCAAATACTTTATCATCAGATAGTGGTGGAGAGCTTCGTATCACATCTAATGGGCGTTACCAGACAGACGCCTCGGTGACCGCAGATTTTGAGCTAGATATCAGCCCCTCAACGTGGCAAGTTGGCCCCAACAATGGGGTCGACATAGTGTTAGATGAGCTAAATGGTACTGCGACACTGGAAAATAACCAATTAGCGCATCATTTCGCACTGGTAAGCCCGCAGCTTGGTGAAATCCGTTTTGATGGCCAAGTCAGTAACATTAGTGATTCGCCGGCTATGAACAGCCAACTGGTACTGGACGGTATTGACCTTGCGCCGCTCAGTGTGCTCAATGACACGCTAGAACACCTAGAAGGGCAAATTTCTGGCCAACTACTGCTTTCTGATAGCGTGACTAAGCCACAAATCAATGGTCACCTAGCGCTGCAAAACGGGCGAATTGAAAGTCCCGCTTTGCCAACGCAAATTTCTAAATGGGAACAATCGTTCTTATTTAAAGGGGACGCGGCGGAATTTGATGGACAATTTGTTCTAGGCGAAGGCATAGGCGGTCTTGATGGGAAAGTAGATTGGTCGGACTCACCGTTTTTAAATTTACATTTAACGGGCGATGAATTTGCTTTCAGGCAAAAAGATGTGCGGCTTAAGCTTTCTCCGAATCTCACGGCAAACATCACTCCTGAAGATATCAACGTCTCTGGAGAAATAGACATTCCGTGGGCTAGAGTCGAAATTGAAGGGCTGCCCGACTCTGCAGTATCGCCCTCCCGTGATGTGCACCTGCACGGCGAGAAGCCAAGTGAAGATCCACTTAGGCGAATCGATGCTAACGTCAATATCGTCATCGACAAAAAGCAGAAGGGCGAAGTTAAGCTAGACGCGTTCGGGTTAACGGCAAACCTCGGAGGAAATCTTAAAGTAGCCACCCAGCCTGCTGTAACAGCGTTTGGCGATCTGTCCATCAACGATGGACGCTATCAAGCCTACGGTCAAAACCTGATGATCAGAACCGGAGAAATCCAATTCAATGGACCCGTTGGGCAACCGCTATTGCTGATCGAGGCCATTCGTGACCCAGATGACACTGAAGACGATGTTATTGCAGGTGTGCGCATTGATGGCCCTGCGACGCGTCCCAATGTTGGTCTGTTTTCCGAACCAGCAATGGATCAAGGCGCCAATCTTGCCTACTTGCTCAATGGTAGCGCAGGCTTAGGTGGAGGTGGCGGAGAAATGAATCAAGAAGCCTATGCTGGCATTTTACTTGGCTTGGGTTTATCTAACACCGAATCGTTAACGGGTAAGGTCGGTGAAGCGCTAGGTATAGATGATTTTAGTTTAAGTACCAGTGGTCAAGGTGCCAATACTAAACTAGAGGTCTCGGGTAAAATTGCCGATGACCTCACTATTCGCTATGGCGTTGGCGTATTCAACAGCGGCGACACAGGCGCACCTGAGGTAGCCCTGCGATACCAGTTAGCGGATAACTTGTACATTGAAGCGATTCAGGGTCTATACCAAGCTCTTGATATATATTACCAATTCTCGCTCGGTAAAAATACGCCTCCAGAATCTTCGAGCGAGAACTAGTCTCCTGCTCGATCTGTGTACTGACGCAAGCTTTTGTATTTTTCATCAAACAGCTGCTTGCGCTTGTACGCCCATCGAGCAACGACTGCCATAATGAGCCCAGTTAGACCAAAAGACAGTAATTTTCGATCGAGTTTCGCCGAATCGAATTCACCCGCAAAATAAATAGCGCCCCAGAACATCATCAGCATAATCATAACTATCCAGCAGGAGTGCATTGTCAGCGATGCAATTTTTCGGTTGTTTTTGTACTGCATCATCAACGCCCTCGTATAATTACTGGTACTGTCTGACACACCTAATATTGCGTGGCGTCGCAACCACGTAAAATAGACAAAATAGACAACAGCGGTCAGGCCAAAAACCGATAGTCCAATCAAGGCCGTTGTCGAAAACTGATCGCGAAAATAGACTAATAAGATAACCAAAGGGACGCAGCCTAACGCATCAAATACGGTATAGAGAATATGCTTCCACTTTTGCTTTTGAAATTCTCTTTTGACCGAGTCCAAATCAATTTCTTCCGTCACCTGACGTTGCCACAACTCGCTAAGTGGATCTTTTTTATCAACCATAATTCACACTCTGGGAAAGCTTTTCTTTGGTCCGTTTTAATAAAACGCCAACATGATTCTTCGTCACACCACACACATCACTTATCTCTTCGTAACTCAAACCCTCGAGCGACAAGGTCACCACCTGTCGGTTCAATACAGGAAGTTCACGAACGGCTTCTAGCATTTTCTGCATTGCTTGTTCAGCACTAAGGAGTTTTTCTGGAGACTGATGAACCGTTTCACTGTGGTCCGCATTGTCGTCTTCAAACTCATCTCTATGAGGTTGACGAGCGTATGATGCGACATGTGAAACAGCACGGTTATGTGCAACTTTTAGGATATAGGTCTTGATACTGCTCTTATTCTCAAAGCGAGCGAGGGCCTGCCATACAGCAAGTGCAATTTCTTGGCGAAGCTCTTGCCTCAACGCATCATTTGCCTCGTAACTGTTTGCGACACGACTGAGCAAAGGGCCGTAGTCCCTCAACACTTGCTCAAAAGATATATTCAACTGCCACCTCATAATAAGAACATCGTTGCAACGCCTCTGAAATCGCGGCTTGCAGTGATTACAGTCACCAAAAACAAAAAAAAATTACACCCCCTGTGTAATTTTTCTGCAACGACTAAGACTAGAGTAACAGTAAGCGGCGTTATTGCCCAAACCCTATAACCTTTGGAGGTGAATAATGAGCACTCTCAGTATCGTAGTTTTAATGGCAAGTTTAGTCTCTATCATGTTGCTGTCTTATTATTTAGACGCCAAATACAATTGGCGTTTGGTTGCTTGGATGAATGGCGGCTGTATTAACCCTTTCAAGCCAGAACCTAAACAGCAAGTTCAATCGACACTGGAAGAAAAAGACAAACAAATACAAGCACTAACAGAGCGCGTGCAAGTCCTCGAAGCCATCGTGACGGAGCCGGCTTACGAGTTAAATCAAAAACTCAACCGCCTGTAATAAAAGGAAGTGGGCAACACGCCCACTCCTCCGATTTCATAAAAAGCTTGATCTCACGCATGCTATAACGCGTTTAGTATACAAAATACTCATTCTTTCTAATGCTCCATCACCACATCAGCGCCAGTTGGTGCTATGTTTAAGTGAGCGTCATGTTTTATGGATGAATAATTGTTGATACAGCGCATCACTGCCTCACTAAAAATTCGATTGATCCTTCTAGTGCTTGGCATTTTTGCGGCTCTGTATCTGGTGTTTTTGTACTTTGCCAACAGTTTCCTGAATACAATTGAACAAGACCTTGCGGAGAAGTTGGTTCGTCAACAAGCGTCTATCACCCAAGAGCGCGCACTCAACTATTTCAATCGAGATCAAAATCTACTTGAAGTGGGGATGGCCAGTGGCGCCTTCCAGCGCTATATGAAAGACCCCCAAGACAATGCCGCAGTTGCAGAAGCCCACGAAAAGCTCAATCAAGCCTGCACCATTATAAACTGTTACGGTTGGTTTATTTTTTCTCACCGAACACTGACAGGTCATGACTGGAACCAATCATTTGACCGCATTGTGACTGAATCCATCGAACTCGATAGGGACAGTTGGTATACCGACCTGATTGCCAGTGGCAAAAATGTCTTCATCGATTCGAGTACACACCCGGTAACCCTTCGCCAAGGAGCATTTCTCGACATCATTGTTAGAGAAAATGGTCGATTACTCGGCATTGTTGGCACTTACATCGCGATAGAACAAATAACGCAGGGTATTCTCAATCACCCAAGCGAAGGCGTCACCAACGTTTTACTCGATAATAATCGCATTATTCGCGCTTTTTCTGACAGTAACCCTCGTGGGCAGTCCAATGCTTTACTCAGGGTTATTCAAAATAAACCGACCAAAGAGATTTTTCCTGGTCTCAGTCAAGGTGAGAAAGCCTCTTTTGACACCAATAGCTCGAATCAAGCCGAAACCTTGTCGCTTTATACGGTAAAAATCGACGGTATCTCGTATTTAGCGGCCTTTTACTATATCGAAGGGCTGGATTGGTACGCGGTGAGTTTGTTTTCACTTGATCAGGTCCAAGAACGCTTTGATACACTTCCCGTTATATCGACGGCTCTTATCATATTGCTATTGTTCATTTTGTTATCAGTTTACATTCTCAATCAACAACTGGTCTCACCGATTGTGGCTATAAACCGTGTTGTGAAAGGGATTTCTAATGGCGATTACAGCAAACGCGTTAAGGGAATAAAAACGGATGTTTTGAAAAACCTCGGCGACGGTATCAATACAATGGCTAGCCATATTGCGTCAAACGTATCAGACATTGAGAAAAAGAATCACGAGCTAGAGCATCTTATCGAAGTCGCCAACAAAGCAAACAAAGCTAAGTCGATTTTTTTATCCAACATGAGCCATGAACTGAGGACACCGCTTAATGCAGTACTCGGCTTTGCAAAATTTGGCCAAGAAGCCAAGAACATTAATGACAAAAGTGACTATTTGGACAAAATTGAAGGTGCAGGAGGACACCTACTTCAAGTCATCAATGACATTCTCGATTTCAACAAAATCGAACTCAACGAGCTACGACTAGAAGAAACGCCATTTAAACTCAATAAAGTTATTCACAAGGTTCTGAGTATCTGCCAGGTCAAAGCACAAGCCAAAGGATTGCACCTTATATTTGATATTTCGACCAACATCCCCAAAACGCTATTTGGCGATCCGCTTCGTATTGAGCAAGTTCTTATTAATCTTATTAACAACGCCGCTAAGTTCACAGAATCAGGCGATATTCGATTAAGAGTAGACGCCGAAACCGTCAGCGAAGACGAGGTGCTCATCTACATGTCTGTTCAAGATACGGGCATTGGCATGTCGAAAGAGCAACAACAAAAGCTATTTAAGCCCTTCACGCAAGCTGACGAATCCATTACTCGAAAATACGGAGGCACAGGCTTAGGGCTCGCCATTTCAAAACAGTTAGTTGAAAAAATGGGAGGGGATATCACCGTTGAGAGCAAAGAAGGCGTTGGATCAACATTTAGCTTCCACATTAAACTGAACTATTCTGTCAATGCGATAACACAGGACAAGCAAGTCACAAATTATAACTTGTCTCACTTACAGCGTTTGACGCAAAACCTGGAAGTATTAATGGTTGAGGATATTGAGTTAAACCAAACGATCGCTTTAGGAATAGTAGAGCCATTGGATATGAATGTGACCGTTGTCAATAATGGGCAGCGCGCCGTCGAAGCAGCACAATCATCGTCGTTTTCACTTATCTTGATGGATATTCAAATGCCCGTCATGGATGGCATGACCGCAACGCGTTTAATTCGAGAGTTCGATAAAGATATCGCCATTATCGGTTTATCAGCCTACGGCACAAAACAAGATGCTGACGAGGCAATGGAAGCGGGTATGAACGCCTATTTAACCAAGCCCGTCAATCAAGCAGAGTTATTTAGTACCATATTTTCGTTGCTCTACAAGAAGTCGGCACCGCATGCTATGGGCGAGTAAGCATTCTGTTATTCAAAGTTCTCATCAAGACGCTGAAGTTTTTCTCTCAAATCGTCTGGAATAGGTACCGCTTTATCTGACTTTCTGTCGACAAAAACATGGACAAACTGTCCGTGAGCAACGCGCCTTGCCTCATCACCGGCAAAAATAGACAAGCCGTAGGTCACTGAGCTTCTGCCGAGCTTAACTACTCGTAACCCGACATGAATCGCTTCAGGATAGGATGCAGGCGCAATATACTGACACTGAGAGCTAACAACATACGCAATCACATCACTATTTTGCACATCCAAATTACCGTGTTCGATCAAGAAACGATTGACTGCAGAATCAAAGAATCCGTAGTACACAACGTTATTGATGTGACCATACTGATCGTTATCGTGCCATCGCGTTGAAATCTCAACAGAAAAGGGATAATCGTTTAATGAAGGGCTGAAATCCGTCATCTAGGTATCTCGGTGAACATCATTTAATAATACGAGGTCGTCGCGATGCACAACAACCTCTCCAGAGTCAAACCCTAACACATCGCTAATATGTTGACTTTTCAACCCTTTAATTTTGTTGAGGTCTGCTTGATTGTACAAGACTAATCCCTTAGCAATAGCCGTGTTGTTGTGTCGTACTTCAATGGCATCTCCAGCGCTAAATTGCCCCCCGATAGCCTTGATACCAGACGGTAACAAGGACGCTCCATTGAGCGTCAAAGCACGACATGCGCCATCGTCCACATCCACCCAGCCAGATGTTTTAAGGGTATGTTTGAGCCACAAAGAACGGGCTTTTTCACTCGACTGCTGCGCGGTGAACAGTGTGCCATTGACTTTCCCTTCCAATAGTCCATCGAAAACCTGACTGTTTCGACCATTGACAATCAAGGTTTGAATGCCGGATTGGGTACACTTATCAGCGGCTTGGATCTTAGTAAGCATTCCTCCCGTTCCCATAGCGGTTCCCGCTCCACCGGCTAAGTCATAGATTGATTCATCGATGGTATCAACATGCGGTATTAGAGTGGCGTCGGGATGTTTGCGAGGGTCCGCAGTGTACAAACCATCAATATCTGAACATATAATCAGGGTATCAGCTTGTGCGACCAAAGCGGTGTAGGCCCCTAAATTGTCATTGTCACCCACTTTAAGCTCATTCACTGCAACCGTGTCATTCTCGTTTACGATAGGCACAGCGTTGTGAAGCAAGAGCTCTCGTAGCGTGTTTTTAATGTTGACGTATCGAGTGCGGTCATGCAAATCATCATACGTCAGCAATACTTGTGCACACGGATCATCGAAGAAACGTTGCCAATTTGCCATCATTTTAGTTTGCCCGATTGCCGCCATTGCCTGTTTTTCAGCTATCGATGCCGGATGATTGATTGGCATTTTGCTGCGTCCCGCAGCAACACTACCTGAAGACACGACGACTACCTCTTTACCTGCAGCTCGACTTTCCGTGATGAAACGAGCAATAGGCAGTAAATACTTAGCACTACACTGGTCGCCAGAGGGTGCAATGAGGGCGCTGCCAATTTTGATAACGGCGCGCTGCCAGGTAAATCTTGTCATGAAGGTTGGAAATAAAAATACAAAGAGGTCAAGAATACGACAAACCTGTGCGTAAACAAATAGTCATGCTGACAAAGTCTCAACTTTACAAGTGTTTTGCGGTAAATAGAGGGCAATTTACGGCTAAGGGCTAGTACAAACCATTGATAAAACCCTACAATAAGGTGTTTGACTAAAACACCTGCTAGTTATCGCCACTTGTAAGACATGCATTCGTCATTGAATCGACTGGTATTTAAGTGCCTTACATTTCAAGTGCTATAGTCAGCCGGACAATAATAATCTGAGATTGAGTTGAGCTTACGTATCGCTCAAAACGTACGTACGTCACATCAATCTCAAAAGCATCCAAGGAACAGATATGAGTATGCCCAAACGCTTGCTGTGGGCTGCGTCTATTGCGACCGTGGTTTTTCACGCGTCAGCGGGTTTCGCAGCTATTAAGCAGACCAAAGGTGACTTTGAAGACAAGTTTAGACAACTTGAAGAAGTCCTTCCTACACCAAACGTTTATCGTAATGCCGCTGGTGAACCTGGCCATGAGTACTGGCAACAGCGTGTCGATTACGACATTGACGTCAAGCTTAACGAAGACAAGCGTCGCATCGATGCCACTGAATCAATCGACTACTACAACAACTCACCTGATACGTTGAAGTACCTGTGGGTTCAACTTGATCAAAACAAATTCCGCGATGACTCTATGTCAGCATTGACCACTACATTCGGTGGCATTGGCAACCGCGGTCCGGGTACCCAATCCGCATCGGGTAGTACACCTGCAAAAATCAGCATGGCAGCACTGCGTCGTCAACAATTTGTTGAAGACACAGAGTTGGGCTATCAAATTAAAGCCGTTAAAGACGCCAGTGGAAATGATCTCCACCACGTCATCGTTGGCACCTTGATGCGTGTTGACCTTGCCGCGCCGCTGAAGCCTGGCGAAAAGACCGAATTCACTATTGATTTCGGTTTTAACATTGTAGAGGAAGACGCAGTATCGGCTCGTGCAGGTTACGAGCATTTCCCTGACGATGAGCGTGAAGGCGGCAACGATATCTTCTTGCTTGCACAGTGGTTTCCTCGCTTAGCGGCATACACAGACTATGAAGCATGGACAAACAAAGAATTTATCGGTCGTGGTGAATTCACGTTGGAATTCGGTAACTATGATGTCAGCATCACGGTTCCTGCAGACCACATTGTTTCATCGACAGGTGTACTGACTAACCCTAAAGACGTGTTGACCCGCAAGCAACGTAACCGTCTTGAAAAAGCGAAAGATGCCGACCGCATCGTTTTCATTGTGACTGAAGAAGAAGCATTAGAAAACGAGAAAAAAGGGACATCAAAAACCAAGACATGGAACTTTAAAGCCGACAATGTTCGCGACTTCGCATGGGCTTCATCGCGCAAATTCATGTGGGATGCTCGTGGTTATCACCAAGGTGGTGATGATCAGCCTCACGTAATGGCGATGTCTTTCTACCCGAAAGAAGGTGGTGATTTATGGAAGAAGTATTCAACAGAATCCATCATTCACACGATGGAAGTCTACTCTCGTTTCTCATTTGATTACCCTTATCCTGTCGCACAATCAGTGAATGGGCCAGTAGGGGGTATGGAATATCCAATGATCACGTTTAACGGTCCTCGCACTGAACTTCGTGATGATGGCAGCCGCACCTACTCGCTTGCTGAGAAACGCTTCCTAATTGGCGTTGTTATCCACGAAGTCGGTCACATTTACTTCCCAATGGTGGTTAACTCAGACGAACGTCAGTGGACGTGGATGGATGAAGGATTAAACAGCTTCTTAGACGGCGTTGCCGGTCGTGAATGGGATCCTACGATTCCTTGGGGTGTAGAGCCTCGTGATATCGTCGGCTACATGAAATCATCAACTCAAGTGCCAATTATGACGCAGTCAGATTCAGTTTTGCGTCTTGGCCCTAATGCTTATACAAAGCCGGCTGTCGCGCTGAATATTCTACGCGAAACAATTTTAGGCCGTGAGCTATTCGACTTTGCGTTTAAAGAGTATGCACAGCGCTGGAAATTCAAACGCCCTACGCCGTCTGATTTCTTCCGCACTATGGAAGAAGCGTCAGGTGTTGACTTAGATTGGTTCTGGAGAGGCTGGTTCTATACAACAGACCACGTAGACATCTCTCTTGATCGCGTATACAAGCTGCGCCTTGATACAGAAGACCCTGACATTGATTTTGCACGCGAACGTCAAGTGGAAATGGATAAGCCTAAGTCGCTGACTGATGAGCGCAACCAGAAAGAGGGTATCAAGCTTTGGGTTGACCGTTTTGAAGACATCAAAGACTTCTACGACGACAACGACCAATTCACGGTAACAAATAAAGAGCGTAACAAGTATCAAAGCTTTATGAAGAGCTTGAAGCCTTGGGAACGCAAAGCGTTTGAACGCGCTTTAGAAGAAAACAAAAACTACTATGTTCTGGATTTCACTAACAAAGGTGGTTTGGTTATGCCAATCATTCTAGAACTTGAATTTGCCGATGGTACTAAAGACGAAATGCGCATTCCTGCGGAAATCTGGCGTCGTACCCCGAAAGCGGTGAGTAAGTTAATTGTCACTGAAAAAGACAAAGAGCTGGTTAGTGTGACGGTTGACCCACGTTGGGAAACTGCGGATGTCGATGTAGAAAACAACCACTACCCACGTCGTATCATCCCTTCACGTATCGAAGCTTACAAGTCCAAGCCTCGTTCAGGTAAAGTAAACCGTGACGTAATGAACGATATCAAGACTAAGCTGAAGACTGACGAAGACAAAGATGACGAATAAGTCTTCTCTTGTAGTCAGAGTCATACAGAGCGCCTTTATGGCGCTCTTATTACTCAGCGCAAACGCGTTTAGTCATCAGCAAAAAGCAGCGATTACGACTGTATTGTTCAATCCTAGAACCGAAAACATTGAAGTAATGCATAGGTTCAATCTTCACGATGCTGAACACGCCGTTCGGTCTCTATTTGACAAAACAGCCGACATACTAGACGACAGTCTGACACAAGCTGAGTTTGCCAATTATGTTGTTGAACGATTTGCTTTGCTCAATGCGCAAGGTCAGTCTCTTCCACTCAAGCTGGTGGGTTATGAAACTGAAGGTAAACACTTTTGGGTTTATCAGGAGACCACTACACCTCCAGTTCTTGAAGGTTTGAGTATCCAACACGATGTACTCAGAGATCTTTGGCCAGCACAAGTCAACACGCTCAATGTTGAAGGTAAAGGGCAAGTCAAAACCTTAACCTTTAGTGACGCTACTGAACTACTCGAAGTAAGATTTTAGTCTTATTGCCTTGTTGCCCGTGATACTTCATGATGGTGCGAAGCATCACGGAGCAACAATTTATGGCCAAACCTCAAGACGCATTTAAAGATAAAAAAAACATAATGTGGGTACTATTGTCTGGTGCAATGGCGCTAACAATAGTCGTGCTGCTGTTCCTGCCTAACTCGGGGACGGGTAGTGGAATGTTTTCTGTCTATAGCGCAATGCTATGGTGTGGGATCTTTGGTGCGACAAGTGCGCGCTACATTGGAAAAAGTGGTTGGTTTGGTTTTGCCATTGGCAGTGTCGGTGGCATGCTGATACAAATGCTAGCCTACATACTATGAACCTACCTATCCGTTACAGCGTAATGTTTATCATAAACACATTGAAAGTACGTAGCATAAGAGCCTGTGATAAAAAAACCTAAGTTGCATTTGTGTTACATCAACCCGCAATATCTTGGCTCAAGGTGACAGAACAATATGCCCAGCGATTCCAATAGAAAAAGTAAAGTCATTCCAACCGGCAGAGTATCCAGAGTCACAGGACTGGGTAGCGTCGCCGGCCGAATAGCGACTAATGTGGTCGCAGAGGGGGCGGCGCAACTTCTACAAGGAAAGCGGCCCAAGCTGTCTTCACTGTTGCTGACACCCAAGAATATTCAACGTTTAACCGACCAACTCGCCAAAATGCGAGGCGCAGCAATGAAAGTCGGTCAACTGATATCAATGGACGGCGGCGATATCTTGCCCAAGGAACTTGCAGATATTTTGGCTCGCTTGCGTGACGACGCCGATCCGATGCCAAAAGAACAACTTCAGTCTGTCCTGGATGAGCAATGGGGGCCTGACTGGCACGACAACCTCTTATATTTTTCTTACGCGCCAATTGCCGCGGCTTCTATTGGCCAAGTCCATAAAGTCATTACGATGGATGGCACTATGCTTGCTGTCAAAATTCAATATCCCGGTATCAGCAAGAGCATTGATAGTGATGTCAACAACGTCGCTTCGCTAATCAAACTCACGGGCATTATTCCTAGCCAACTGGATATTTCGCCACTCCTGACTGAAGCCAAACATCAGCTGCACGAAGAGGCCGACTATCGTCGCGAAGCAGACATGCTCAAGCGCTACAAAACGCTGATAGAAAATGACGACGACTTCACCTGTCCCGACGTTGCTGAGCAGTGGAGCACAGACACTGTGTTGGCCATGACGTTTATGAAAAGTGAACCGATCGATGCGCTCATCAATGCTCCACAGGACACCAAGAACAGATTAATGAGTGCTCTGTTTCGTCTGTTTTTCAAGGAAGTTTTTGACTTCAGACTGATTCAAAGTGATCCCAACCTGGCCAATTTTCGCTATGACCCAACCCAAGAGAAGCTCGTCTTACTCGACTTTGGCGCCACAAGAGTCTTACCTGAAAATATCAGTCAGTGTTATCAAGCTTTACTAATCGCTGCGTCGTCACAAGACAGTGCGATGATGCAAGAAGCCGCATTGTCGATAGGATTGATCGACAAAACACATTCGCCAGAGCAAATAGCAAAAGTCACCGACATTGGGATGATGGCATGTGAAGCTATTCACCGCGATGAGGTATATAACTTCGAAGCGAGTAATTTAGTATCTCGGTTGCAAGCACTAGGGATGGAATTGTCTTTCGACCTCGATTTCTGGCATGTTCCACCAGCCGACGCCGTTTTTATTCATCGTAAACTTGGTGGACTGTTTTTACTTGCCAAACGCCTTGGCGCGCAAGTTAATCTGAGACACGTCGCTAGACCTTGGCTAACCTAGCGCCATTACATCATCAAGGTCGCCTCTCATTTGCTGCAGCTAGTAAGGCAAGGTCATAGAAAATGGCAGAGCCATTGGGTTTTTCGCTTTCGGCGGATTATTGATCATTTCGTCGTAGGGTGTGTCATGAACCATTACTGCTTGCTCAACATGGCAGTCGGCAAAAAACTCTCTGATACTTGCAGAATTATGAAACCGAAAAGGTTTATCGGTTTTAGAATCAAATACTAAGCCATGTCGACTAATTCCATTGTCACTTGTGGTTAGCCGCACTAGATACACGTTCATTTCGAACGACAATACCTCGAGTAGCGCGATATTGATTGGTTGCTGACTAATCGCATTTGCATCGAATTTGTGCATGAGTGTCTCCATCTCGTTATGCCAACTGTAAAAAGACAAGGTATGTATACCAATCTACGCAAACAAAGCTGCGCTGTGCACGCGTATTCTCCCAAAACGACGCGTTCCTTTCGCAAACCTCTAGCTTGGCTATTAAAGCCTGAATGCACTTTGTGTCGATCATTTATTTGCAAGGATTGGTATTAAACGCTTTCATTGATGTTTACGTAGGATAAAACGGCGAGGTTCAATAATTGATCTACGCTTTAAGCTAACGTCTGGTCGATAGTCAACGAAGAATAGGGGATGTTTGTCGCAATCAAGTGAAAGAAATGGATAAGTCGTGGCATCTTATTAATGCCAATCCTCACAAACAAAGGATTGCTCAGCGCGCGTACCTGAACTCGATGGCCAGGCACATCAACGACTCGCGAGTTATGCTAAGGAGCTTGAAAATTGCGCGGTGAGCCAGACCAAAAAGGCTCGTCCAAAGGAAAAGTGATTGGTATCAAGCAGTAACCCAATAGTTAAGGTTTGGTTCATCAAGCGCGAGATAAACTCAATGCATAGAATGTTATTGAACTAAATGATCTATTGATTTTCAAACAAAGAGCTACATGTTTGATATTATTAAAGTAACTAGGATTCGATAGTCGGTGGAAATACTATGAGTGAAACCTCAGAAAAACGCACGCTAGCCCCACATTTTATTATTATCGCAGTCGTTGTGGTTGTCGTGTTGGCGATTGTTTTTTGGCCCGCTTCTGAAGAGCCAGCGCCTGTGGTCGAAAAAGCACCTGAGCCTGTCGTTGAAGAGCCCGTGGCTATTGAACCAGAAACTCCTGATACCTTTGAGCCAACACCAGAGCCGGAGGCGGTTGAAATAGACCCAGCAGCTGACGTTGAGCCAATGGCGCCAGTAGAAGAACCTGAACCTATGCCACTTGATGTCAGCGATGGCGCAGTAAAAGCAACGCTGATGGAAATCGCGACATCGCCAACCCTAGCTCGGCTCCTTGTGAATGAGGGTTTAATACAGCGTTTTGTAATTAATGTCGTCAACCTAGCAGATGAGGAAACGGCACCTAACCATCCTTTGTTGACGCCTCCAAGTCAGTCATTTCGAATTTATCGGCAAGCAGATAGAGAATGGATCGATGCTGCAAGCTACAAACGCTATACACCGTATGTCGAAGTGCTTGAATCTATGGATAATAGCGATTTGATGAGCATGTACGCAGATTATCAAAGTGAACTACAGTCTGTGTATGACGAAATCGGTAGTCCTGGCACCTCGTTCAATGACGTGTTTATCGACGCGTTAGATCACTTACTCGACACGCCTGAAATTCCTATGCCTGTCGAAGTTTATACTGACTCTGTTATGTATAAATACAGCGATGACAGACTTGAGTCTTTGTCATCTCCTCAGAAGCAATTACTCAGAACTGGGCCAGATAATATGCGTCGTATCAAAGCGAAACTTCGCGAAATAAAATCTAGTCTAGAAGGTTATGGATCTTAATCATCTGCAAAAGCAAATAGGAGGTAAAGCTCAATCTCTACCTCCTGTTGATTCTTGGAACCCAGACTTTTGTGGTGACATCAATATGGTCATTAAACGCGATGGCCGTTGGTTTTACGAGGGTTCTCCCATAGGCAGGGCATCGCTTGTTGCGCTATTTTCTTCCGTTTTAAAAAAAGAAGACGAAGACTATTTCCTTGTCACACCAGTCGAAAAGGTAGGAATACAGGTTGAGGATGTCCCTTTTGTCATTACCAATTGGCAAATCGAAAACGACATATTGCGCCTAACTACGCAAACTGGTGATGAGTTTAACGTTGATGCGACTCATCCTATTGAGTTGAGACACGATCCCCTCGCGCAAGACAATGTCACGGTGCCCTACGTCAACGTGCGTCGCAACTTGTGGGGTAGGTTACATCAAAATGTCTACTACCAACTAATCGACATTGCACAAACCCACACTCATAACGGTGTGACTACGTTGCGTATGCCAAGTGGCGATTACGTTTTCTCTTTAGGTGAATTTGTCGAATAGCACACCTAAAAAGGGTTTAGCTTTGTTTGAATGTATCGCTAAGCCCAGAAATAGTCGTGATATTGTAATTGAGTTCATTGGCTGTATTTGTCATTTCATCGGCCACACAGCTATTGGTTTCAGCGACTTCAAAGATACCTTGGGCATGTTGTTCAATTTCACTACACATCGCTTCTTGCTCTGTGATAGCACGCATAATTCCTTGTGAGTGAGTATTGATGTCTTCAATCATTTGATAAATTTGTTCAATGGCTTGGGCCGACGTATTCGCTTGTTCCACACTCTCCAGCGCGTTGTCCCGAGAAACGTGCATGGTTTCAACCCATTCGAGTAACGTCGTCCTCATCAAGTCCATACTTGAAACAATGTTACCCGCAGACTCTTGCGTGCGAGTAGAAAGAGAACGCACTTCATCAGCAACCACAGCAAAACCTCTTCCGCTTTCACCTGCTCTTGCAGCCTCAATGGCAGCATTTAGCGCTAACAAGTTTGTTTGCTCCGCAATCGCCTCGATTTCGCCCATGATTTTTCCGACATTATTTGTCGCATCTAGTAACTGATCAGCAGTACTCGAAGCGGTATCTACGATGCCAGAAAGGTCGTGTACTTTATCTCTTCCTGCCAAAATTAATGCTTTGGCCTCGCCGCATTGTTCATTGGTACGAACAATACTTTCTCGGGTACTTTGTGTATTTTCGTGCATGGTATGAGAATGTTTACTTATTCGGTCAATAGCCGACGATATCTGTGAAACCCCATGCTTCTGTTGATGAATACCGGTAGAAGTCTCTTTTACAAACGATAGCGTTTTATTGGATATGGATTCCAGTCTATGGGTCGCATCTTGAGTACGACCCAATACGGCCCGTTGTAAACCCTTTTCCATATCCATACGAAAATTAAATATTGATTTAATGCCCTTTCCATTAAGTACAAAGCGCGAAACGCTGTCGAACTCTCGCTGCATGGCGCTCGCTTGAGCGGGTAAGGTAAAAAGTTCCACATGGAACATCACCAAGGCCAAGATGCCTACTGTGACAACGCCTAATGCTGACCACCAGCTAAACGTCGCCCCTAAAATGGCACCTATCAAAATGCTCATCGCCATGAATGCCATCATTTTTTGCGACGTCGTGATTTCTCTCAGTACCGACGTATTGCCCTGGTTGATTGCACTGTACAGCGACTCGGCTCGCTGCACTAATGCTCTGTCGGGCTTGACGCGAACAGACTGATAACCCACTCGTTTGCCATTTTCCATGATCGGAGTGACGAACGCATCGACCCAATAATAACTGCCGTCTTTACACAAGTTCTTAACTACGCCACGCCACGAATGGCCTCTTTCGAGTAGATCCCACATATCTTTAAACGCCGCTTTGGGCATATCGGGATGACGCACTATATTGTGGTTTTTTCCGACGAGTTCTTCTTCGTCATAGCCTGCGACCTTACAAAAAGCATCATTGGCGTACGTGATGACACCACGAGTATCGGTTGTTGATACCAGCTCATAGTTAGAGGGAAAGTCAGTTTCTTGGTTCTTTACTTGCTGTCCACGTCTCATTTTCATCAACCTTTCGATACGCGCTTTCATAAAGCGTAGTCAAATAAACGACTTATGCTGTCAGTTTACCCTTACGGGTAAGTCAACAGGATAAATATGACGAATTTTTGATTTCTACTATTGCATAGCCTAGAGTGAAGCTCTAGCTTAAAAATCACACACAATAAAAAATGAAAAAATTCATCGCATTACTGTTAACGACAACAAGTTATATTTCCTTAATCAATCCAACTTATGCCGATACCTTAATTCACGCTGGAAACGTGTTTACAGGCAAATCCGATAAACTCGAAAAAAATGTCACCATAGTCGTAAAAGACAACAAAATCGTTGATCTCAAACAAGGGTTCATCGATCCGACCGAAACAGATACGGTTATCGATTTGAAAGACGCAACTGTTTTACCCGGTTTGATGGATATGCATGTGCACTTATCAATGCAACATGGCGGTCCTCAAACCTATTTAAAACGATTTACAGCCAATGAGGCTGACTACGCACTGAGTGCCGCTTACTACGCCGAGAAAACACTCATGTCAGGTTTTACTACGGTTAGAAACTTAGGCGATGGTTACAACGAAACCGTGGCTCTGCGAAATGCGATCAACAAAGGTCAACAAAAAGGACCTCGAATCTATACTGCAGCTAAGTCGATTGCCACTACGGGTGGTCACGCAGACCCAAGTAATGGTGTTGCAAAGCAATTTCAAATGCACCCGGGGCCAATTCAAGGGGTAGTTAATGGCGTTGCAGAGGCGCGACAAGCCGTGCGCCAACGATATAAAGACGGTGCAGATGTCATAAAGATCACTGCAACGGGAGGTGTGTTAAGTGTCGCAAAAAGCGGGCAAAACCCACAGTTTATGGATGATGAGTTAAAAGCCATTGTCGACACGGCCAAAGATTACGGCATGAAAGTCGCGGTCCATGCGCACGGAAAAGAAGGCATGGAAAGAGCAATCAAAGCAGGGGTCGACTCTATTGAGCACGGTACTTATATGGATAAAAAGACCATGAAGCTCATGAAAAAGTACGGCACGTATTACGTTCCGACAATCCTTGCCGGCAATTTCGTTGCTGAAAAAGCCAAGATTGACGGTTACTTTCCTGCATTGGTTCGCCCTAAAGCGGCGGCTATAGGCCCACTTATTCAAAATACATTTGCAAGAGCCTACGAAGCGGGCGTCAAGATCGCGTTTGGCACGGATAGTGGTGTTTCGGCTCACGGTGATAACGCAAAAGAGTTTGTCCTGATGGTTGAAGCCGGAATGCCCGCCAGCGAGGCACTAAAAAGTGCCACGGTAGCAACGGCAGATCTACTTGGAATAAGCGACACATTGGGGACGCTGGAATCTGGAAAGTTGGCAGACATCGTGGCTGTTGAGGGTAATCCACTTGACGACATTTCAATTATGCAAAATGTGGCGTTTGTCATGAAAGATGGCGTCGTTTATAAACAATAAACCCGTAGGCAATAACTCATCTCGGGGCGGATAAAAAAATTCGCCCTTTTTTATATCACACTATTGATAATGATTCTCATTTGCATTAATTTAGTATTTGAATGACCAAGCAAGGAGAAATCGATGCCCATGGATTCGTTATGCCCCTTATATATAAAGTGGCTCAAGCACCACCCTGAACACGCGCGAGTTCACAGAACACAGGCAGTACACGATGCACATGAGCACCTTATATCAGGAAAGGTAGAAGACGCCTATCACGCGCAGCGAAAAGCAACTGATATTGCCTTAACCATTTTATATACACCGTTCAACCCTTCGGACAAACAATTACTTATCGAGGATTTAACCGCTTTTGGCATGATGGCAATTCAAGTGGCTAAATACTTAGCCGGTTTTGATGAGTTTCAACAAGCGCTATTTTTGTTGCAACAATATCGAGACACACTTCACGCATTGCTTCCATTGTTCGCTGGAAATGAAACTTTAGTATCCGTTATTGCGGATATCGAACAAACAATGGAAATAGGGATGGAGTACTATCAAGACCGCCTAGATACGCTTTCAACAGCGGCCTATGCCATTCATTAATGAGACCTGATAGAAATGAAACACAATGAAGAATACATCAGCGTTGATCTTAAAGTGAGTGCATTGGTGAGAATGCTGCAACAGCACGATGTGTGTGCAAGTGATATGCACTGTAAGAGCCCGAAGCACAAGGCGCTATTGCAGCGCCTCATGCTCGATGCACTCAGTAAAGCCAATACCTATGGCGTATAGATACTAGCACTAGGTTTTTGTAGCGACGTGATTGTTATTTTGGCAAATGTCCAACACGCTCGCTCTATACACCTTTTCTTATCAAGTACTGATAGGGAAATGTCGTCGTCTGCGCGGCGAGAAGTTGGTGTTGCATAAAGCGACAGAAGCTAGGCACATCCCGAGATGTCGAAGGATCGTCAGCAGTAACGTACAATGTCTCGCCATCGTTCATTTTTCGAATTTGCAAACGGATCATCATCACAGGCTCAGGACATCGAAGGCCCTGCGCTTCTAGATGATGGTCAGCGTTATCCCAATCCGCTGACTCGGGTAAACCATCAGATACCATAAGTGTCTCGGTACTGTTTCATGGCACCGATATGATTGTCATAGCCACCCCCTTCAATCAAATAAGCTATTACATCGCTCATCGTCACAATCGATACGACATGTGTTTCAAAATCGCGTTCAACCTCTTGAATCGCAGATAACTCGCCTTGCCCTTTTTCCTGACGATCTAATGCAATCAACACGCCCGCTAATGACGCATTGTTTGCAGCTATCAAAGTCATCGATTCGCGAATAGCCGTTCCAGCTGTTATCACATCATCCACCAGCATGACTTTACCTTCTAGAGGACTACCAACTAGGTTTCCGCCTTCGCCGTGGCTTTTCGCTTCTTTGCGATTAAAGCAATAGGGAGTATCAACTTCGTGATGTTCAGCGAGTGCAACGGCCGTAGTAGTTGCAATCGGAATGCCTTTGTAAGCAGGACCAAAGAGCACATCAAAGGATATACCAGAGTCAACTAAAGCCGCAGCATAGTAGCGACCAAGCTTAGCCAAATCACCGCCAGTGTTGAACAAGCCGGCATTGAAAAAATAAGGGCTAGTGCGGCCTGACTTTAAAGTAAACTCGCCAAACTTCAGTACGCCACGATCGATGGCAAACTCAATGAAGGCTTTTTGAAATGCTTTCACACCACCTCCTACGCCAACGCGGCTTTTTGAACATCAAACAATTCACGTAAACCGTGTTTTGCGATTTCAAGCATTTCACTAAGTTCATCAAAAGAGAAGGGTTCGCCCTCGGCGGTGCCTTGCACTTCAATAAGTTTTCCGTCTTCGGTCATGACAACATTCATGTCCGTTTCAGCGGTCGAGTCTTCCGTATACTCTAGGTCGGCGATAGGTGTACCCTCATGAATCCCTACAGACAGCGCTGCAATCATATGCTTAAGCGGATTCGCCTTGATTAATCCCTTTGCGCGCATATATGTCAACGCGTCAACCAGCGCAACACAAGCACCAGTAATGGAAGCCGTACGAGTTCCGCCATCGGCTTGGATAACGTCACAGTCGATAATAATAGTGTTTTCACCCAATAGACTAAGATCTACAGCGGCGCGAAGTGAGCGCGCGATTAAGCGCTGAATCTCAAGCGTTCTACCACCTTGCTTGCCACGTGCCGCTTCGCGACCACTTCTGGTATGCGTAGAACGTGGAAGCATACTGTACTCTGCCGTTACCCAACCTTTACCTTGGCCTTTCATAAAGCGAGGCACACCCTCTTCAACCGTGGCATTACACAACACCTTCGTGTTACCAAATTCAATCAATACTGACCCTTCCGCGTGACACGTAAATTGACGCGTAATGGTAACTGGGCGGATTTGGCTGGCGGTTCTGCCACTGGGACGCATAGTAGTCTCCTAAAAATTTGTTGATGAGGTACCTGTAAACGGCGCTAGTATACCCCAGTTCCATGGCCATGTTCACTGTCACTCGGTGCCTAAAGCAACGAGAATTAAACAAAGTGTGTTATTCTTGCTAAAAATAGCATAAGCATTGGCAATTCAAGGAAATTAAACACATGATTTTCAGTATGACTGCATTCGCACGACGCGAATTGAAACGAGATTGGGGTACGGTCGTATGGGAGATTCGATCGGTAAACCAACGTTTTTTAGAGACATACTTTCGATTGCCTGAACAATTCCGTTCATTAGAACCCGTATTACGAGAGCGTTTTCGCAAAAAGCTGCAACGAGGAAAAGTAGAGTGTGCATTGAGGTTTTCTGCGAATGACTCGGCGGTAACCAAACTGAACCTAAACGAGACACTTGCTAAAGAAGTGCTTAACGCAGCCGAATGGGTACAATCGCAAGGCCAATCTACAGGCGTAAATCCGTTGGATGTATTGCGCTGGCCCGGCGTTATCGCCGCTGAGGAAACCGATATGGATGCGATTCAAGGCGAAATCATGGCTGAGTTTGATTTGGCACTTGACGATTTTATTACTGCACGCTCAACAGAGGGTACTAATCTCAAAGCCATGATAGAACAACGACTAGAAGGCATTGAAAACGAAGTGGCCAACGTCACCACAAAAATGCCTGAAGTTATCAAATGGCAGAGAGAAAAGATTCTCGCTAAATTTGAAGAAGCAAAGATTGAGCTAGAAGAAAATCGCGTAGAGCAAGAAATGATTCTACTTGCTCAAAAAGTCGATGTTGCAGAAGAACTTGACCGTCTTGGCTCTCATGTTAGCGAAACCCGTAAAATCCTTAAAAAGGGTGGTGCAGTGGGCCGTCGACTGGATTTCATGATGCAAGAGTTTAATCGTGAGGCGAATACTCTAGGCTCAAAATCGATAAGTACTGACATCACTCAATCAGCAGTAGAACTAAAAGTATTGATCGAGCAAATGAGAGAACAGATCCAAAACATCGAATAATGTGGTGATAAGGGCAGACCCGTGTTCTGTTTTGCTTAAATCTATATAAAAAAGGCCTCTTACGAGGCCTTTTTGCTTACGTGTGTTTCCTTGTTGTTATGTGATTGGTTGGATTTCCAGCTCAACCCGTCTGTTTTGCTGACGACCATCGGCCGTCTCATTGGTTGTTTTTGGTGCGTACTCACCCATCCCTACAGTCGTAATTCTCGACGGATGAACACTGTCAGCAATCAACTGACTTTTCACTGCATTGGCTCGACGTTCAGACAATGTTTGATTGTATTGCTCAGACCCTACATCATCTGTGTGCCCTTTAATAAGCAGTACCGTCTTTTCATAGTTGTTTAATACGGTAGCCACATCATCCAATATTGGATTGAATGTAGGGCTAACTGCCGCACTGTTGGTTGCAAAGGTGATATCACCTGGCATAACGAGTTTCAGATTGTCGCCTTCGCGATAAACTTCAACGCCAGTGTCGGCTAATTCTTCGCGCAAGGCTTCTTCTTGCTCATCCATGTAATTGCCAATAGCGGTGCCAGCAATCGCACCCACGGCTGCGCCCCAAACATAACGACTCTTATCGTGATCACCTGTTGCTTTACCCAATATTGCACCAACCACAGCGCCTATTGCTGCGCCTTTTTGCGTATTGTTAGCCGTTGTTGCACAACCCGCCATGGTTAATGAAAACGCCATCGCGCTAACAAGTAGAGTTCTTTTCATACCTTCCTCTTTTAACTACATTGGAATAATTCGAATATACACAGGTTTCGCGCGCAAACTTTATTCCAAAAATGAACGAGAATACTGAGAAAACACGATCAGTATACAAAGCCTTAACTGAACGTAACTTAAATAAAATGTAAAAATGTGTATGACGCGCCCCGTGAAGAACACATCAAACAGGGCGGTTGAAACTGTGTCGCAATATCGCGACTAAATTGCGATGGATTCAGAAAAGAATCCGTTGAAGTTAATTTTGTAATCACTCGCCAAGACTGCCTTTTCAATACGGACCGTCGTATCAGCAGACAAATCTAGGTCTTTAGGCTGGATGTAGTGATTGCCACGCAAACTGTAGAATATCTTAACCACAGGACTTAGCGGTTTGTCCTCATTCTGAGTCACAACCATGGCAATACGCTCGTTATTGAGTTTCACCAAGCTACCCACAGGGTAAATCCCCATACACTTGATAAACAGCTGAACAAGTTCCTTGTCTAACTTACTTGGTGCATCATTGAGCAAAATCTGAAGGGCTTTTTGACTCGACATCCCAGCTTTATAACAACGGTCAGCCGTCAAGGCATCATACACATCAGCAATCGCCAACATACGGCCCGCTTTACTGATTTCTTCGCCTCGCGCGCCATTTGGGTAACCATAGCCATCAAGACGCTCGTGGTGCTCGCTAACTGTGCGTACAAGGTGACTTTCTATCTCCATTTCTTCTAGCACACGCACACCGTAGTAAACATGGTCACGCATGATGTTCATTTCCATGTCGGTCAAACGGCCCGGCTTGTGAAGAATCTCATCGGGTATGCGAATCTTACCAATATCGTGAAGAAAACCCGCATGGGCCAAGTCTTCTACTTCTTGCTCAGACATGCCAATAAAACGTCCAAAATTCGCCAAAAGAATTGCCACATTAAGCGAGTGCTCAAGTAAATAATCGTCTTTTTCCCGTATTTTCGTCAAACACAACAAAGCATCGGGATTACGATCAATTGACTCAATCATATTTTTAGAAAATTCACGCGGAATTTTGTCATCAAATGGCAAGCCGCTTTTTACAGCGTCGAGCAATTTGTTTTGGATATTCTTACCTTTTTTGTGGATCCGTTCTGCTCGCGCTATTTCGTCATCGAACGATACCGTTTCTTTAGGTTCGTCTTTGACTGGCTCTTCAGCAGGAGGCTCCAGGGGCTTTTCCGGATTTTCTGGGTCGAATTGTTTGGACGTATCAATAACGAGTTTTCTGACACCTCGTTTTTTTAACGTTGTTACCACGGCGCTCTTCGTTACACGGCCTTTATTTTTGACCAGTAACTTGCCGTCTTGCTCTAGGATCTCATGAACGTACATCCCAGGCTCTAGATCGTCTATCGTGATAACTTTTAAAGGTTCTTGCATGAGTCAGTAAACTTCTTTATTCAAGTAGAAAAAATAACCTAATGCGCCGCTAGATACAAGCCGACGTAAGTATAGGTCAATACTGCAATCTAAACAGGAGTTCAGTGATATCTGGCACCCATTGAAATTCTTTCATTTTTACTCTGTGGTTAACCACTGGCACCCCTTCTTCCCAAAGTCTACTGGCTTGTTCTTTTGCATGTTCAGAACCTTTGGGAAAAGCGAGTTCACCGGATGATCGTAACACTCGGTGCCACGGTAACGCCATACCGTCGGGGGCATTACGCAAAGCTCGGCCGACCATTCTAGCACGTCCAGGTAAACCGGCTAAGTCAGCAAGTTGGCCGTAACTCGCAACATTGCCCGGAGGAATAAGTTGAATAGTGTGCCAAATTTGTGCTTCTTTGCTAATGTTGCACCTTCTTTTTTAGAGCAAACAGTGAATACCAATGCGGGACTATTGTAAACATTGTCATTATCCCAAGACCACGTGTGTATGTGACGCCATAACGCGTATTCACTCACCAGTTGAAATTGTTATATTACAACACAACAAAGAAACTGCACATGCGAAAAATACGGCAAGGCTAGTGAAATTGTGCATACCCGAGACTGATATCGTTATCGGCAATACCGCACAATGTGACGCGATAGAAACGCTCTCGCATAAAATAGCGAGCAGGCGCGCCGCTTTGATCTACCCGACAGACAATAGTATTCCCATTGAATCAACATACACTGACGACAACCCCACATCAGGTATTGAAACTTTAGTGTTTATCGACGCAAGTTGGCGCCAAGCATTGGCCATGTTCAGATCCATTCCATGGCTTCAGTGTCTGCCAGCTTTTCATTTTTCTGACGCTCCAACAAGTCGCTATGATATCAGGCATACGAAGTTGTCTTACAGCCTTTCCACATTGGAGGCGGTGCAATATTGCTTAACAACGGGGTGGGGGATAGATGCCAAGGGATTAGCTAGCGCCCAAGACAAATTGATTTCTCATTGGCAAGGGCCCAGCCATCATCGTCGACCTAGGATTTAACCGTCATTGAAATGAACTGTTTTTGGTCTTTAATCAAGGCTATCCAGTTTTTTACCGCAGGGTAGTCATCTAAGCTAAAACCGCCTTCATGCGCTACATGTGTGTAGGCAAACAAACTAATATCAGCAAGAGTGAGCTTTTCACCGACCAAATAAGGGGAAGTCTGTAACTGCTGCTCCATAACATCCAGTGCTTTATAACCACCCTGTTGCTTCTGCTCGTATTCCGCTTGCCTGTCTTCAGGTAATCCCAAGTACAATTGAATAAAACGACATACAGCAATATAGGGTTCGTGACTGTATTGCTCGAAGAACTGCCACTGCAACATTTTCGCGTAATCAAAGGTACTGCTTGGAATCAATGGAGAGCCAGCCGCAATGTAATGAAGAATAGCATTGGATTCAGACATCAAACGCCCGTCATCCAGTTCCATCAAAGGGATCTTGCCATTGGGATTCTTTTGTTTGAATGCGTCAGTTTGCGTGTCACCCGCTAAAATATCGACCTCTTCCCAATCACACGATTTCCCGAGTAAAGAGAGTAGTAATTGGATTTTGTAGCAGTTTCCCGAGCGGCTATCACCGTAAATTTTCATGCGTTACCTCCTGTATAACAGTCTTAAACCGAGGTTATAAACTAAGCAGGTGTTATGCAAACATATTTTCAAACGCGGCGAGTACCAGCCAAGATAACGGGAGTAGTGTCGATACGATAATGACTTTAATCACTTGTGGTAAATCCAATGGCCATTCACTTAAGCTGTACACATCCTCTTTCTGATTCTGCAACACCTCGAGTTTTCTCAATCTGGCATCATCATCCAATTGCTGATCGCGACGGTTATTTTCGAACAATTGCTGCATCTGATTATTGAGATTATCAACAACCACGGCTTTTTGTTTTTTCACCAACTGGCGCATGCGCAGAACTGGCCAAAATACGTAAACCACCAGCGCGACCATCAAGATGGTCAATATAACGATGTCTATAAACGGAACAGGCACCCGATACCAAAAGACTGGCGTAATCGCCAAAATAGCCATGGCGAACACAGTATTAGTAAGTACGAGATCGGATATAGGCTTAAGCTTGCGTAACTCATAGAGATCAAATTGCGTTTTACCCACAAAGTGTCGAATGACGTAACGCGTGATAAAAATAATCTGAAAAACAAATAGCCATATAAAAAACCAAAATGGCACAGCCATCAAGTTAAGCAGTAAGACGTGCAGCGCTAAGTCTAAGGCGAGTAAATTTTCAGTCGTTAAGTATATTAGCGTAACTGACAACGAAAGCGTGGCCGCGAATATGACATGTTTGAGTAACCGCGATTCAAGGCGTTGTCGATGAATAGAAAAATCTGCCAAGCGATGTTGACTCAAGAGGTAGTTGACGAGGCTTTTCGCTGCACGCTGATGAAGAAGACGGACTGTTAACCACAAATAGCCCGTTACCACAGGCATTCCCAATGCAGCATTAAAGTCTCGTTGCTCCCTAAGCGTATTCGTAGCAGGAAAATCCAACGATCCAGCAAAGTAATTTAAAAGAAGGCACACTACAGTGTAGATACTGGGGAAGACCCAATAGGGTAAATCTACTTTGGTAGGATACTGAGAGTTCATATTCATAGATTACAACATTGATTCAAGGCATCCTACCACTAACTTCAGCCATGTCCCTGTGTATGAACACTGGATTTAAAACGCATGGCACTATAATCGATATTCATTAAGGTGTATGTAGATTTTTGTATCAAAGCATGTCGTTTAAGGCTTTTCAGACCAAATGGCAAACTCGCCGCTTCCAGGTGCGACAAAATGAAAACGTGCACCACCAGGAAACGAGAAGGTATCTTTGCAAATTACGCCCCCCGCCTCTTTGATCAACTGTTGTGATACAGACAAATTGTTGCTGTAAAAGACGACCAATGGTGCACCAGATTGCGTACTAAACACCTTGTCATAGTAATAAATACCGCCTTCGCGGTCACCAGCTTCAAATGCCACGTATTCCTCTCCATAAGGTGTAAATGACCATTCGAAAACCTGACTAAAAAATGCAGTAGTTGCGTTAAGGTCATGACTTGGGAACTCTAGATAATGTAAGCTGTGATGATGGGGCACTGCGTTTCCTCCGTGAACAA